>JBGSJM010000411.1:0-6249 GCA_041742015.1 Verrucomicrobiales bacterium | reverse complement strand
CATATCATAACCCTTGAGCGATTCACGAATCTCATCTGCGGCTTCAATGGCAGCTTGCTTTCCGAGATCCGGATCCCCTCCAGTTCCCATCCCCTTCAGCAAAGTGGCACCAAGCTGAACTTTTTGACTTGATACAGAACTCGACAATTTTCGAATATCGGTATTCAGCACCAACAACTGGGCGTCATCGCTTCCTTCAAGGGCTAGACGATCCAAAACGTTCGCTCCAGACCCTCCCACTCCTATCACTTTGAAGGAAATATCCCCCACTGGTAATCCGGAGTTCTGAGAATGGTTATACTCAATCATGTCTAATGGTTTTTCGTGTAGTAAGGTTGGCAAGTATTGTGGTAATGGTCCAAAACGCCTCTAATGTGACAATGTATTTAACGGCCAAGGCCAAACAACTTTTCAAATTTCCTCCCAATTTTTGAAATACTTCCGGCCTTGGGCCGTTGGGAATTCAACAACTGAGCATATCTAATCAGTCCAACAGGTGTCGCATATTGCGGATTTTCAAACAGAGCAGCCGGACCGGATGTCGATGTAGAACCATTTTTAGAAACTGGCAATCCAAAGATATCTGAAACCAAATCGTCCAACCCTGTTAAGAGACTTGAACCACCCGTCAGGTAAACTCCGGCAACATTCTTTGCCAAAATGTTGTCAAACGCAAGCGAATTATTTATCAAAGTTAATAATTCGGTCAATCTAGCATTTATGATCTGACAAATTAAAAAGCGCTCGACCGTTTCAGAACCCTCTCCCGCGATCGGAACCTTTTCATTTGGGTTGATGTCGTTCAACCACGCACTGCCATAAGTTACCTTTAATTTTTCTGCCCGGGCAAGCGGCACCTTTAACACCAGCGCGATGTCGTTGGTGATATGATCCCCACCCACGCCTACGGAACCACTAGCAACAACAGCACCTTCCACATAACAAATGTAATCAGTTGTCCCTCCACCAATGTCCAATAAAAGAGCCCCTCGATGTTTTGCACCACGATCAAGCACAACCTGAGCAGAGGCCACGGGAGCAAAAACAATATCCTCCACCTCCAATTGAGCCTCCCGAACACATTTGATCGAATTCTGAATCCGGGTCTTGATTCCATGAATGATATGATAATCCGCCTCAAGTTTTTGGCCGTTTATTCCCACTGGGTTCACAATCTTTTCCTGATCATCCACATAATAATGTTGGATGATCGAGTGAATGAACCCATTTTCTGGTGGAACTTGGACCTCCCGGCATTTCTTTTTGACCTCATCTAGATCTTCGGAGGTAACTTCACCTTCAGCCACCCTAATGGCACCACGGCTGTTAATCCCGTGAATATGAGCACCTGTAACTGATAAAAAAACAGTATTTATCTCGACATCACTTCGCTCTTCAGCTTTGGTGATAGCTTCATGCAAACAGGCTTGCACCGTCTCGCTATCCACCACTTCCCCCTTTCTCACCCCGGCAGACGGATGCTGCCCCACCCCGAGGATCTTAAGTGTTCCATCGCCCCGCACTTCTCCTACGACTAGGCACACCTTGGATGTCCCGATCTCAAGACCAGCGTAGATATTTGAAGAGGCCATATATGGTAGAACGGTTTATGAGGAAGCCAATTAGAAAGTAGATTGGTAATCACACCTAAACCACCGCCCAATTTCTCCCGCAAGCGTTTTTGTCAAATTTACTAAGATTCCTTAAGGTTTTTCGCTCCAAGAAGGAACTTTACCACTTCGTAATGTCACCACCAGGATGAAAGGTTACCGGAATGTTTTTCACTGTGACCAGATTAACCGAAGCCAATGAAAGATTTGCGGAAGCCGCCTTTTCTAAAATTTCATCCAGATCTTGTAATCCACCTTCGATGCGATTGCAATCAAAGGTAACCCCAAAATCCCCCGGGTATTGGCAGAGCAGCCCCCAATCGCTTAGAGCTATTACCCTGATTATAGACATCCCTCTCTTAGCGAAAAGAATGTTATTCGCCTTTATCAATTTAATCGCCCGAAGAAGCCTGTCCGAATCGCCCGCTACCCTACTCTCAGGATGGACCATCCCCGAAACCTCTATAATCGGAAGTAATGACCACAATTCACATTCATCGGAACAGACAAAACACGCTCCATTATCATCAATCAAATAACCTCCGCTTTGATGTGGCAGGATTCCAAGATCAGGACAATACAACCACGCCTGCGGTATCCGTTCCATAACCTTGATCAAGACACTGTCAGGAAATCGCCGTGAAACTTCCACACTCTCAACCATTCGCAATGCTGCTATTCGGCTTTGAATCACATCTGGATCCAAGCGCAACAGACTGTTCCCCACCTCAACACCGGACTCCGCCATGATCGCAGCCTCATCAAGCGTCCCGCTTGTATCAATGATAACATGACGCAACCTCAAATAATCACTTTCACACAGAAAACGATCATATCCCCATTTAATGGCGAAAGGCAAAATCAAACCAAACAACAAAGCTGCGGACAACTTGACGAACCACATTGTCCGTCGCATGCGATACCGTTCCATTCGCCTCACGGAATGATAGCTCACCTCATTTCTTGAGATATCAAAAAAGTCTCTGACTGGTGGCACTCTCCGTTGGACCCGCCTCCGCCGGGATCTGTTTCTGTCAGGCCGAAAACCGTCTAACTTTCCGGAATCATCTAACATTGGTCAGAGGCTTAAATGGACCGTCTAAAGGTGACTCGATTAATTCCAGTTCTTCGTTCATAAGAATCCCTTGGTAAGTTAACATTCTTAATAAACATGAAATTAACCCGATTTCAAAGTCACAATTATTTTTTTATTGTGACTCTTAGTTGTCCAAATCCAGAGAATGCAGAAGAATCTTCAAGCAAAGAGCCGGATAATCCATACCCGCCGCTGCGGCAGCTTTGGGAAGCAGACTGGACTCTGTCATACCAGGTAAGGTGTTTACTTCCAGAACATAAGGTTGATTATCAACCAAACTCAGCATGACATCCACTCTAGAATAAACCTCCACTTCAAGTGATTGATGTGCTTTCAGCGCCTCTTTTTGAACCAATTGAGTCAGCTCTGGAGACAGTTCCGCCGGGCAATAATAATCCGACCCACCCACACCAGTCATCCAGGGATATTTGTTGCGCATATCGTAAAACCCGGACCGTGGCTGAATGTGCACAATTGGAAGAGCCACCGTCCCCACAATTCCCACGGTCAGTTCTTTCCCGACGATCAGCTCCTCTACCAAAATATCATCGCTGTATTTACCAGCATCAACCACTGCCGCATCCCACTGCTCCTGAGTATGGACGAGGTGAACACCAACACTGGAGCCTTCGCGAGGTGGCTTGACCACACAGGGCAATCCCACCGGTGAGATATTACATTCATCGACCATCACGACTGAAGATTTGGGTGTGCAAACCTTATGAGCCACAAAGCGTTCCTTGCTCTTCACTTTGTCAAAAGCAAGTCGCGAGCTGGCTTCCCTTGCCCCGGTAAACGCGACTCCCCGGCGAGTCAACTCGGATTGAAGAACACCGTCTTCTCCGAAGGTTCCGTGAACGACATTGAAGCAAATATCCACATCACCTGGAAGTTCAAAATCAGAACCGGAAATATCCACCAACTCCACTTTCCCAACCACCCCCTGGAGCGCCTTGACAACTCCGTTTCCGGAGGCCAGTGAGACAGCGCGTTCATTTCCAGGCCCTCCTGCGAGGACTGCCACATTTAATCCGGAGACGTCTTTTTTCATCTTACTTTTAATCAAAAAATAGTTAAGGGTCCCCTGTAGTATGAGGCATTGTACCCTGTTAGGTGACAGACCGTACCCTGTTGGATGACTGACCGTACCCCGTTAAATTGGGTGTTGAAACTTGTTATCGGAAATTACGAAGCTTTTTTAGAAGATCTATCTTCGTTTTTAGTATCTATCCTGACTCTGACCGATACTTTCACCGATATCCCGAGCCATCCGGACCATGTCTTCGTGACTAACCCCATTTTCCCATTCCCCACACCAGCCTTTCCAGGTTACTTTGGGCCAGCAGGCCAGAACTTCTGGACCGGGAACCGGGGCATGCCTCCGGCACTCTCCGGCATAAGCATCATGCCTTTCAATTTTTTTATCAAAATCGAAATACTGGCAGGAGCGGCAACTTTTCTCCTCCATCGACAATGGTGGCAGAATCTCATTGGGCACTGGGATGGAGACTTCGTGCCTCGTCGTAGCTAATGAATGATTGACATTCTGAACCCGATTGGATTGATCCAAATTGGTATCAGGCTGTTTAGGTTTTGCGGAAAAAGGGTTCTTTACTGGTTCCTTAAACGGATAATCACTCATAGCTGTAATGAAGTTAACACATCTAAACAGGTTCGTCTTGCCCGATAATCTGTACTTCTGTCTCAAGATCGATATTTCGCTCTTTTTTTGCTGTTTTTGTGATGAATTCGATCAAATCAAGAACATCCCGTGCCCGAGCGCCACCTTCATTGACGATAAAATTACCATGCACCATGCTGACTCTGGACTGACCAACCCCACAGCCCTTGAGACCGAGTTCATCCACTAATTTTCCGGCGCCAAGTGTTGGTAACGGATTTTTGAACGCACAACCTGCACTCGCTGCAACTGGCTGGGAGGTTTTGCGCTTTTCTTTGGACGCCTCCATTTTCGCTGCAATATCTGCGGCTGAGGCAGGTTGACCTACAAACATCGCAGACACCGCGATATTATGGACCAACTCGGGAACATTCCGATAATGGTGGGCAATCTCTGCTTTGGTCTTCTCAAACAAATTACCGTCAGCATCGATCATTTTCACACTGATGACCTGATCAAAAGTTTCAACTCCCATCGCTCCGGCATTCATCCGCAAACTGCCCCCTACTGCCCCGGGAATTCCCTCCATCCATTCGAATCCGCCGATTCCGGCACTTTGGGCTGCCGAGGCGAGGGCTTTGTATTTCACGCCGGCTCCGGCAACGATGGTGCTATCATTGAGGACTTCCAACCTGGCGAAATCTCCTTTTACCGGGTTTACAACCACTCCGGAAATGCCACCATCGCGAACTAATAAATTTGAGCCCCGTCCAATGACGCGCAGAGGCAATCCAACAGTGGAACAATGTTTGATTAACCGACCGAGAGCTTCGATGGTGGTCGGTTCGACCCAAAATTGAGCAGGGCCGCCCACCTTCATGGTCGTGTGTTTTCGCATCGGTTCATACAGACTGCAGACTCCACCTTCATCAGCCATAAACTGTTCGAGCTTGGCCAGAGTGGTGAGATCCTTATTCAGCCGATCTCCCACTTCATAAATATTCCCCGCCCCCAGAGTTAAGACCCAATCCCCCGGTTGGAGCCGGTGCCCGATTTCCAGATGCAAGGTCTTCAGATTAGGGTGATATTGGGTAAGCGGAACATCGCCAAATTCACCTACTGCATCGACTATCGTCTGTCCGTTAATGCCTTCGATCGGCTTTTCGCTCGCCGGATAGATATCGGTAACCCACAGTTCATCCACCCCGTTGAAACAAGCACCGAATTCATCACGGAGGAGTTGCGTGCGGGTATAGCGGTGAGGCTGAAACAGACATATCAAACGCCCCTGGTGTTGTGACCGGGCGGTTTCGAGAGTGGCAGCAATCTCAGATGGATGATGCCCGTAGTCATCCACTATCGTCACCTTTTCGCCGTGACGCTTGATTTCAAAACGTCTTTTTGCCCCTCGGAAACTGGAAAGAGCTTCGGAAATCCGGTCAAATGAGACTCCCGCCTCCAGCCCCAACACAACCGTAGCCAAAGAATTAAGAACATTATGGGCTCCTGGAATACCAAGCCGCAAGCGCCCCAGCTTCTCTCCCCGACGCCAAACCGTGAACTCGGTTCCAGCCACTCTCGCTGCCAAGTCCACTGCCTGAAAATCACACCCTTCTCCCCGACCATAACTAATTGCATTGCTGCGGTTGGCACAGACTTTAGAGGCATATGGATCATCTCCACAATAGATAATTTTTCCACTGGTCTGGTCACAAAATTGAGTAAAGACTTCCAGAATCTCATTGATCCCACCTTTGTAATGATCCAGGTGTTCGGCCTCAATGTTTAGTAAAATGGCGTGTTCCGGATGAAAATTAACGAGCGTGCCATCACTTTCATCCCCTTCTGCAACAAACCATTCGCCATTTGGATCCCATTTGGCGTTGCTTCCCAAAATCGGAATCTCTGCTCCCACATAATGA
>JBGSJM010000410.1:0-5774 GCA_041742015.1 Verrucomicrobiales bacterium | reverse complement strand
GGCCGGGCTGATACCAGCAAAGTCTGGGCCGATGGATTTAACGACGTTCTCGACGGCCCCGGCATCGGCCTTCTCTCCACGGCAGACGGTTCAATCTACTACACCAATATTCCCCATCTCTGGAAATTAAACGATAGTGATGGTGATGGGAAAGCCGATAAGAAGGAATCCCTCCAGGATGGCTTCGGGGTGCGGATGAGCTTCTCCGGCCATGACATGCACGGGCTGATTCATGGACCCGACGGAAAAATTTACTGGTCCATCGGCGACCGGGGCTACACCTTCACGACCAAAGAAGGCCGCCACTACAGCCGCCCCATGGAAGGAGCCGTTTTTCGCTGCGACCCCGATGGCTCAAACCTGGAAGAATACTACCGAGGACTTCGCAACCCCCAGGAACTTGCTTTTGACCAGTACGGCAATCTCTTCACCTGCGATAACAACGCTGATGTCGGGGACAAGGGGCGCCTCGTCTACCTTATCGAAGGTGGCGATACGGGATGGAACCATGGTCACCAGGCATTGATAAATTTCAAACAACAATATGGCCTTCGCACCCCGGACTACTCCCATCCAGATCGTCAAACCATGGCGATGAATCCCTGGATGACCGAGGGCATCTGGGATCCCGACCAAAAAAACCGCCCTGAATTTGCCCTGCCAGCGATCGCCAAAGTCTCATGGGGACCAAGTGGCTTTGTTTATAACTATGGAGTTACCGCCATGCCCGACCGTTACGCAGAACATTTCTGGGTTTGTAATTTCGGTGGAGCCCACGGAGATCTAGAAGCCTTCACAGTTAAGCCTAACGGAGCGGGATTTAAGCTCGACCATCACGAGAAATTCATGGTTGGTCTGGGCAATACCGATGTCGAATTCGGCCCTGACGGAAAAATGTATCTCTGCTGTTTCAACAACAATGGCTGGTATAAACAGGATATCGGAAATGTCTACACCCTCTTTGATGAAAAGAAGCTAAAAAGCGAGGTAATGGAGGTCACCAACTCACTTCTAGTCAGCAATTTTTCGAAAAAAGCAGATGCCGACCTTGCTCTGCTCCTGACCCATGATGACATGCGCGTCCGGCAGCGGGCTCAATTCGAACTCGTCGCCCGCAACCAGGTCGAGCTGTTTAAAGAAGCCGCTGCACAAACCGATCACCGCTTGAGCCGCCTCCACGGACTCTGGGGGCTGGGACAACTAGCCCGGAAGGAAGAATCGCTTTATGCCAACCACATCGCGCTGCTCAAAGACAAGGACGAGGAAGTTCGGGTCCAGGCCGCCAAAATTCTGGCGGATTCCCGATTGGAATCCTCCGGCAAAGCGCTGGAACTGGCGCTAGATGACCCGTCCCAAAAAGTAAAATGTTTCGCTGCGATCGGAGTGGGCAAGTGTCGTATCCCCCAGGCGATACCGAAAATACTGGACATCCTCGCCGCCAACAATAACCAGGATGTCTTTCTCCGTCATGGATGTATTCAGGGGCTCTGGTATCTGAATGAAAAGGAAAAAGTCCTGAAACTGGTGACCCACGAATCTGCGGCCGTTCGCCTTGCCATCGTGCTCACGCTTCGGAAACTCGAAGATCCACGCATCAAGTATTTTCTGAACGATTCAGATGAAAAAATCCGCTTCGAAGTAATCCGCGCCATCAACGATTTGGATCTGCCCACCGCTGGAGCGGACTTGGCTGGCCATATCGAAAAATACATCACCCGGGCAGAAGGCTACCGACTTCCGGAAAACCATCAAGACTGGATTATTCAACACCGCCTCATCAATGCCAACTTCCGAATTGGCACTGCAGAATGCGCCCAGCGCCTTATCAATTATGCCGCAGCTCCCCATTTGCCGGAAATCATGAGATCCCAAGCGCTTGATGCCTTGGCTGAGTGGCCCAAACCTACTGCGGTCGATCCCACTGTCGGTTTTTATCGTCCCCTCGACCCATCAAAAAGAGTCAATATCGAATTGGCCGTCAAGAACGGGTTCAGCAAAGTCTTCGAAAATGTGGATGGAAACCTGCTCGCAAAAGCAGCGGGAGTTGCGCTGCAATATCACACCCCAGTTCCGGAAATTCTGCTTTCGACCTTGATTCAGGATCAAACAGCATCTGAAGAGGCCAGGACCGGCGCCATCCGTGGATTGGCCGCTCAAAATCCATCGGCTCTCATGCCGTTCTTGGAAAAACTCCTCGCCGATTCAAAAGCCGGAGTCCGAGCCACCGCCTCCGCCGAGCTTTTGAAAGTTGAACCGGCCAAAGGAATCGTCGAAACTCTGAAAATGGCTAATTCCGAAAACATTCTGGATCGGCAGGCCGCGTTTCGCAACCTGGTGAGCGTTTCCAGTCCACAGATCGAAGAGTTTTTTGCCGAGCGCATCGCAAAAATCGCCCATGAAAGACCAGGTGCCGTGCTCGATCTTCTTGAAGCCGCCAGTCAATTAAGCGCCCCGAAGGTTAAAGAAGCCCTATCCGCTTACCAAGCCAATTTTTCGGCCAATCCCAATGCCGCCTTTGAAGTTTGTCTCGAGGGTGGCGATCCAGACAGGGGCAAAACCATCTTTTTAACTCACGCAGCCGGGCAGTGCGCCAAATGCCATCGGATGGACAAGGATGGTGGTGAAGCTGGCCCTGATTTGACCGATGTCGCCTCCCGGAGTGACAAAAAATACATTCTTGAATCAATTATCAATCCCAATCAAGTCGTTCAGCCCGGCTACGGCATCGCCATCGTCAACTTAAAGGACGGATCTAGTGCCGGAGGTACCCTCATCCGTCAGGATGAGAAAGAAGTCGTTCTCAAGGTCACTGATCCCACAACTGGAACTCTCATAGAAAAAAGCTTTCCGATGAGTGATGTCTTCAAAGTTACTCCGCCCATCTCGGCAATGCCACCAATGAACTATCTGCTGAAAAAACAGGAAATTCGAGATCTAGTTGCCTATCTCTCAACCCCAAAAGGGCCTGCGAAACAAGCCGAAAAAGGCCACAAATAAAAAATGTGCCTAAATGATTTAACAGGGTTTAATTCCCCTGATTAAACAGGGTACAGTCTTCGATTGTGCCCTGTTTAGCCTTAATTTTTTTGGATACTTTGGAAGCTGCTCATTCTACGCTTTCTCTTGTTGTTCGAGCGACTAAACTTCGGGCGTGACTTTGGCAATCAAAACTTCCGGAATCTGAAATTGAGCGCGAATTTTGGGCTCGTTTTCAGCCCTGGTTCGGTATTGATTGCTCAAGTCTGCGTCGAGAATTCTCGCTTTAGTATTGTCGCTCCATTGAATTTCAAAATACCGAATCAACTGTCTGGCGAGTTTTTTTGATAACACCGGAAACACCGTCTCCACTCTCATATCAAAGTTTCGGGGAAGGAAATCGGCTGAGGAAAGAAAAACTTCTGGATCACCGTTGTTTTCAAAAATCAGGACCCGGGAATGTTCCAGGTATTTGTCAACGATGCCAATCGCTTCGATGCCATTTCCGGAACTTTTTGTGTTATGGACCAGCGAATACATCCCTCTGGCAATAATTCGGATTGGAACTCCAGCATCCGCAGCGTGGTAAAGTAATTTGGCGGTTTCGTAATCGGATAGATTGTTAACCTTCAAAGAGAGGCCTGCGGGTTTTCCCTGTTTGTGGTTTTCCACTTCACGGCTCACTTTACCCTCTAGAAACTGACGCAACATCAAAGGCGCAGCGACAAGATGCCGCAGTTTTGCGGGTCGATAAGATCGGCGAAAAAACTCAAAAATGGCCGCAACATCCGCTCCGATTTCCTGGTTGTGGGTAAACAGCAAATGGTCAGCAAAGATGGATGCAGAGTCTTCGTTAAAGTTGCCGGTTCCCAAAGCGGTATAGAACTTGGTTTCCCGGCCCTCTTTTCGGGTTACCAGCAGCATTTTTGAATGCACTTTTAATCCAGAGACGCCGAGAACCACCTTTACCCCGGAGTCCCGATAAAGACTGGCCCAACGGATGTTGGCACTTTCATCAAATCTTGCCTGTGGTTCAACCACAACACTGACTTCCTTCCCATTCAAGGCAGCTGACTGGAGGGCCGCTGCGACTTGGGAACCCTTCGCGAGGCGATACTGGGTCATTTGGATCGACTGGACGTAGGGATCGATGGCGGCTTCGTGAATGAGATCGATGAAATGACCAAATGAATGGTAGGGCAAATGGAGGAGGACATCTGACTTGCGAATGGCGGCAAACATCCCATAATTCAGATTTTTCTTAAACAACGGGTGTTTAATCGGAGCGATCTTTTCGTAGATCCAACTGTCACCACCCAGGTTTGGGAAACTTAGCAGATCCCGGCGGTTGTGGTAGCGGGAACCGGGATACAGGGATTCCGAGTTGGTCAGACCCAGTTTTTGGAGAATTAATTGAAGAAAGCGCTGCGGAAAATTTTTGTCGTAATTGGCCCGGACCGGATCACCAACCTCCCTGGCTTTGAGTCCGTCTGCCATTTTTTCGTAAAAACTTTCCGTAAAGTCGTCATCAACCTCCAACTCGGCGTCACGCGTGAATTTAATGGCATAAGAGTCAATGAGATCATAGGGCAGGGCGGCGAAGACGAGAGGCAGCCCAAAACGAATCACATCATCCAGGAACATGACATATTGTTTGTCACCGACCTTTGGAAGAACGAAAAACCGGGGAAGTTCGGATGGTATTTGAATGAGAGCGTAAGCGGGCCGGCCCCCACTGGATTTGGAAAGCCTGATCGCCAGATACATCGGCATGTCGTTCAAATTTGGCAGTTTTGCCGATTGTTTGAGCATAATCGGCAGCACAAACGGCTTCACTTTAGTTTGAAAATAGTTGCTGACATGAGATTGTAACTCTTCGGGAACCATCGAATCTTTGATGAGGATAACCCCTTCTTTGGCCAGGTCGTCCAGGACAGCCCGGTAAGCCGCGTCAAACTCCGATGCCATTTTGGCTACCATGCGGTTTACCTTGGAAAGGGTATCTTTGGGATCAGGAATGTTAAGTTCTTTCCAGTCACTGTTTAATAAAACCAGTCGTTTTAAGGTGGCTACCCGCACTCGGAAAAATTCGTCCATGTTGGAACTATAGATTCCCAGAAACTTAATTCTCTCCAACAATGGGACTTCCGGATTGGACGCCTCCTGCAAAACTCTGGCATTAAAGGAAAGCCAGCTGGTTTCCTTACTTCTAAAAGGGATGTCAATCATTCAAAATTTCAAGGTCAGGATTCCGAACCTAACAACACTCTCAGCAAATCATCAAGCTGGCTGCGTTGTGCGGCAGAGAGGCGACTTACTGCTTTGTCGGCACTGGCAAATCGAGCTTCACTGGCGCGATCAACCAGAGACACACCATCGTCTGAAAGTGCCACGAGGACTCTACGCCGATCAGTTGGATCTTCAATTCGATTCACCAATTTGCGATCAAGGAGTCGATCAATGCGGTTGGTAACAGCTCCGGGAGAGATCATCGAACACTTGGTAATCTCACTGGCTGAAAGTTGAAAGGGCGCTCCCTGACGCCTTAGCGCTGAAAGCACATCGTATTCCCACCATTCCAAGGATAGAGAGTTCAAGGTCTCCGTCAATTGAACGGCGTGGGCTTTGGCGAGGGCTTGAATCCGAAGAACTAGTCCCAGGGCTTCCGTTGATAATTCAGGCCGCTCGTCATTCCAGTCCTTTACCACGTTGTCAATTCGGTCTTTGCGCATGAATTTTCAATTTCGGTGAGGCGCACTGGACAGTCAATCTCGCCGAGGAAATATTTTCATCTTAAA
>JBGSJM010000409.1:0-11454 GCA_041742015.1 Verrucomicrobiales bacterium | reverse complement strand
GGTTGCAGGAAGCTGAGGCGAAATTCTCAACTGAACTGGCCAGTTTCCGCGAAAAAGAGCAAGCTGCCCAAGCCAAATTGAGCGAGTTGCTGGCCCAGTCTCCCGGTAACATCAAGGAAGCGCTGGTCAGTGACGAAGTTCAAAACGAAATCAAAAAACTGCGCAAGGAAACTGCTGAATTTAGTAAAAAGGCTCGCGAGCTGGAAAAGGACGTCACTGCCGATTTCAAGCGCAAACAGTCTTTCTTCAAGAATATCAACTTCCTGGGCATGCCAATCGCGATCATCGTCGCAAGCATCGGGCTCGCCCTTTACCGGAGAACCAGAACTGCCGCCAGATAATTTGATTATTCAAACTGGAAGTATCTGAACCATTAATTCAACAACTGATTACTTAAGATTATGGGACTGAAAACTCTGATACGTTTACTCGGGGTGCTGGTCATCAGCGCCGTCGTTTTCGGAATCGTCAAATGCGCGAGTCGTGGATCGGGAGTGACCACGGTTAAATCATCGGAAGAAAAGCGAAAAATCTTTCCCGAATTCAAAATCAATGATGTGTCGAAAATTCGGCTTTCTGACAAAGAAAATACCCTGACCATCAATCGTGGTAATGAATTCTGGGAGGTCGCCGAGCGAGCTGGCTATGCCGCTGACAGCAAGAAGGTTCTCGAGTTGATTCGGATTATTTCCGATCTCGAAATCGCTCAGCCAGTGCCATTGCAAAAAAGCCAGTATGGACGAGTCAAACTACTCGACCCAGCGGCTGAAGGCGTCTCCAGTGAAGAGGCCGCCACCCGCCTCTCCGTGACGATGGCGGACGGAAAAGAGGAAACTCTCTGGCTCGGCAAAGTCCATGAAACCTCAGAGGGTCGGCCCAATCCCTTCAGCGGCGGGATGATGATGAATGATGTCGGTCGCTATGTCAAAAAGGGCGCCAGCGAAGCGGTTTACATCGTGAACGAAACCTTCAAAAACGCCGAAACCAAGGCTTCTGAATGGTTGGATAATTCATTCTTTGAAGTCACCAAGATCAAATCCATTTCCCGGAAAACCGCCAAGCCGGAGGAGGACTGGAGTCTGTCTCGCGAGGTAGTGACCGGGGAATTTGTCCTGGCTGATGCCAAAGCGGATGAAGCGGTAGATGACACCAAAGTATCATCGATGAAAAGTGCCTTTAGCAGCCCTCAATTTGAAGACATCATGGTTGGGGAAGCTGCCAAAGAGCCCACAGCCAGTGTTTTTACCATCAAGACGTTTGATGGATTTGTTTACGAGATCGCCGCTGGTGAGAAAAACGACCTAAACGAGTTGGCATTGACGGTGAAGGTCTCCGCCGAATTCCCCCAAGCCCGCAAGCCAGGCGAAGAGGAAAACGATGAAGAGAAGAAGAAAGCCGACGAGAGTTTCGCCAAGGAGCTGGAAGAGAACAAAAAGAAACTCGCCAAGGAGAAAAAGCTCGAGGGCAAAGTCTTCAAAGTTCGCAGCTTCGTGGTGGATTCCATCTCCAAAACACGGGCTGAACTCCTCGCCGAGAAAAAGGTTGAAGAACCCAAGGTAGAGGCTCCAAAAGCAGTGGCTCCGAAAGCAGACGCTCCGAAAGCAGTGGCTCCGAAAGCAGTGACTCCGAAAGCAGTGGCTCCGAAAGCAGAAGCACCGAAAGCAGAAGCACCGAAAGCAGAAGCACCGAAAGCAGAAGCACCGAAGGCAGAAGCACCGAAGGCAGAAGCACCGAAGGCAGAGGCTCCCAAGGCAGAAGCACCGAAGGCAGAGGCTCCCAAGGCAGAAGCTCCCAAGGCAGAAGCTCCCAAAGCAGAAGCTCCCAAAGCAGAGGCTCCAAAAGCAGAGGCCCCGAAAGCAGAGGCTCCGAAAGCAGAAGCTCCGAAGCCTAACTAACTTCAGTTCTCGAATTCACATCGATTGTTGCAAAAGAGCCGGATTCAACTCCGGCTCTTTTTTGTTGGAATAACATTTTCACGGGCTTCGAGCCGTGAGCCCCTTTTCGCACTTCCCTCACTCTATCGACACGTACCCGCTGCAGCGACCCAGTTTCCCCGGCGCAAAAAGGTATTTAGAGGGAACCCGCACTTTTTGGCCTGGTCATTGACCGCTTTGACCTGGGTGGTCAGCAGACCGGAAATGATCAGGTCTCCGCCTGGTTTTAACCAACCTTTCAGAAGCGGTAGAACCTGTAAAAGCAGATCGCTAAACAGGTTGGCCACCACGATGTCATGAGGCTGGGCCGGTGGGTTTTTCAGCATTTCGAGGACATCTGCTTGCACAAAATCGATTTGATCGGAAACCTGGTGGCGCTGGCCATTGATCTCGGCATAGTCCAGGGCGATCGGATCCAGCTCCACGGCGATAGAGCGGGTCGCCCCGAGGGTGGCGGCGGCGATCGACAAAATGCCGCTACCGCAGCCCAGATCAAGCAAAGTCCAAGGGCCGCTTTGGCGCTCTGCGGCATCGACGATGAGGCGCAGGCAATTGGCCGTGGTCGGGTGACCCCCGGTTCCAAATGCCAGTTGCGGCGGAAAACTGAGGATGTGGCGGTCGGGATTTTCCGTAGACAGTTGGGCAAGTGTTTCCGGGTGATCGGTTTCCGAGACGATAAGCTGATCGCGGATCCGCAGAACCCGGGCATTTTCTGGATCGATGGTGGGTTCCCAGTGTTCGGGCAGAATCTCGGTGACTCCGCCGCCGTGACGCTTCTGCAGTACTTCCGCTTCCTCGCGAGTGAGTTGGAAAGAGTCGATCCGGCAGCGCTTGCGGTTGACGATTTTCTCGATCGAGAAATAAATCTCCTCCATCATCAATTTGGTTTCCCAGAGGGTTTCCTCATCTGGATCGATGAGCTTTGACCAGCGAAATAAAGTGTCCAAATTTTTGAGATCTGATAAAAATTGGAGCGGGTGATGAGATTCGAACTCACGACATCAACCTTGGCAAGGTTGCGCTCTACCCCTGAGCTACACCCGCATACGCCAAAGTTGTTTTGACGAGCGAGTGATAAGATGACGCGAGCCCATTTTTTTTCAACTGAAAAAATGAAGGGTTTTTTAGTGGCTGATTCCGCAGATGGCGGCTAATGGTTTCGCTAATTCAAATGCGACATTTCGGAAATAAACTGGACGAGATCCTGGCGGACAAGATGCGGGAGGTGGAGGCTTTGCTGCCGCGCCTCAATGAATTAAAGGCGCAGGCCCGACGGCGGAATGATTTCCGCTCGCTGTGGGTGGCGCTGGGCGGGGGGCTGCGGGATCAGGATATCAATGAAGGCTACGGGATCTACCCCATGGCAGTGATTGCGGAGGTGAAAAAGGCATCTCCCTCCGCAGGACTAATCGCCGAGAATTTCGATCCCGTTAAAATAGCGGTTGAGTATGAGGAGATTGGCGCGGATGCCATCTCCGTTTTAACGGATAAAAAATATTTCCAGGGTGATTTGTCCTATCTCCAGATGATCCGGGAAGAGGTGGAAATCCCTTTGTTGCGGAAGGATTTCATCATTCACGAAAGTCAGATTTATGAGGCTGTGGTAGCCGGGGCGGACGCCATCCTCTTAATTGTGGCTGCTCTGGAACAGGATGAATTGACTCACCTCTATGATGTAGCCCAGGAATGCCAGCTCGATGTTTTGGTCGAAGTACACAATCTGGAGGAAATGGATCGGGCCATGGAGACGGAGGCCAAGATCATCGGCATCAACAATCGGAATTTGCGTACGTTTGAGGTTTCACTGGAAACCACCGAACAACTCAGTGAAGAAGCCGGGGCGGATTGTATCCTGGTTAGCGAAAGCGGCATCCAAAGTCGGGAGGACGCAGTCCTGGTTAAGGCCTGGGGAGCGGATGCCGTGCTGGTGGGCGAAGCTTTGATGCGGGCCAAAGACAAAGCCGAGATGATGGCGAGTCTGAAAATCATGTGACCGGGGAAATTTTCAGTGCGAGCGGACTTGTCGGACTGGCGCGACTCCGGCGGATCCGTGCTCGACCTACGCGGTGAAAACGATACCATGATCCCATGAGCTACAGACTGTTTTCACTGAAACGCGCCGTTTGCCTTGTTTTTGTATTGGCCAATTCGCCAAATGTATCCCGGGCTGATGATCCTGTTCCGCCGAAGGGATTCCGGGCGATTTTTAACGGGAAGGATCTGACTGGCTGGTATGGCTGGAATCCCCACTCCACCGCCAAGCTCACGGGCGAAAAGCTCGCCGAAAATCTCAAGGCTCAGCGCGCCGACTTCCCCAATCACTGGCGGGTCGAAAACGGCGAGCTGGTCAACAGCGGCACCGGCCCCTATGCCACTACCGAGGAAGCTTTTGGCGATTTTGAACTCCACCTCGAATACAAGACTGTGGCCAAGGCGGACAGCGGTATTTACCTGCGCGGCATGCCGCAAGTGCAGATCTGGGATAACAGCCAGGTCTTTGATCCTGCGAAACCGGATCGTCGCCCGCATCTGGGCTCCGGCGGGCTGTTTAATAATACCCCGAAGACCCTCGGGCGCGACCCGATCATGAACGTGGACAAACCATTTGGCCAGTGGAACAGTTTTAGGATCCGCCAGATCGGGGCCCGAACCTGGGTGACACTCAACACCCGCCTCGTTGTGGATGGCGCGGTCTTCGAAAATTATCCCGACAAAACCCTCCCTTTTCCCGCAACCGGTCCGGTCATGCTCCAGACTCACGGAGGAGAAATTCGCTGGCGGAATATCTTTGTCAGATTGATCGAAGCTGAAGAGGCCAAAAGTTTCCTCGCCTCAAATCCGCTGCTGCCAAACCCGACCCAATACGATGCCGCCTACGGGCCGCACCCGAAGCAGGTCATGCATTTCTGGCAGGCCGAGTCCGACAAACCCACTCCAGTGCTTTTCTACATTCACGGCGGGGGGTGGTCCGGTGGCGGGCGTCTGAGTGGAGTTACTGCCATGCTACCGACACTGTTAAAAGAGGGTATTTCGGTGGCATCGATCGAGTATCGGTTTATCAACGAAGCCACCGCTGACGGCGTCACTCCGCCTGTCAAAGGCCCGCTCCACGATGCGGCGCGCGCACTCCAGTTCCTCCGCAGCAAGGCGGCGGAGTGGAATATCGATAAGGCCCGGATCGGTGCCAGCGGCGGATCAGCCGGGGCCTGCTCCTCGCTCTGGCTCGCTTTTCGCGATGACCTCGCTGATCCGAAAAGTGACGATCCGGTTGCCCGCGAATCATCCCGGCTATTGTTTGCCGCAGTCAACGGTGCCCAGACCACCCTGGATCCGGCGCAGATGAAAGAGTGGACCCCAAACAGCCGCTACGGAGGTCATGCCTTTGGTTTTAAGGGCGATCCCACGATCAAGCTCTCCCAGTTTGATGAATTTCTCGCCAAGCGCGAGACTATCCTGCCATGGATCGCCGAGTATTCACCTTATGCGCTGGTCACAAAAGATGACTCGCCAGTTTATCTCTCCTACTCAACGCCGCCCGCCCTGGGCAAAGAGGAGAAAGATCCGACCCACACATCCAACTTCGGGGTAAAGCTCCAGGAGCATTGTGTCGCGAACGGGGTGGCCTGCGAGCTTTTTTATCCGGGTGCGGCTGATGTGAAGCACGCCACCATTCTCGAATATGTACTGGCGAAATTGAAGGCATCGAAGGAGATAGACATTTAACAGGGTATGATGAAAAATTATACCCTGTACCGTCCGCCATCGTACAGGGTACAATCGTCAGCCAAAGCCTATTACACATCATGAAACAAATCCTTTTCCTGCTACCATGCTTGACTATCTCGCTGAGCGCCGCTGATCAAACTGGGGCGGAATCGACCAAGAAGCCCGTGTCAGCAGCCATCCTGGCCGAAAAAGACTCGCAGCAGGGGGACAAACCCATCGGAAACGTGCAGGTGACGTATGCCGACGGCACCACCGACCTCTGGACGACGAAAAAGGACTGCGGCCTGGCCCGCGTGAGCGCCGACGGCACGGTGGGCTGGGTGATTTTCGAGCCGGAGACTCAGGTGGCGGCCAGCTACAATCTGCGTCCGTGCCGCACTATCGCGCTGTGTCGAAAGGGGAAGATCGTCACCCGTATCACCTCCGGCACGCCTTTTATCAATGACTGGCAGTTTCAGGACAACGGTACCCGCATCGCCGTGGCGGCCATGTTCACGCACGGAAAGACCTACTATAACCTTTTCGACTCCACGACCGGCAAGTCGCTGGCCTCCGCCACGGCCACGGACGAGGTGATCCCCGAGTGGGCAAAACCCCTGCACCAGGAAGACTGACTTTTTTGTTTCTATTTATTTCTTCACAAACCATGGTTTCGCCAGCGGGTCTGTCGTGACAAACTTCAGCAGCAGTTGGGCCACTTTATCGCGGCCTGAGGGACTGGGATGAACGCCATCGCCGGTGAAGTCTGCGGGCTCCCAAGTCAGACCATCCAGCTTGCGCCCTTTGGCTCCTTGCGCCCAGAGATAGGGCCCCCAGAGCAGCAGGGGAGCGGTCTCCAGTCCCAGCGCCCCGTCGCCACTGGCCTGCCGCCGGATTAACTCCCGAGCCACAAACCCGCTTTCATAGGCATAGGGCTCGGGGTTTAAACTCCCTTTGGCGTGCCCCGCCCAGATGCGGCTGCCGAGGTAGGCAATCTGGAGATTGGGAAATTTGTTCCGGGCATTTTTCAGGACCTGGATCGTATCGGTTTCTAACTTTTTACCGTGCTCGGCAAAGGTGCCGGATGGACCTTTGTTGGCGAGTTTGACCCAGGCAACCTGGACCTGGTTCGGCGAAATGCCGGCCTGTTGGAGGCGCTCCATGGCCACTCTCCAGGGGGAGCCGTCAGCAGGAACCCATTCCGCCATGGCCTGGCCGCCCTGGGCGCAGTCGACGACGGTGACGGTGGGAGATTTTTCGGATGACTGATCAGCGATCTGTTTGAAACGGGAGAATTCCTGGGTGGCGTTTGACATGCTGATCGAGATAAACGCGATTTTCCCATCTGCGGCCGGTTTGCCATCAGCGTCGAGCGTTTGGATTTTCTCCAGTTGAGCTTCAGCGATTTGCCGCAACTTGTCATCAGGGGTGTTTCGGCCTCCTCCGTAGAGGCCGCCGTCCTGGCCTTCGTAGCGGACTTCGGCGGTCATGTCAGAAAGTGGAATCATCTGCGCGGGTGCCTGCCTCTGGCTGAACCCGGGTCGATTTCCCGACGGCCCTTTTCCCTGGCTCCGGATCACTTTGGCGCGATCAAGGTAAACCTGGTCCTCCGCGCTTAATTTCTCGCCGCGCTGGGATCGTTGATATAGTTTCTGGGCCTTGTTCCAATCAATGGTGCTTTCGGCGGGTGGTGTTTCCTGCGCCAGGCAGACACTGGTGAAGAGCAGGATGAGTAAGCGCCAGATCAAAGCAAACTTTTTCATTATGAGTATTCGAAGTGTTAGTAGTAGACTCAACAGGATGGGCCAGACCATCTGCATTTACCATTACAATTTTCCACACATGAAACTCCACCTTGCTCTTTTAGTTGCCTTCCTTGCCGTGAATCTCCATGCCGAAACGCAGATCACCTGGAAGCGCCAGCAACTTCACGGCGATTTTTATTCAGAGGGCGCGGGGATTGGCGACATCAATGGCGATGGCAAAGCGGACGTGGTTGCTGGCCCGTTCTGGTGGGAAGGACCGGATTTTGTGAAAAAACACGCCTACTACGAGCCGAAGATCTTTTCGATCAATGGCTACTCGGACAATTTCTTCGCTTATGTTTATGACTTTGATGCCGACAAAAAGAACGACATCCTCATCCTCGGTTTCCCGGGGAAGGAGGCGCGGGTTTATCTAAATCCCGGCATCCACGACGACAAACCCTGGCCCATGCATATCGTCGCTGAAGTGGTGGACAACGAATCACCCGTCTTTACCGATGTCACCGGGGACGAAATCCCTGAGCTGGTTTGTAGCCGGGATGGGTATTTGGGATGGTACGAAGTGACTGAGCATCCCCGTGACAAATGGTGGTTTATGACTTGTCACCCCGCGCCCTTGGGAATGGCGAAATTCACTCATGGGCTGGGGGTGGGCGACGTAAATGGCGACGGCAAGATGGACGTATTGGAGGCACGCCGGTGGTGGCAGCAGCCCACGGACCTGAGAACCCATGAAGCGCCCTTCGCCGGAAAATACATGGGCTACCAGTTCGAGCAACACAACTTCGCCTTCGGCCTCGGTGGTGGGGCGCAGATGTTCGCCTATGATTTCGATGGTAACGGCACCAATGACATTTTCACCGCACTGGCGGCGCATCGTTACGGGGTGGCGGTTTTTCTGCAAAACAAGCCCGCCCCAGACACATCGCGTTGGCAGCGTGTCATGCTCGCCAGCGAGCAGCCGCAGGATAACGACTATGGCATCGTCTTTTCCCAGCCACACGCCGCACATCTTGCCGACATCGATGGCGACGGCGTCAAGGACATCGTCACCGGCAAACGCTATTGGGCTCACAATGGCCACGATCCCGACGAGCACGGTCACCGTGTCATCTACTGGTATCAGACCAAGCGCGATGGTAAAGGCGGCGTTGATTTTGTCCCACATCTCGTTGATGCCAACAGTGGCGTGGGAGTTGATGTCCAGGTGGGTGATGTCAATGGCGATCAGCTCCCCGACATCGTCGTGGGGAACAAAGCGGGTGTTTTTATCCTCACCCAGGAGCGCAGAGATGCGCTCACCGACATCACGCCGAAAAAGCTCTACGGCCCCGCCTTGAAACCGCAGGCCGACTACGCCAAAGGCCTCTCACCGCTAGACGCACTGATGTCCATGCAGCTTCCCGGCGGCTTTTCAGCGGAGTTGATCGCTGCGGAGCCGGATCTGGTCCAGCCCATCGCTTTTACCTTTGACGAGCGCGGTCGTATCTGGGTTGTGGAAGGGAACAGCTACCCGAAACCGCGCGAAATCGGCGCAGGCCAGGACCGCATCAAGATTCTGGAGGACACGGATGGCGACGGCACCTTCGAGACAAAAAAGATTTTCTGCGAAGGGTTGAATTTGGTGAGTGGGATCGAGCTTGGCTTTGGCGGCGTTTGGGTCGGCGCGGCACCGTATTTGATGTTTATTCCGGACAAAGATCGGGATGATCGGCCCGATCCGTCAGATCTCCGCCCACAGGTTCCCGGGCTAAACTTCACGGCTTACGCCCTCCTCGACGGTTGGGGCTCCCAAGACACCCACGAGACGCTGAACAGCTTCATCTGGGGGCCGGATGGCTGGCTTTACGGCTGCCATGGCGTGTTCACCCACAGCAAAGTCGGCAAGCCTGGTACGCCGGACGACCAGCGCGAGCCGATCAATGCCGGGGTGTGGCGCTATCATCCCGTGCGGCATGAGTTTGAGGTCTTTGCGCACGGCACCAGCAACCCCTGGGGCCTCGACTACGACCAGTACGGCGAGTGGTTTGTGACCGCCTGCGTCATCCCGCATCTCTACCACATCGTCCCTGGTGGGCGTTATCAGCGGCAGGCCGGGCAGCACTTCAATCCGCACACCTATGAGGACATCAAGACGATCGCTGATCACGCCCACTATGCCGGGAGCCTGCGGCCCGACATCAACTTCGACAAAACCACCGGTGCCGGCTTCGCCAACAATGACACCAATGCCCTCGGCGGCGGGCACGCGCACTGCGGCCTGGCTATTTATCAGAGCAGCCTCTTTCCGCAGATTTATCGCAATCAGCTCCTCTTTGGCAATCTCCACGGCCACCGCCTCGTCGCCAACTACACCGACCCGAAAGGCAGCTCTTACATCGGCAAACACGCCGCCGATTTTATGCGGGCCAACGACATGCACTTTATCCCCGTCACCCAAAAAGTCGGCCCCGATGGTGCCCTCTACGTCAGTGACTGGAGCGATCAGCAAATCTGCCATCGCGGCAGTAACGCTGTGGAAAACTGGGACCGCAGCAACGGGCGAATCTATCGGATCACTTACGAGGGATGGAAGCCGTGGAAGGGGGATTTGGGAAATGAAAAAGACGGAACACTGGCGAAACTGGCCGTGCAGACGGAAGACGAATGGGCATCGCGCATGGCGAGGCGGGTGCTGATGGAGCGCAACTGGACGGATACTCTGGATTATTCGGCGGTCGAAGGTCAGACAAAGCTGTTCCATAAAGATGATGATCGTGTCGTGCTCAGAAGTCTCTGGACTCTTCATCAGATCGGCGGGCCTTTGGGAAATATAGTCCGAGGAGAAGGCAAAATTGATCACCGCGAAACCAATCCAAGAATACTGGCTTGGGTTTGTAGGCTTGCTGGGCAATCGGGAAACTACGAGCCAACTCAAACGACTCAATATAACCCCCTAGATGATCCGTTTGTCGAGATTGCAGGACTTTCATTGCCATCCTACATCCGACGAGAATTGGCTTCCTTTCTTCAGCGAGCACCGTTGCTTGAGCGCAAAGACCTCGCCATCGCCCTTCTCAAACACGGCGAGGACAAAGACGACCCGATGATCCCGCTGCTGATCTGGTATGGCATCGAGCCGCTGGTGGCGGCGGACCCGGCGGTGGGGATGCAGCTCGCGCAGGTTTCCAAACTTGAAAAAGTCACCGGATTTATCTACCGGCGTCTCACCACGGATGATGCTGGTCGCGGAGCCATCCTCACCGAATGGGCCAAGGAGCCCGATGCTGCGAAGCGCGAGCAAGTACTCGCAATGATCGTTTCCGCAGCAGGTGCAGGCGGAAAGCTCACTTTGCCGCCAAACTGGTCGGAGATAGCTGCGAAACTTGGCGAGGGCGCTTCGCCCACCAGCGCGAAGCTCCTCCAGGAACTCAGCGCTCTGTCTGGCGACGGAGCCGCTCTGAATTTATATCGTGATCAGCTTGCGAACGGCAAATTGACAGCAACTGAGCGGGAACAGGCCCTCAAAATCCTCCTGCAAGCCGGTGATTCGGCCACGGCAAAAGTGCTTCAGCAAATCATTACCAGCGATGCCCCGTCATCCCTGCGGCGAAAAGTTATCCAGGCTCTCGCGGCATTGTCACATCCAGATACCCCCGCTCTGCTCACCGCCGCGCTCCCCAAACTTCCCGCGAACGAGATCGCCGATGCCGTTAATACCCTGGCTTCCACCCGGGAAGGCTCCAAAGCGCTCCTGAAAGCCGTGGAGGCCAAAACCATCCCCGCGACGGCTCTTTCGCCCTTTCTGGTGCGCCAGATCATGGCCTTCGACGACGCGGAGATCAAAGCTCTCGTTTCATCCGCCTGGGGCGACGTTAATGCGCCCAAAGCCGACCTGGCTGAGCGAACCAAGAAGTATCGCGATCTGCTCACCCCATCCGCATTGGCAGGTGGCGACCTCGCCAAAGGCAAGGCCACCTTTCTCGCCACCTGTGGAGCCTGCCACAAGCTCTTCGGAGAGGGCCAAAATCTCGGTCCCGACATCATCGGCAGCAACCGCGCTGATTTGA
>JBGSJM010000408.1:0-12392 GCA_041742015.1 Verrucomicrobiales bacterium | reverse complement strand
GGCTAATGATTATGTGATTCGCCATGGAGCAGTTGACCCAAAAACGAATTCTTTCGCTGGATGGCGGAGGTAGCCGAGGATTGTTTACCATTCAAATCCTCAAAAAAATCGAGGAGTATCTCCCGTTAAAAAGTTCAGGTGAGAAACACTCTCTCAATTCTTATTTTGACCTGATGGCGGGCACCAGCACAGGCTCTATCATCGCCACCCTACTACGGTGGGGTTTCCCGCTCAGCAAAATTGAAGAATTCTACCTAAAAAAGATACCACTCATTTTCTCCTCCCGTTTCCGGATTCCGGCCATAAACGATGTTTTTGGGGCAGATCGCTTAACCTCTGAGTTGCAACACGAATTCGGAGTAGCACCGGGTTACAAAAGCGAAAAAGAGTCCAGAGCATACTGGCGGCCCGGTGAGCCTCTGCCTGACTGCACCCTGGGATCATCTAAACTTCAGGGACTACTCATGATTGTGACGATGAGGGCTGATACATTATCACATTGGGTATTGACCAATGATCCCTTTGGTCCCTACAACGATATTAATCGTTTTGACTGCAACTTGCAGATCCCGATTTGGCAATTAATAAGGGCGAGCACCGCCGCACCCTATTATTTCCCGCCCCAGAAAGTCTGGTTTCCACATAAAGACGGCAAACCAAAGAGAGTCGGAAAGGTGGAAACCCACGGTCGATATTTCTATTTTGTCGACGGTGGGGTAACCGGATACAACAACCCAGCCAATCTCGCTTACCGGGTCGCAACCCTGCCGGAATCCCATCTCTGCTGGGAATCGGGAAGGGATCGACTCAAGATTATTTCGGTTGGAACCGGTGACTATGACAGTCACGCCAGCCGCCCCTGCCCGGATCGAGCCTGGAAAATTGCCGCAAAAGCCGGAGTTCTAGATTCTCTAACTTCACTGATGGCTCTCTCAGGAATAGAGCAGGACATGCAGTGCCGGATCGTTGGGGAAACTCTTCACGGGGACTGGATCGACCGTGGTGTCGGAACCTTGCAGTTTGCTGACCCTCGGCGCGTCCAATTCCAATATTGCCGTTACCAAAAACAGTTTGATTCCGCCGAAATCGCTGAATTCGCCAAACGCAAAGTGAACACCCAGTTTGTGGCGGTTTCACCCGGCTCCCTGCAAACGTTTATTGAGGAAGGTCAACGCTACGCTGAAAAAAATGTAAAGAAGGAACACCTGGCTTAAAGACGGCAAGAATTTAGCAAATGCCGCAAAAAATCGACAATCGAAACGAGGGCTACTTTGTATTCCGTATCTTCCAGCCAGATCAGACATTCTTCCGCCTCCCCCACCAGCTTTAACCCAGCGTTGATCGCAGCCTCGATCGACCCAACATAATCCGCTATATTCGCCAAAGCCGACACATCAATTGGCTCATTTTGCAACAACAGGCGGCTTAAACGCTCTCTTTGTTTGTCCGTGGAACTTTCCAGTAGATTTAAAATCGGGAGAGTTAATTTCCCTTTGTTCAAATCAGTCCTCAGAGTCTTCCCAAATTCCTCCTCCTCCCCGACGAGATCGATACAATCATCATAAATTTGGTAAGCTGTGCCAATTTTTTTTCCAAACTGGCCCATTGCTTCGCACACCGCCGGGTTCGCACCGTTCAGGCAGCCACCCAATTCCATCGCAATTTCAAAAAGCGCAGCGGTCTTTTTTTCAATGATGTCAAAATATTCCATCTTTGAGAGGCTCAGATCAAACCTTCGTTGGGTTTGCTTGATTTCACCGGTGCAAACCGCATTTGCGGATTCCGCAATTCGCCGCGCGGTATGGGAATCTTCGAATTCCGTGGAAAGCATCAGAGCATAACTGAAAAGGCTGTCTCCCAACAGGACGCTGAGAGCGCTCCCCCACTTAGCATTTGCTGTCGGTGCCTGCCTGCGAATTTCCGCGCCGTCAATAATATCATCATGCACCAGCGTCGCGATATGGATGAGTTCCAAAATGACGGCCAACTTGTCGTGTTTCCACGTAATCCCACCCGTGGCCCCCCCAGCAAGAAAAGACAGAACAGGCCGAATCCGCTTGCCTGAAGTGTTGCAAATGTAGGCTACATAGGGCTCCACTGCTGGATCAAACTCCCGAGCCTGGGCACGAATCATCTCTTCCACCCGCCCTAACTCGGGCTTAAGAAATGCAAAAGGAGAGAGCATCCCGTCCATTGCGCTGGAATCCTGCTGTAGGTTTGGTTTCATTAATTGTTTCCGGGCGTGCAATGAAGATTGCTAACCCCGTTGTGTCAATTTATAGAGTCATTACGTTTGGATCGCACTCAAAGCATTCAACTAATGTCTTGCTCGCAAAAAAACTTTCCTCGTTACTAGCATCACGCAATCGCGGATCGTCGATGAACAACTTTGCCAATCCCAAACCCGTAAAACCGCCCCACGATGACAGGTAATTTCCATTGCAGAATTCCGCCGCAGGCCTAGGTTCAACAGCATGAATATGATGAATCTTCTAGCAATGATTGGTACTCAGGAAATGGTTGTGATCTTTTTGATCGTCTTGCTTCTTTTTGGGGCAAAGAAGATTCCTGAATTGGCACGGGGCGTAGGCAAAGGATTGGGCGAATTCAAAAAAGCCAAAACCGAATTTGAAAAAGAGATCCGGGAAGGTGAAATTGACGCAGCCAAAGAGTGGGACGATACCGGTAAACCAAAGCCGACTTCCAGAGACTAACCCATTTGCGTCCCCCACCCGGGTGTCCTTTTTCCGATGAGGGAACTCAAAATTGCCTGGGTGGGTGTTTTGGTTTTAATTTTTAATTTGGTACTGGCGGAAGAAAAGCCGCCGGAGGAACTCAAGCCTGTTAAACTGGTCTTTTACAATCTGAAAAATTATCTGGCGATGGAACGTCGGGTAAATGGTGAGATAGTTGTAAACGCGCCAAAACCGGAGACTGAGATTCGGCATATAATCGATGGGTTGAATACTATCAAACCTGACATCCTCGCCGTTTGTGAAATGGGCAGCCCGGGATATCTGGAGGATTTTCAATTTCGTCTAAAAAAATCTGGTCTCAATTATCCACACACCGAGATGGTACAGGCAGCAGGTGGGTTTGACCGAAACCTTGCCTTGTTATCCCGCTTTCCCATTGTCTCATCTGATTCCCGCAACAATTACACTTATCGCATCAATGGTGATGCACTGTCTTTCCAGAGAGGGATTCTGGACGCATCTATTAGGATTAATGAAAAATACCAAATTCGCTGTGTGGTCCTTCACCTAAAATCCAAACGTGAAATCGCCGAAGCGAATCAATTAGAAATGCGCCTCCAGGAAGCTCTCCTAGCCCGAAAACATATTGACAGAATTCTCCAAGCCACCCCTGAAAGCAACCTCATTGTGATCGGTGATCTAAATGACAATCGCCAGGAACCACCCATCAAAACTCTTCAAGGATTTTTTGGTGGCAACGGCTACCTGTCATCTCTCAATTTGTCGGATCAATTCGGCTTCCGCTGGACTCACTACTGGGAATTTGCCGATGTTTACTCCCGCTTTGACTACGCCCTACTGAGCCGCGGCATCTTTCCAGAAGTTGACCCCAAACAATCTCGCATTCACCACTGGTCCAATTGGAATGCTGCCAGCGATCACCGCCCTCTCATTATTTCAATCCTCCCCATAGAAAAGAACTAATGGGTACTCCAAAAAGTTGCCAAGCCTAAAAACAAAAGTCCCGGATAACCTGAAGGCGAAGCGGGCTACGATCAATCAATTTTGCAGTCTACTTTTTGGACAGCAAATTTTTTATTAACCCAACTACTATCATAACCAACATTCCACCAATCCCACCGCCGGCAAGTTGACCAATAAGGGGATTTGTCGCACCAACCCCCAGCTGATTAAGAAGTGACATCCCGCCCGCTCCTCCAACGATTCCGGCGATAGAATTCCCCAACAAACCAAGGCTGAATTTCTTGAGGATTACGCCTCCCAAATTTCCACCGATGGCCCCCATTAAAAGACTGATTAACCAAGAACTCATTATACTATTTTTTGTGTTTTATAAATCCGCAATATTTATTGCAACTTCGATTTAAAAAAGACGCGAATACTTTAAGCTTATGCCAAAACTGATCACGCCATAATATTCGTAATTATTAGAACGTTTACTAAAGCCTCTCCAGTTTTACGGGGTAAGTTTGAGAAGCGTTCCATTGGCAAACAATCAAATCGCCATTTTCAAGAACGCAAACATCATGCCCGTGTTCAAATACCGGGTCTTGCCTCCTCAACGGCTTCATGGAGCCATCCACTTCGAACTCTGGGGCCGAGCCACCCGGAGCTGAGATCACTTTTCCATCTCCATCCAGCACTACAACAAAACCGGATGGATTCCCCGGCAGCTTACTAGCCAAAGGATCGGTGGACCAACACACCCCGGCGTAAAGCTCATTACCTGCAATTACCGGTCGACACACTTTGCATCCGTTCACTGGAATATTCTCGACATGCTTACCCTCCAGCGTAAACCTTCGAAAACAGTGATCCGCCCGCGAAGTAGCAATCAAGGTAGCCTTGTCCACACCAGCACGCAAATCCACCGCAATACCGTGGGCGTTGTTAAGCCGTTCTGTCTCTGGGACCCCATCCTTCCCACCAAACCTTGATATGAACTTACCGCGATGATCGTAACGAAGAATAAAGTTCGACCCATAGCCATCAATCACGAAGATATCACCATCGGGTGACACTGCGGTTTCTGTCGGGTTAAAAAACATATCTGGTTCATAGGCTCCCACCGTCATCGGATGACTGATACTAAAAATTTCCCGTCCGGTGAGATCAATTTTCGTTACTCTGCCAGTCTGCCGATACCCCCCGCTCCCGGACTTCCAAAGTCCAGAATCGGTTACCAGTAAAAACTCCTCCCCGTTTTCCACACCAAGCGTCAAACCATGACCACCCGGCCAACCGCTTCCCCAGGACTCGATAATTTTGCCACCCTGGTTAAACACCAACATTTGGTTATCCCAATGGTCTCCCACCATAAATAATCGACCATCTTGACTCTGGACCATTTCATGACAATTCAAAATCGGATGATGCCTGCCCTGTCCCGGCGCCACCCAGTCCTTAATAACCCTATATCGATGCGCTCCATGGCCAATAATGGTTTCACCGGCAGGATTCGGCGCACCTTTCAGGGATGTCAGAAAAGACCCTACTGCGGCAGTGGCTAGGCCACCCAAAAACGTTCGACGTGACTTCATTCAAAATAGTTATTTACCTTCCGCCAAAGCGAGAGCCCTCCGCTCTCGAATGATTTTTGAGAAGTTATCATCCTTCTCAATGTAATCGGCATTAACCAGACAGGCGTCTTTCAGGGTTTCAAAAGGAAGCTCCGATTGTAAATATCTCTTCTGATACGCAAACCGATCTGATAAACCGTTTAAGAACAGCATTCGAGTGTGCGAGATACGTGTTTTCAAAGCCGCATTCAAATGTTCCACCAAGGTCGTTGTGCAGTTACGAAGCATGGTATGGTAAAAAACCGGAGTCTCCGCGACTGCGTTGGCCTGTTTTAACATATCAATCAACAATGCCCTGGCCTGTTGCGGATTCGCCACACTTGGATAAAGATAAACCACCTCCCTCCTTTGGTGGATTCTACGCCCTATTATATCCCGCTCATCCCCAACAATGTAAATGAGTTCATACTGACGAAACATCGCCAGAAACGGATTGAAATTCTCATCCACCTCCCGCCGGACCTCTATGGATACCGAAAAGAACTTGTCATCCGAGAAACCAAAAGACAAAAAGGTGTGGGCAAACTTGGTCTTACCTTTTCCGGGGCCCCAATAAGAGACGGCGAAATCAACGCTTTTTATTTTATTTAAGTCAAATCGCCGAGTTTCATAATTGACCTCAAAGTCGTCTTTGCCGGAGTAATGGAAATTCCGTACATTTTGGATTTCGATTTCATTATCACCCACCGGAACCATTGTGGCCAATTTTGAATTATCAGGCCTCCAGGCACGGTGATTGGAAGGTTTGATTTTCCATTTCCAATAAAACGCCGCAATCAAAACAGCAAAAGACCCGACCCCAACCGTTGTCCACATCCGCACGATTTCATTGGGAAGGTTTGCATAGAAAGTCGCATATGCCCCCCATCCTCCAGCTAACAATATCGAGGTGAAGCAGAGAATTTTTCTGATCGAAAATCGATGATCCTGGAACATGGCTTTTAAAATTGGGTGACTATCACACTTTTGGCATTTGATCATCAATTCTCCGGCAGGTCAAGTGTTTCAAAGGCATCTCCCATTGTACCCTGTTGAAGTCCCCATTAAACAGGGTTAAATCACCCTCAACCGGTTATTTCTACGCTTCGTTAGCAGCCCGTTCAATCACCTGGGTAGCGACGGAATCGATCGAAATTCGCTGATTTTAAAGGTGGAGGAGATAAATGTTTTCAAGTCTTCGCGAGTCTTCAACAGATCTGAAATCGCCAGAATCGCCACCTCGATATCACCCGCCTTCGGAGAGGCTTGAGCAAAACCTGACTGCTCAGTCTTCACCACGACGGTATGTTGATCACCATCCTTTGGGAAAAAATCATTCAGCCTGTCGCCCTCTATGGGTGTCGGTCGATTTCAGGATGGCAGAGCCACCGCTCCAAAGATAAAAATGAAGAACAAAAACGAGGAAATTCGATTCATGAATTTGAAGTAGTTTTGTAAGACCAAAAAAACGAATGATAATCAGTTGCCCAATGCCAAATTGGTTGACACGGGAATAGTCCCCACTCAACCTTAGACTCAAGATGCCGAATCGATAAAAAGCCATTACAATCAAAAAGTGCCTTTGTAGTCGCCATTTAACTCAAACATTCGTCCCTATAATTGCCATGAACGAAAAAAACCAAGATTCTAAAAACACACCTGACAAAAAACGTAATCCGATTGCCTCTATCATTGTCGCCTTGGCTGGGGTTGCTAGTGGTATTTATTTGATCAATCCAGGATGGGGTGTCTTCGAACTGCTCCCGGATAATCTTCCGTTTGTGGGTAACCTTGACGAAGCCGGGGCAGCGGCGCTCCTGATTAGTTGTCTTGCTTATTTTGGACTGGATGTCGGATCGATTTTTGGCCGCAAAAAGAACGACGACCCGAAAACAACGAAAGGTGAAGTGATCAACAAATAAGCCTTTAATACCGAATTTTTTTCCTGTAAAGCTTCGCTGATAGCGAGGCTTCTTTTTTTCTGAAAGTCCATGAAAAGCGGTATGACATGACTATGTTTTCCCGATGATGCCGCCCGATTTTATCGATTCCATCCTCAAAAAGATCTACGGCTACGATTCCTTCAGACCTCTTCAAAGGGAAATTATCACAGCAGTGATCGAAGGGCAGGATGTCATCGCCATCCTGCCAACCGGGGCGGGAAAATCACTATGTTTCCAGATCCCGGCCTTAGCAAGAGATGGCCTCACCCTGGTCATCTCCCCTTTGATCGCTCTGATGAAAGATCAGGTTGATGCACTGACCTCCAACGGAGTTCCCGCCACATTTCTGAATTCCACCCTGGATTTTAACGACCTGGGGCACCGCACGGCGGGGCTAGAAAGCGGCCACTACAAATTGTTGTATGCCTCGCCTGAACGAATCATGACCACAAGATTTATTGATTGTTTGAAGCGATGGAATGTCCGAACTGTCGCGGTGGATGAAGCGCACTGTGTGAGTGAATGGGGGCACGACTTCCGGCCTGAATACCGCCAACTTGCGACTCTGCGGCAAGCGCTTTCCGGAGCTGCCTTTATCGCACTAACAGCGACGGCCACCCCACGGGTGAAAGAAGATTTGGAGCGACAACTACAACTCAAGTCCCCTCGGGTTTTCATAGCCAGCTTCAACCGCCCCAATCTGAACTACGCCGTCATCCCCAAAGAAAGGCCACAGAATCAGGTATTGGAATTTATCTCCCAGCGAAGAGAAGACGCGGGCATCATTTACCTGCAAAGCCGAAAAGGGGTCGAGGAAATGACCCTATCCCTTGGCACCAACGGCATCAAAGCTGGTGCCTATCATGCCGGTCTTTCTGTGGAAGCTCGCTCAGCCACACAAGATGCTTTTCTTCGGGACGAGATCCCTGTCATCTGCGCCACGGTCGCTTTTGGAATGGGAATCGATAAACCAAATGTTCGCTATGTTATCCACGCTGACCTCCCAAAGAACATTGAGGGGTATTACCAAGAAACAGGAAGGGCCGGACGCGATGAGTTACCCTCTGACTGTGTCCTGCTCTATTCCAAAGCTGATTTAATGCGCAATCTTCGTTTCCTCGACGAAGTCACCGACCGACAGGCCTCAAACATCGCTCGCCAACAGATGAATAAGATGGTCGATTTTGCAGAAAGCCACCGCTGCCGGCGAATTGATTTGATGTCCTACTTCGGAGAAGCTTGGTCCGAGGAAAACTGTGGGGGGTGCGATGTCTGCCTGGCCCCTAAAGAAACGTGGGATGCCACGCTCGAAGCCCAGAAGTACCTTTCCTGTCTTTTTCGGATCAAGCAGAGAAGCGGCTTCAACCTGGGAGCAAACCACGCCATCGATGTCATCTGCGGAGCCAACACCGAGCGAATTCGCAAATGGGAGCACAACACCTTGAGCACCTACGGAATCGGAAAAGAGACCCCAAAAAGCGAGTGGAAAGAAATCGCAAATCAATTGATCAAACTCAATTTTGCGGAAGTTGAAAATGAGCAGTTTCACACCGTTGGCATCACCCCGAAAGGCGTTGAATTTTTAAAATCAAAAGAGCAAATCACCCTGCAGCACCGTCCCCAGGGTCACTCTACAGCCAAAATCGCCCGCGCCGGAGCGATTACCTGTGATGAAGGGCTTTTTGCCAAGCTTCGCGCTCTGCGCAAAGACATCGCGGATCGAAGAAATTTACCTCCCTATGTCATTTTTGGGGATCGCACCCTTAGGCACATTTCACGCAGTTATCCGCAAACCGACCATGAATTTTTGGCCATTCCAGGGGTCGGCATTCAAAAGTTTCAAGATTTAGGAACAACCTTTCTTACAGCCGTAAAGGATTGGTTGTCCCAGCATCCGAAACTGGAATTTCCCGATGAGACTCAAACCCAAGTTTCGGCACCGCGTCCCAAAACCAAAAATGAGGGAATCCCAGAGACCGCTTTAATAAGCATCGAATTGTACCGGGGTGGAAATACGGTCGAAAAAATCGCTGAAATCAGAACTCTGAAAGCCACCACTATTAACGGTCACATTGCCATGGGTATTCAAGCCGGAAAGCTGAAGGTGACACCTCGTGATTTTTACTCCGAAGCGGAAGAAGCTCAACTCGCCACCGCCACCGCTCAACACGGCCACGACAAACTAGCACCGATATTTGAAGCCCTCGGCGGTAAAATTTCTTACGAAAAAATCAGGTTCTACATTTCCTTTAATTTTCCCACAATCGACTCCGAGTAGGGTATTTCATTTTGGGCGATTTTTTTTAAATATCCGAAGACTTGGCACGCGTTCTGCGGGGAAAGGCAAGAGCAACGCGGAGGCAAAAAAGGTCAAAACACTTTTTCTTAAACCAAGGAAAACAAAGAGGCCCTCGGTCGGTATCTTTATCGAACCGGGGGTCTCCGGTCCTCGGACTTGAAAACTCAGCTATGAAGAACTTGCCTTTAGTTCACCAAGCGCTTCTCCCAGGTTTTCGGCGACGCGTTTGGCGGTTACTCCGTGAGTGATGAGCTCTGCCGAACGACCCAACGCCCAACTCCCCAAGCAGGCCGCGTCATGAATGTCCATGCCCTGAGCAATCAAAGCCCCAGTCATTCCGGTAAGCACGTCTCCCATTCCTCCGTTGGCCATCTCTGGCGTGCCGGTGGAGTTCAACGAGATTTCATCTACGTCGTCACGCGGAGTTGCTATAACTGTCCGGGCACCCTTATGAAGAAGGGTAACACCCCATTTACGGGCAAGAGTCCTGGTAATGTTGATCCGTTGGTAATTCTCCACACCCGCAAGACGAAACAACTCTCCGGGATGAGGGGTGAGCAGACGTTTTCCCGATGGAAAACCTTCCAAACTTTCCGGACGTTCCGCCAGCCAATTCAATAAGTCGGCATCCAGGACCATGGGACGTTCATCAGTCAGTGCCAGCCGAAGAATTTCGTCTTGAACCCGGGAACCCAGGCCGGGTCCAATCGCAAATACATCCGTCTGTTGATTAAGAATTTCCTTGATCGAATCACCACGAAAGGGGCGCACCATAACCTCCACCGGAGCCTGCGAAGCAACGATTTGATATATCTGAGCTGGAACAAATAAAGTAACCAGCCCGGCTCCGCCAAAAAGGGCTCCCATGGCTGATAAAACTGCCGCCCCTGTCATTCCCGGGGAACCTGCAATAATCGTGACCCGACCGGCCTGGCCCTTGTGGGTATCGAAATTCCGCTGCCTCATCCGACTCTGTAAAAAGCGGGAATCGACTACCGTTACTTCATGATCCACACCGATCACCGAAATTTCCTGAAGAGGAACTAAATGAATCCGTCCGACATGATTAATCGCCCGATCAGCAATTATACCTCGTTTCGGCTGACAGATGGAAAGGGTATGATCAGCTACCACAGCCCCTTCATAAACTTCCCCTGTGTCGCCATCCAAACCGGATGGGATGTCAATTGCAAAACAAATAGCCCTCTCCTCCAGATGACAGTGGTTTAATTCATCAGCCATTGACCGGATCGAACCCCGAAGCGGTCCCTTTGCCCCGATTCCCAGCAGTCCATCTATCAGTACGCAACTGCCACTCCCGCCGGTCCCATCTGGAATTCCCTGGAACTCTCTCAATTTTTTACGCGACAAAGCACTCAGTTCCCCCTCGGGATGAGAAAAGCGAACCTCAACCCGCCAGCCCCATCGCCGAAGCCAGGCACCAACTACCAGAGCGTCACCACCATTGTTGCCTCTACCGCAAAATAGCGTGGCAGTTCCCGGCGCACTAAGCGTCTTGCGAAGGCGGTGGCACAGCCTAATCCCGCCTTATCCATGAGAGGCTCTGCCGCCCCCCCGGATGCAAACAGTCGGTTTTCAGCCTCCTGCATTTCCTCGCAGGTAACTACCATATTTTAATCGTTTTTGTAATTAAGGATACCTCTGGCGATACAATCCGCAATCTTTTGCCGTCGCTCCCCTTCCAGCATAGCGTTGGATTCGATTTCGTTACTTACAAATCCTCCTTCAACCAGACAAGCTGGAGATTTAACCCTCCGCAGCACGGCAAAACTAGCTTTTTTAACCCCCCGATCCACAGCCTTTACACCCTTGATCAATTCATCTTGAACGAATTTAGCAAGAGGCGCTCCTCTTGATGCATAATAGTAAGTTTCGATCCCACTCACTGAGTTTTTCCAACTGTGATTAAAGTGAATACTGACAAAAATTGAATCCTTATATTTATTAGCAATACTGGCCCTTTCGCTTAACTCCACAAAGTTATCCTTCGATCGAACCATCACCACATTTAATCCATTTTCACGAAGGGTCCGCTCCAGCCGTCGCGAAACATCGAGATTAAGATGCTTTTCATAAACTTTAGACTCAGCCGCCCCCCAATCTGACCCACCATGACCGGCATCAATCACGACGGTCTTAAAATTCTCAGCCATTGCTGAACTTGCCAATGCCAGGAAACTTATGATTATAAAAATTTGAAGCCTGTCCATTTAATTCCGGGTCATTTTTTAAAAATAAGTATTAAATGTGACTAAATCAAGCTTTAATATAAAAATTCAATACACATTTACGATTGGGCTGCACATTGAGAAATGTTTGTGTCCAATAAAGACGACCGAAATCAGGAATTAAGCAAAAGAATGCATTTACCTTCGCGACATCCATTCAACCCCAAAATCACCTCAACCATCTACTTCACGAATACAGAGAGACGATGCTTAGGAAAAAGTGAACACACCTTGACCTGAACTTCTGCTTACTCTGACTGTTTTGCAGTTCACAGCAATATGCTTATTCTTGTCTTGACTGCCACCCCAATCACCATTTTTATGAAAGCCCAATCGATGCAATTATCACAACCTCAAAGCTTTCTCTCCCATGACCTCGAACGCCTCAAGACAATCAATCTAACCTTCAAATTTCATCTGTCCCGGCAGCAAAATCTCAGTTGATCCCAAGGGGAAATCAAAAATAAAAGCGGAAATTTGAATTGTTTAGGTTCCGCTGGATTTGCCGACTGAAAACTATTTTTTACCGTAGTTTTCAAGAGACAAAACCGGCAGAGGACGCAGCCCACCTACTAACCCTTAACGTTATAACAGTGGACCAGCTCCTGATCCCGAAGAAAAAGCTT
>JBGSJM010000407.1:0-5253 GCA_041742015.1 Verrucomicrobiales bacterium | reverse complement strand
ACTCGGCGAGGGCCTGGCGGCGCTGCTGCTCGGGCGTGGTCGCCGGGAGGGTGAGCGTTCCAAACGCTCCGAGCACTGCGGGGACGACGCTCTCTCCCGGCTGCTCAGGGTCACCCCGGCTGAGTAGGCGGATCTCATCTGGAGCGCGGAATTTTCCCGCAAAGACGAGCTGGTCCTGCTCCGTGGTCTTCAAGTTGGCCTCGAGCGGTCGCCGTTCGTTCATCAGCGCGCTGGCCTGCTTCGCTTCCTCCCTGGAAAGCCCTGCGGTGGTGAATGTCGCTGGCTTTGTGGCCTGCGGATCAAATTTTTGCCGGTCGGTGGAATCAGCAACAGCCCGCCATTCACCCGTTTCGTCAGCAATCTCCACCAGGTAATCGGTGGCGAGTCGGTCGGTAAATTTCCCCAAGCGATCACGCCCCCAACTGATCCGCTCGATAGTTTCGGCCCGGGCCAACTCGACCATCACCCAGCCCCGGCCGCTTTCATTCCCCATCCAACTGCGCGAGTTCCCGTATTCCCCGTCGTTAAGGTGCTTGAGTTCGTGGCGGTCCGCCGTGACCATGTCGCCGGAGGAGGTGACCGTCGCCCCCGCGCTGGCCAGGGCGATGTTGTCACCCGCCGGGGTGAAGACTTCCAGCTCATCCAGGCAGGGCTCCAGTTTGTTGGTCTGGCGGATGGTGAAGCGCAGGCGCTTCGCCACTGTCGGGGCAAAGCGATCCACATTTTCCCGGGCGTTGATCATCGGCCGCACAGCGCCCGACTTCGCCGATGGGATGAAGCGGGTCAGCTCGCGATCAATCAGCGCAAGCTTTTGTTTGAGACTGGCTGCTTTCTGGCGGGCCGTTTCGGCCTCCTTGCTGCGCAAGGGGCGATCTCCGTACTCCACGCCCGCGACAAAGGCCTGCATCGCGTAATAATCCCTCGCGGTGACGGGATCAAACTTGTGGTCATGGCAGCGGGCGCAGCCGACGCTCAGCCCGAGAAATGTCTGGCTGATGTTATTCACGATCTCATCCAGCGCATCCTGTCGGGCGAGGCGCTTGGAGGGTTCATCCTTTCCGATCTGCCCGGGCAACAACACCGAGGCAGTGACCAGGAATCCCGTGGCCGCATCCTCCCCCATGGCATCTCCGACGATTTGCTCCCGGATGAAGCGGTCGTAGGGTTTGTCCTCGTTAAAGGCGCGGATCACGTAATCCCGATACGGCCAGGCATTGGGGCGCTCAGTGTTCACCTCGAAGCCGTGGGTGTCCGCGTACCGCACCACATCCAGCCAGTGCTGAGCCCAGCGCTCTCCATATCGCGGCGACGCCAATAATCGCTCCACCGCAGCGGCGTAGTCCGGTCCAGGCTGCCGCAGAAAAGCCCCAACCTCTTCTGGAGTGGGTGGCAAGCCGGTCAGATTAAGCGTCACCCGGCGCAGCCACTGGGCCGCCCCGACTGGCGGAGAACGGCGCAGACCGTTTTTTCCAAGACTGGCGTCGATAAAGGAATCGATCGAGTGCCGACCCGCCGGGATGTTGAGAGGTTTGAAACTCCAGTGATCTCGTTTGTCAGCCAGCTTCACGCGGTCAACCCCGTCCGGCCAGATCGCGCCTTCGTTGACCCAACGCGCCAGCGTGTCAATTTCTGCGGCTGATAATCGGCCCTTGGGCGGCATCACCTCATCTTCATCATTTGAAGTAATGAGATGAATCAGAGAACTCTCCTGTGCCTTTCCTGGAATGATATTCGGACCCACGTTGTCACCGCCCTTCATCGCCATCTCCTTGACGTCGAGCCTTAGTCCAGACTTTTGCTTTTTCTCCCCGTGGCACTCGTAGCAGTGTCTTTCAAAAATTGGCCGCACCTCATGCACAAAGTCAACTGGCACCGCAGCAAGGTTCGCGGTGAACCCCAGCGCAGCAACAACCACGATAAAAGTATGAACCCAAGGCTTGCTCATAGAAAATGATCAATGAAAGGGATTTCCTCCCTCAAACAAGGCACGCACCTCCGTGTTGCCCATTAACCGTCGGACCAGATGCAACATGCGTTCCCGGATGACTTCAAAAATTTGAATTATTTTTCAGGGAAGCTGGCACGGTCGGGGTATCACCCCACAGAACAAGCAGATGTATAAATCATGCTGTTCCAATCAAGCAACAACAACCAAGCAAAAATCCATGAAAAATACAAAATCAATCTCCACCCTGGTCCTGGCCTTATTGGCACTTTTTAGCCTGAGCTTATCGCAGGCGGCTGAATCGTCCGAGGTCAATCCGCTGTGCAAATGTGAAAATTGCACCTGCAAAGACTGCACTTGCGACGGCGCCGCATGCAAATGCGAAAATTGCGGCAAAAATTGCACCTGCAAAGACTGTACCTGCAAGGACTGCCAGTGCAAGGGCGGCGAATGCAAGTGTGAGAATTGCCCCGACAAAGTGGCCACAAGCACGGAGGCCAAAACCGAGCCAGTGGCAGCCAAATGCGGCAAATGCGGCACCAAGGAAGTCACCAAAACTGCTCCAGTTGTGGAGTCCCCTGCCGTGGTCAAAAACTAAGGACTGCCTGGAATTCAAAGTGATTCCACGCTGGCTTTAAGTTTGACCCTGCCTGCAACGACCCTGAAAAGTCTTGCAGGCACCCTTTCTCCCCCACTCTTTTCAAAATTCCGCCCATTGATTCAGACAAAATCTCCTCCATGATGTACCACCGCTACAATGAACGACCACGAATTAAAACAGCTTTTTCAACAAAACCAACCGGCTCTACCTGATGACCCTGGTTTTCAGAGGGATGTCTGGCACAAGATCGCCGAGGGTAACAACCAAGGGATTTCATTTTCCGATTTTTTAAATGTGGCACTGGACTTTCTAACCCGGCCGATGGTGGGAGTTCCGCTGGCGATCCTATGCATCGCGGGTTCCGCCACCCTCTCTTTCTATAACGGTATCGAAAGTCGGGAACAAACCTGGGTGGAGCTTTCCCTGAGCTACAATCAATTGATCAACCCACTCACTCATAACCAATAGGTGTTTATGAAAAAAGGGTTGATTATCTTTAGTGTCATTGCCCTCGCCATCGCGACCTATTATGTAGTACACCTCTCTGTGACCATGGAGGCCCGAGCCGTAATGCGTTCCGAGTGTCCGGAACTGATCTGGCTCAAACGGGAATACGCTTTATCTGACAGTCAGTTCGAAAAAATTCAGAAACTACACAATATACACGACGCAGAATGTCAGATTCACTGCCGGGATCTCGCCACCACCCAGCAGCAACTACAGAAAGTGATTGTTTCCGAAACATTGGACAGTCCGACCGTCCAGAATGCGCTCCAGGCATGGCGGGCTCAACAGGTGATCTCCCAGGACTCGATCCTAAAACACATGGTGAATGTCAGCAATGAAATGGACCCGGCTCAGGGAAAACGATATCGGGAAAATGTCTATCGTAGTTTGATTCTTTCCGGACGCACTCCACATATCAACTCCGGTGGTCAGTTTAATCCGGAATTCATCCTCCACCTTAAGCAGTAGGAGGCTGGAAGCCGCCTTCCTGATATGATACCAAATCAGAATTTATCTTCGGACGACGAAGATTCTCTGGCCATGACCACTCTGGCAGGAGGGGATGATGATGCTCTATCGACCATCATGAAACGCTGGCAAAAGCCAATCGTTTCCTTTTTATACCGCACCACTGGAGAGTATGAAACAGCCCGCGATCTCGCCCAGGAGGTTTTTGTGAGACTATATCGAAACCGGAAGACCTATCAGACGGGACATAAACTTTCTTCCTACTTGTTTATGATAGCGTCCAATCTGGCCAAAAATCATTATCGCTGGAAAACGCGACACCCGGAATCCGAGTATAAAACGGGCTGGGCGAGCACCACCGCCGGGGATGGCTCTGCGCATCGCGATCCCGGCGCGAGTCTGGAAAAATCCGAGGAAGGCGTCCACCTCCAGAAAGCGCTCCTCGAAATACCCGCCAAACTGCGCATCCCCATCGTACTTTTCTACTTTGAAGATCTTTCCCACCCTGAGATCGCAAAAATTCTGAAGTGTTCCAGAAAATCGGTGGAAACCCGGATTTACCGGGCCCGCCAACTTCTCAAACCCCTCCTGGAAAAAGCAGCGTTTAGAGAAGATCATTAATTTTTTGAGCCAATTGTACCCTGTAAAATGGCGGATTGTACCCTGTTGAATCACCGACTTAACAGGGTATAATCGCCGCACAGATGAATAAGCCACTCCTTGCCAGACTCGCCCTGATCGCCCTTGTGGCGATAGTCGGATTTTTTCAAAAAGACAGGATTCTCGGCCCCAACCAGGAAAGCCCCCAGTCGACACAACCGGTTGCCAATCAACAAGGGTTGCCGAAGCTGAAGGAGGATCTCAAATTTCCACCATCTCAAAAAAACACGCCAGTAGTTTCCAGCTCGAATCTGGTGATGAAGAATCTGCAGATTCGGGATGTGGATGGATCAATCGCCTACCAGGGAGACATTGATCTCAAACCGGTGCTGGAGCGGATCAAATCGGGAAGACAGGATTCCCACGCCAATGACGGCGAAATATTTGGCAACCGGGAGCGCCGACTTCCGCAAAAGGAACGAAATTACTACAAAGAATATGTCGTCCGCACCCCCGGAATCTCCCATGCCGGGCCGCAGCGACTGGTGATCGGCAAACAGGGTGAAATCTACTACACTCACGACCACTACAATTCCTTCAAGCGAATCCAGCCATGACCTCCATCGAAGAAGCTATCTGCAGGATTGAGCAATCTGAAGATCTACTCATCAAGGTAGATGGGAACTTTGATATCCGGGATCTCGCCTTTTTGTTAAATGATCGCGATTTCCACGCCATTATCATTGATCGGGCTCCGGTTTTTGACAAGGAAACGTTGATGCACGCCCTCTACCAAAGCTTGCGGCTGCCGGGTTACTTTGGATTTAATTGGGATTCGTTGCGCGATATGTTGACCGCGCTTGATGGGGTCCGGGGCAAGGGATTTGTGTTTGCCTTCAACGATCTCAGCCTGTTGAGTGATGAAGTCCGGAACGAGTTTCTCGAAGTGGTTGGAGAAGCCAATGAAATTCGCAAATCTCACGAAAACCTGGCACAACTTCAGGTGTTGACGTTGAAGACGTGAGCGGCAGTTTCACGGTTCGTTGGAAAGCTGGATGGACTTGATTTTCGCCCAGGCATCCGGCTCACCACCGGGAGCGGGATCGAGCCGCAGCCGGGTGAGCGTGCCGCG
>JBGSJM010000406.1:0-29588 GCA_041742015.1 Verrucomicrobiales bacterium | reverse complement strand
AGGGAAGATGGAAAACCCGAAATGGCCATCCTCGTCGCGGTGATGAGAAAGCTGGTCCACTGCATTTTCGGCATCCTCAAAAATAATCAGCCTTTTAACCCAAATATTCCTTGCCAAATTTAACACCACATCTGTTGTGTCCGGGACTGTACCCTGTTGAATCGCAAAGAGATGAATCAAGCTCTCGTTTTCATCCAATCGGCAATCTCTTCTTTCGAGGAAAAATCGAGACTTCCCTTCATGGCAGCTTTACCTCCACTTCGCCCCACAAATTGGGAGAAAGCATGATCTCGCCGGGAATGTCATCGACCAGACCTGTGCTTTGGTTTGACCAATAGGAACGGAGATTGGTATCGGTTCCTGAGGCATCACCGAACGTTACGCCGAAGTCAGCGCGAAGTTTTTCGCCGGGTTTCAGAGCGAGTCCGAGATCACTCAGCGCCAGGCTGGCCTTCACCGTGTAGCCGTTGGGGTCGGTTTTGACTTCGATTTTGGCTTCGGGGAGTTGGCGGACGTCATCTACCTTGGCACCGCGCCACGGACTCGTGAATACGACGGTATTCTTGCCGCCGGGTTTGCGGTGTTCGTATAAGATGGCGAGTGGTTTTCCTTCGTGTGGAGCGATGAGTAGACGTTTGTCGCCGATGACAGGCTCACGGCGTTTTGGATCACCTTTTGGGTCGCAGGCGAACTGGAAATCAACCGTGTCACCAGTGGCGAAGTACTTGGTCCAATCACGGCCATTGTTGATCCACGGTGATGCGTCCTGCACCCGCCAGGTGAGATGCAGGTGAGTGGCGTCGGCGGCGAGATCGATCTGCGTTTTAAACTTGCCGCTCTTGTCCCAGGTTATGCTGCCGGGAATCGTTGCATCCTTCGCCTGTTGTTTCGCTGCGACCCGGCGCAGGTTCTGGCTCTCAGCGGCAGCGATTTGCTGTTTTGACACGGCGAACTTGCCATTGAAGCGCTTCAGTTTGTCGAAGCCAGTCAATTCATAGATGCGATAGGGGCCGTGACCGATCTGGACGTAGTATTTGCCGCTTTTCGCATCCCGTCCAAAGCTACCGCCGAAGATCTCGCCACCGAGGCGAAACTCGTTTTTCAAGTAACTCACGCGCACATCCACAAAGGCCTCATCGAGATACAAACCATCGCTCGTGAGCGTGAAGCAGCGCCCGTGGTTGCCATTCAGGAAAAACACGTCCGCGTTGTCATCGAGCGGGGCGATGCCCAGGAACGCCATCACCCCCTGCATCACGCCGGGTTCGGGCAGTGGTGCATCGTGCGAGCCGTGGACATCACTCCACTGGTTCGGATACGACCAGAGATGCTGGCCATCAGCGGAGTAGGCGTTCATCTCGGGGTCGGAATTGAAGAGGAATCGGCCGAATCGGTCACGGGCTGTGGCCACTCCGTTGCGCTTGTAGCCGGTCGTAAAACTCACCGGCATGGCCCGGGCAATGGCCTCGTCGAGTGTCGGATAATCAGGGACTCCATTTGCGAGGATGCTCTTCGGCTTGATCTCGACCAGTTTCACTTGCGTCTTGTCCGCGACAGGCATGTGGAAGGTGAGCGAATTCTGCAGGTGGCCCCACGGTCCGCCCGCGTAGTCGATTTGATCGCCGCAGAAGTTGAACTCCGCCTGCTGAGCCTCACCATCGCCATTGCGATCCACCCACAGCACGCCCATGCCGCGCTGCGACCACGGTTTGCCATCACCTTTTGTGCCAGGCTTCTCGCCGGCACGTTTCTCCGGCCATTTTGCGTAAAACGCGTCAATGTAAGCCTGCGGTGGCTGCCAATTAAAAGCGTAGGCAAAGTGATGCGTTCCCGCTGTCGCCGCGATGTCTTTCAGCGTGCCATCCGGCAGCACTTCGCTGATCAGCGCGAGCTTTCCGCGGGTGGCCACAAACGTGCGCCCGGACTCGCGAAAAAACGCGTAGCTGTGCGGCTCGAAGTGGCCGAGATGGCCTTCGTCGAAACTGAGCACATGGGTGGGCCGCGCGGTTTTCTTTTCCAAATCAACATCCCAGAAACAGCCGAGGCCGATCCAGCGACGCGGATTTTCCGGATCGAAGCCACTGCCATCACCGCCGTAGTGCGGCATGCCAAACTTTTCGATCACCACCTCGCTTTTCGCGAGATCCCATGCGATAACGCGCTTCGGATTCCAGCGCTTCTCCGTGACCCACAGCTTGCCATCCGGCCCGAGCACCAGACCTGCGGGGTTTACCATGCGCTGCGGATCGTATTTGCCCCGATACGGCCCGCCGGGTTTGCCGATCACGCTGAGTTCTTTGCCCTCGGCGGAAAAACGCTGCACCTGATGCGTCTTCGCATCGCTGATCAGTAAATCGCCGTTTGGCGCGACGGCCAGGCCGCTGATGTTGGTGTTTTTTACCAGCAACTTTTGATCTCGAACCCGCATCACACCGAGATCCGTGGCCGCAAACAGCTCCTCGCCCGCCGCAAGATGCTTCACACTTTCCATCGCGATTTTATCGAGCTGCTGACCGGTTTTCGCATCCATCACGAGCACAGCTTTTTCATTGCGGCAACTTACATAGAGCTTTCCATCAAGCACGGCAATGCCGCCGAGGTTGAACTGCTGCAAATCAGACTGCGCGTTGACCTCCATGGTATCAACCGGCAGGCCGCGCACCTTGCCGGGCCATTCGACAAGTTTTCCGCTCGCGATGTCAAAACGGCAGATCGTCACCGTCCAAGTCGCTTTCCAGTCCGCTTTGGCAAAATCCGGTCTGCCGCCCCACGCAAAGCCATCCTGCGCGACGTACAAATGTTCTTCATCCACCGCGATGGCATCGTGCTGGATTCCGTAGCCATGCTGATGCTCATAGCCTTGCACGAGCTTCCCTTTGTCATCGAGCGCCACAAGTGCCCAGCCGCCTTCCGTCACTGGCGCGGCGAAGAAGACGAGCGTCGAGTTCGCCGCCGCCGCGTGCAGCGTGCTGTGATTCGGCCCCCACGGCTCCGTCGTTGGTTCGTCGCCATTGGCAAAGTTCATCACATATTTCGGGCGGATGCCTTCATGAGTCACGCCGCGCCATTTGTAGCTGCCCGGTGCGACGAGTTTGCCCGTCTCATCGAGCCCATCCCAAATGAGCGACTGCTTCCCGGCAGCGAAATTGCGACCGCTGACGAGATTTCGCACGCGTTCCCCCTTTTCGTTCTCAATCACCACCGTCGCTTTGCCTTCACTCGGCTGGTTAAATTCGATGCGAATCTCCTGCTCTCTCGCCGCAGCCATCTCGCGATAGGAATGGAGATCAAACTCGGCCCAGGTGGCTGGATCGTCATTAAAGGGCAAATGGATGGCTTGGTAATCGGTGAAACCCAGGCGATCGTGTTGGCCCTCATACTCCAACGCAACCGCGATGTGCAGCTTTGACCAATCACCTTTCGGCAACGAAACACTTTTACTGGCCGCTGTGACGACTTTTGTGCCATTCGAGACGCCCAGTTTCACTTTCTGAGCTGGAGTGGTGATCCCGACTTTTCTGTCATTAATCGCGATTTCAAATGGAATGCCACCAGAACGACCTGAGAGGAGCTTGGGAGCTAGAATCGGTGCCTCGAAAGCCAGCTTTATCAAGCGTTGCTTCCCCAGTTCATTCACCACCACCCGCGCCCCGGCGATGGCGATGTGCGCGGGCGACTCAAGCCCCGGGTAGCTAGCCGCTGGTTTATTAAGCGAGTCATAGACATGCACCGAACCGTGCGCGGGATCACTCACCGCGAGACGCTTGCCATCGCTATGCACATAGACCGCTCCTCCATGCTGGGTGAGCCGTTTCACTTCCTTGAACTCGCGATCAAAGATCACCACGGCATCATCATCGCCTGCGAACAATTGATCCTGAAACCACGCCAGACTCGTGCAATTTTTTAGGCCAGGCAGTTTGAAGGGCTGGGGCTTGCCTGCGAGATGACCATCGGGTGAGATCGGGAGCTTGAAGCCGTCCCCATTTGGTGCGGTGACGATTAGTTCTTTGTCGATCACCGTTGCGCCGCTGATGTTTTCCGGCGCGGTGAAGTCCTTGATGCCCGGCGTATCGAGGTGCGAGAGGCCGTTTGCATCGATCACTGGCCCGCGGGCGAGCTGCAAATAGCTGTAGTGTTTTTTGAGGATGCAAAGCGTTTTGCCATTGAGCACCGTCGGCTGCGCGCAAAGGCTTGGTTCCAGATCACCGAGGGTGTGCGGCGTGTGCGGCTCATCCTGCCAGCGCCAGCTCCCGCGCGAGGTCCAGATGTTTCCGTCCATGTCGAGAGCCAGTCCTTTGAGCCCTGTAAAACCGCCGATGCGCCGCACCACATCAAAGCGGTTCTCCGCGTCAATCCACTGCACAAACTGCACCACGCCGCCCATGCCCGAAACGGCAAACAAACCATCGCGAATCCGCACCATGCCGCGCCCGTTTACGAGGTCGTTGCTCATTGGCAGGTAGCCGATGAACGACCCCGACGCACCGCCAAGCACCACACCGGGATCCGGCTCAAAGGACTCATTAAAGCGGTTGATCGTGCCGTGCCAGGCATGTGAATACCAGTAGCGCCCGATCTTTTGTGGCCTCTCGCCTTGGAAGGCCTTCGGGAAACCCTCTTTTAATAGGTTGTTCTGCCACGCGAAGACTTTGCCCTCACCAAAGCCGTAGATGGTACCGTCCGCATCAACATGCAGGCCGCGGATTTGCTTTCCCGGCTGCGGCATCGGGGTGCGCTCGCCTGTGACTGGATCCAGCGCCGCCAGCACGTCCTTTTCCAAAATAAGCACACGATCATTCAGCGCACGGGAGGCCAGCAGAGTGACTTCGCCTTTCACTCGGGTCGGCTTCGTCCCGGGCAGGGCTTGCAGCGGCAGGGTATAAAGCGCGTTCTTTAATTTGAGCACCAGCAGATCGCCCACTCGCGTCATCTGATCGCTGCCACGTTCGTCACCCTCCGGAATCTCAAAACTCGCCAGCAGCCGCCCATCCAGCGCATAGCGATTCAGCCGGGTGGAGCCGCCGCGCTCCCAGAGGGTGCCCTCATCATCAAGAATTGGCCCGATCCCCGCAAAAATCTTCCCGGCAAAGACTGGCTGCGAATCATCTGAGTTGCCCAATGTGCCAGCGAAACGAAGCTCGGCGGCAAAAACCGAAGTGGCAGTCAGGCACAAGGCGGCAAAGAAGAAAACGGGTCGGTGTTTCATGAGTTTATGTGCTCAAAACGTAGTAGGAGCCCCCCCAGGGCGCAACCCTGAGTTCTCGGGGAGCCGCAGTGGTGATAAAACCAGTGCAGAAGGCGTAAACTTTCTGTCACTCTTAGGTTCATTCCAAAATTAAAGAAAAAAATCTCTCGAATTTGCGCAAAATAAGAGTCTGATAGCGGTTCCTTTTGAAAACGAATTTTTGTCTGAAGTATCCAGACCTGCCCGTGGCACGGGAGCGAAACACCATCCTCGCTGCCATGGAAAAGCACCAGGTGGTGGTCATCGTCGGCGACACCGGCTCCGGTAAAACCACTCAACTGCCGAAAATGGCTCTGGAATTTGCTGAAAACCACGGCATCACCCGTGGCCGGGTCGGTTGCACCCAGCCGCGCCGGATCGCTGCGGCCAGCGTGGCTGAGCGGGTTGCTGAGGAAATGGAGACCACTCTTGGGCAAGTGGTGGGTTACCAGGTCCGTTTTTTGGAACAGGTTTCCAAGGAGACTGTGCTAAAATTTATGACGGATGGGATCCTCCTCGCTGAAACCCAGGGGGATGTTCTGCTCAGGCAATATCACACCATCATCATCGACGAAGCTCACGAGCGCAGCCTGAACATCGATTTCCTGCTCGGATATTTGAAGCGGCTCCTCCCACAACGCAAAGATCTCAAAGTGCTGGTTTCCTCCGCCACGCTGGATGCCGGGGGCTTTGCCGCCTTTTTTGACAATTGCCCGATTGTACAGGTCGAGGGCCGGACTTTTCCAGTCGAGGTGGAGAATCTCCCTCCCCAGGACCGCGAGGATCTGCCCCAGCAGGTCGCCCGGGCCGTGGACCAAATCAGTGAATACGATGAACGGGGTGACATCCTCGTTTTTCTCCCTGGAGAACGCGAAATTCGGGAATGCGCCGACATGCTGGAGGGCCGCAAATATCGGGGGACTGAAATCTGTCCGCTATTTGCCCGGCTAGGGCTCGGCGATCAGCAAAAGATTTTTCACCCACCGGCGGGCCGTCGCCGCATCGTGCTGGCGACCAATGTGGCGGAAACCTCGCTGACAATTCCGGGGATTGTTTATGTGATCGATTCCGGGGTAGCCCGGGTCAGTCGGTGGAATCCCGGTCGCCAAGTCCAGCGCCTCCAGATCGAGCCCGTTTCCCAGGCCAGTGCCCGCCAGCGCAAGGGCCGCTGCGGTCGAGTCAGCGCAGGCATCTGCATCCGCCTCTATGATGAGGAAGACTTCCAGGGGCGACCCGAGTTTACCGATCCCGAGATCCGGCGCTCCTCCCTGGCCGGGGTCATTCTGCGGATGAAATCGCTCGGTCTGCCCGAAATTTCCGAGTTTCCCTTCCTCGATCCCCCAAAATCAGGGAATATCACGGAAGGCTACCAGACGCTCCGCGAAATCGGTGCTCTCGATAAAAATCGTCAATTGACCGAGATCGGTCGAAAACTCGCCCGAATCCCGGTGGAACCCCGCCTCGGGAGGATGCTCCTGGCCGCTGCTGATACCGGTTGCCTCGGCGCGATCCTCGTGATCGTCTCCGGACTGACGGTGATGGATCCCCGCGAGCGCCCCGCTGATAAAAAAGAAGCCGCTGACAAGGCCCATGCCCGCTGGGATGATGAAGATTCCGATTTTCTTTCCTTTCTCCATATCTGGAATGAAGTCTCCAGATTCCGCGAAAATCGCAAATGGAAGAGCAATCAACTCCGCAAATTTTGCCGGGAAAACTTCCTGAGTTTCCGAAAAATCCAGGAATGGGATAATTTGCGGCGCGAACTCGGCCAGATCGGCACCAAAAAACTCAAGTGGCAGTGGGAGGAATTTGACGGTCATCACATTGAAACCGCCGAATACCAGACCATCCACGAAGCCCTCCTCTCCGGCGTGCCCCGGCAGTTTGGCTTCCTCGATACCGAGTCGAAAGATTACAAAAGCGCCACTGGCGGGAAGTTCGCGATTTTCCCTGCCTCCAGCCTGTTTGGAAAAAAGAAACCAGACTGGCTGCTGGCTTTCGAGATGGTCGAAACCTCCCGGCTCTGGGCCCGGCGCGTCGCTCGGATCGATCCTGCCTGGATGGAAAGGGTCGCCCCCCATCTCTGTCGCAGTCGCTATTACGAGGCTTATTGGAACAAAACCCAGGGTGCCGTTTACGCCAAGGAAACCGTCGTCTGCGGCGGGATCGACATCATCCAGGATCGCCGCGTCCACTTCGGGTCCGTGGATCCCGCCGCCGCTCGCGAGATTTTTATTCGCGATGGCCTCCTCGCAGACGGCATCATCAAAGAACCCGCCTTTCTGAAGCGGATCAAAGAACTGCGGGAGGAAGTTCACCTCATGGAGCAGAAAACCCGCCGCGTAGGAGGTCTCTGGCATGACGACGCCATTTTTGAGTTCCTCAATGCCAAAATCCCGCCAGACATGTGCACCGCCAAATCTTTCCACCAATGGATGAGAGATTCCGCCCACCAGGAAAGTCTCATGCCCGTCCTGGCCGATCTGATTTACGAAAATCCCGCCGACCTCTGCCTGGAAAATTTCCCCGATTTCCTTGAACACGAAGCTGAAAAATACCAGCTAGCTTATCATCACGCCCCCGGAGAAGCGGACGACGGCATTACCATCGAGCTGGCCCTCAGCCAGTTGCATAATTTTCCAGACTGGCTGCCCTCCTGGGGCGTCTGGGGTGATTTGGACGGCCGCGTCACCGGTTTGATCCGCGGGTTGCCCAAGGCCTCCCGAGTCGCCTGCCAGCCCATCACCACCACCGTGGAGGAGTTTATCGAGGCCTGGTCCGAGTGGGTCCCGGCCCGGAGTCTATACATCGAGCTGGCCGAGTTCCTCACAGCCCGAATCGGTCAACCCGTCCGGACCGATGATTTTGATCAAACCAAAATCCCCGAGTCCCTGATCCTGAAAATCCGGGTCTGCGACGACGAAACCGGCGAAGAAATCAAATTCGGCCAAAGCGTCGCCGCCCTGAAGCTGGAGTTGAAGCAAAAAGTCGAGGAACACTTTGATAACTCCTTTGGATCCGAGTGGGAAATGACCGGATTTACCGATTGGAAATTCCCCGCTCTCCCCGTCGCCGTGCCCGCCGGTAATCGCGAAGGCTATCCCGGCCTGATCGACGAAGGCACCAGCGCCGGCCTGAAATTGTGGCTGGATTCCGAAGAAGCCAGCCAATCCCACGCACGGGGGTGTGGCCGACTGTTTCTGCTGCGTTATCCGGATTTGAAAAAATACCTCGAAAAAAACCTGCCCATGGAGATCAATACCCGCATGATGCTGCCCCTCTTTGGCGAGGCCGGGGTCAAAACCGCCGATTTTAGCCTCATCTCCGCCATCGGGACCCTCTCTCCGGATTTACCGAGAACCGCCGCAGATTTTCATTTCGCCGCCGAAAAGGGCCGGAGCAATTTCCACGCCTGCGCCACCAAACTGGGCAAATGGCTCGATCAATCAGTGGCCAGTTATACCAAAATCTCCACCTTTGTCGAAGCCTACCGGGGCTGCAAAACCCTCGGTGAACAGGTGGCGGATATTGAAGAACAAATTGCCTGGCTTTTGCGCAAAGACTTTCTCCTCCATGCCGGGTGGGTTCGGATGAGTGACTACCCCCGCTATTTTCGAGCCATCGAGGAGCGGATCCAGCGCCTCAACAGCCAGCCCCTCGCCCGGGATCTCGATAAAATGGACCGGATTCACCCCTTTATCCGGGATTGGTACGAAATCCGCGAATATCATCCCAACACCATCACCCTGGAAAACCTGCGTTTTGCGATCGAGGAACTGCGCGTCTCCCTCTTCGCCCCGGCCACCCCCACCGGCATGAAAATCTCCGAAAAACGCCTCGCCCAACTGTTCGAGCCATTTTTTTCGGAGGCAGAAGGTGGTCATTGATGGCCGATTGTACCCTGTATGATCGGCGACTGTACCCTGTATGATGGGGACTTCAGTAACGACAACTTGCTCTCAAACTACAGGGGCTTGCCTGTCTTGCCTGACGCGGTTTGTTCCACCTGAGCCACAGCCCGGGTCACCGCCAGTAAAGCCAAAACACATGCCCAAACTGTCATATGATGAAGTCGTGCAATACTCCCGTCTGCGGATATTGCGCAAACCAAACCCTTTGATGCCAGTAAATATAGTGAACTGACAACCGCAAACCACAAAGGAATGCGAACAGGCCACTGTAAAATAGGACGGAGCTGGGTCACCTCCAATGCCCAAACAGCGGACAAGGCCAAACTGATGAGTCCAAATGCGATCGCGATCGATGAATACTCTGGAAACTCAGGTGCCAAAAATAAAAAACTAAATCCAGAACTATGCCGAGCAACCGCTGGAATCGACCCGACCAAGTATATGACCGAAACAATCCAAATAGGTAATGAAATTAGTTTGTGTAAATGTCTCATTTTGTTCCAACGTCGGACCCGCAAGAATAAATTTAATCAATAGGCAAACTCAGCATCAGCAGGCGGATCGAAGGCCCTTTTCATCAACTCGTGAATGCGGGTGATATCTTCTTTGTATTGAACGGCCTTTTGGTTGGTAGGATTCGGCACGAAAAAGATCATGGTGTCTTCTTCTATTAGAAATACGGATCGGAAGTACCAATCTGGTATGTCGTCAACCAAATCTTCCGCAGCACGGACCTGCACGACGAGTTTCCATTGGTCAACTCCCTCCGGGTAATAATGGATTACGTTCTTTATTCCGTCACTAGGAACCTGATCAGCAAATCTTTCCAATTCGTCCAATATTTTTTTTCTTGCCGCCGATTCGGCTTCTGTGATGGAGTCCACAACCTTAAAACGGAAGTAAAGCTGATAGTTGTCCTCGCCGCTTGGGTAACTAGACCCGCTGGCTTTTCCAAGTACCTTTTCTTTGGAAACCAGGATAATTTTCTTGTTGTCGAAGGAGAGGTCCCACCGTGTTCCACATATTTCCGAAATTCTGTGTAACAAAAGCGCGAGGTCTTGATTAATCACTTCTGCGGACACCACGCCAGCGGAGGACTTTGTGTCGGTTGCCAGACAGCCGCCAATAATCGGAAAAGTCACGCCAATCAATGCGATTCGAAGAATCTGAAAATACTCGTTCATCGGGTTGGCAATGGAGTGTTGTGGAAAGGAAATGGGAGAGAATAATCGTTTTCAATTGAAGGGCAAATGATTTGGAACTGCGGCAACGTCAAACGTCGGCACCGCAAAGCAGCCATTTCTGTTCCGCCCCCTCAACAACATGAAGTGAAACTAAAACACACGCAGCGTGAGACGCAGGCACATCCAGACGCCGATGGCGATGAGCAACCAACCGCTGGCGGGTGAAATCCAGCGCTGGGCGTATTGAAGGCGCTGACAGGCCCGGGCCGGCAGGCGTGCATCGCTGGGCCATCGAAGAGATGATCCCACACGTCATAGAGGGCAGTCAAGATATTGGACCGCGGCGCACGGGCACAGACTGATTGTTTCGCAGTAATCCGCTTACTGATTATCGAAGTTTATTTGTATTCAATTTGTTATCCGAATTACTTTGTCCCCGTGCTCATGCCGCTAAAACGATACTAAATGAAACTATTTTCAGCGATTTCTCCCCCTACCCCCTCTCAAACCCTGTTTGGAAATGAAGGTACTTATTAAAATGTACCTTCATTTTCCAACAAATGACATTTGCTTTCTTTGAAAGAAAGTGTAGGCAGCTACCAATAAATGCCTACACTTACGAAAAGATCTCTTATGGAGTTCGCCAGGACAAAACCAGTTTTCCGGGCGGCCGATGCGATTGCCGCCGGTTTTCAATATGTCCATCTCTCTAGGTCGGTTTCCGAAGGGCACCTCACACGGGTAGCTCGCGGCGTTTACCAACTCACCGAGCCGAACAATGTGTCTGAGCACCACAACCTCGTAGAGGCGGCAACTGCAGTTCCACACGGCGTCATCTGCCTGCTTTCGGCCCTGTCCTATTACGAAATTGGAACCCAAGTCCCCTCGGAAGTATGGATCGGGGTGGCCCTCAATCGCTGGAAACCAGACGGATTGCCCTTTCCTGTCCGGGTGGTTTGGTTTTCGAGCCATTACCTGACTTCTGGAAGGGAAACCCACGAAATTGACGGAGTCAAAGTTCCGATGACATCCCGGGTGCGAACAGTTGTAGATTGCTTCAAATTCCGCAATGCCCTCGGCCTTGACGTTGCTCTCGAAGCTCTCAAGGATGGACTCGAAAAAAAGCTGTTTACGAGAACAGAAATCGGAGAAGAGGCGCGAGCTTGCCGCCAGTGGAATGTGCTACGTCCTTATTTGGAATCCATGTCGATATGAACTCATCAGGAAAGGCCGAATCCATCAAGCAACGCTTGCTCAACCGAGCCCACGCGGAAGGGGAGGTCTTCAATCTCCTCCTAACACGGTACGGCTGCGAACGTCTCTTGTACCGAATGGGCCGCTCGAGCCGGGCCAAAAAATTCTGTCTTAAGGGAGCGCAACTTTTTGCCGCATGGACGGGGCAATTGCATCGGGCAACCAAAGACATCGATTTCCTTTCCTTCGGTTCTCCAAAACCAGAGGATGTCGCCGAACAAATCCGCTTCATTCTCGAGGAGTCTGAAAGCTCTTTCGCTGACGATGATGGCATCTACTTTGATATTGAGTCGATAAAGGCTCGGGAAATCAGGGAGGATCAGGAATACGGCGGGGTTCGGATCACAGTGATCGCCTACCTAGGAAAAGCCAGGATTCCCATCCAGATGGATTTCGGATTCGGTGATTCGATCACTCCCCATCCAGTCGAACTGGAACTGCCGGTTCTTCTTGGTGATCCTCCGCCCAGATTGCTCTGTTACCCGCTGCCTACTGCCATCGCGGAAAAAACGGAGGCCATCACTTCACTGGGCCTGGGCAATTCCCGACTAAAGGACTTTTATGATCTTTGGACCATCGCCCGAATGTTCCGTCCCGAATTGAGCGAAACGGTCCAGGCAATTATCAATACTTTCGCACGCTGGGAAACAAGAATCGAGAGATCGCCGGCCGGGCTCTCTGAATTGTTTTGGGGACAAGACCAGGTAAAGTCACGCTGGAAAGCATTTGTCAAGAAAACCCTTGTGGGTGCTGAACCCGTATCGGTTGACGAAATGCTTAGTACTCTTCATGCGTTCCTGAATCCTGTACTCGATGGGGCCTTCCATGGTTTGCAGGATCTTTCAGGCCAGTGGGACCCGGAAGTTCAATCCTGGAATTGTTCGACTTCTGATAATCTCGGCACAATCATCGAGAAATTGGATGCATCACTCGGACGAAACGCAAAACCGCTTGAGGTTGCCCTTGCTCTAGAACTGACATTGTCCAAAAGTTCCAATGGCACCATCTTGGTTTTTTGCGGGAAAACTATCCGCCTCGAAACCTGGGGCAACCTAGTAAGAAAAAATCGCCTCAAGAAATGATCAGCGAAAACTATGTCAGTGTTAAGTAAGAGTTGTATGAAAAGCGGAAATCCTGATCGCGCTGTCTCTAGTCTAGTGCTTTGGCAATATGGAAATGGCAGGAAATGTTTTTTATCTGTAAATTATTGAAAATTGGCATCTTATATCAATTCAATTCAAAGAAGGCTATGCCTCCAGCCCAAAGCCTACCTGTCGGCAAAGGAAGTGGAATTCCCTGAGTTAATGTTTGGTTAATTTCCAATAGTATTAGAGCTGAACGCAGTTTCCCGACTATACCCTCAATGATCAAAGCGCAATTTATCCACGGGTGACAGGAACAAAGCTCATCTTATGGTTGCCATGGAACCAATTCGAGTAAATTGCCGATTATGACACCGCTGCAAATCATGGAAGGAATGAGGGCTGAAGACCTGGTGAAGGTTGCCAAAGTCCTGAGAGTTGGTAAGGGCCTGACCAAAAAGGCGGAAGTGATCGCGGCTCTTTCGCTGGTGATTCGCAACGACCTTCCCCGGGTGCTGGAGCATTGTTCCAAAGAGGAAAAATTGGCTTTGGCCGAAGCTGCCTTCAACGGAGGCGTTCTGGATCCCGTAGTTTTCAAGGGCAAATATGGCATTAACTGTCCTATCCCGACTCGTTTTTGCGCGTATGGGCAGATTCCGTCGCTCCTCGGACTCGTGATGACGCAAGACCGATTCGGTACGTTTCTCGTTGCCGAAGAAGTGGCGGAAGGGCTTCGCTCGTTGTTGCCGGTGCCAAAAGCAGCCGCAGTAGAAACGATGACAAAAGAACTCCCGGAGACCCACCAGGACGGGCAACCGGTTCGTGTTTTCAGTGGCGAAGGGATCGTGTTTCATGAACTCCGGCGGGTGCTTGGACTGGCGCAATCGGGGAAGCTCTTGGTCACCGCCAAACGCGGCACTCCAACCGATGCCACCGTGCGACAGATCGGTGAGGTATTGATCCAGGCAGACCTCGAACTGGACAAACCAAAAGCGGAGCGTGACTCATATTATGAAATAGCCGGGCCTGTTCGTGCTCATGCGTGGGGAGTCATCGTGCAGCAGTGCGGTTGGTGCAAGCCTTCCGGAAGCAAACTCGGCCTCACCAGGCAGGGCCGCGCCATGCTGGCGGAAGGCAACGCTGCTGCTTTGGAAGAGGGGTTTCAACGGCTTCTGAAGGACGACTGTTTTGACGAACTCAACCGAATTGATAACATCCTCGGACAGACCGGCAAAGGCAAACGATCAATGACCCGGCCTTCTTACCGGAAAGTATGCATAACCGATTCCATGGTCGAGTGGCCGACGGGAGATTGGATTACTTTCGAAGACGCATTCCAGTTTGTGAAAGCGTCGAGCAACAGCTTCCAGGTCTCGCGCAATAACTGGGATCTCTATTTTTGCGTGAAACAGTATGGCAGCCTGGGCTATGATTTTGGAGATGATGGTTGTGGACTGGAACGGCAGTATATGCGGGCTTTCCTCGCTGAAATCCTCGCGACGCTGGGAATCATTGACATCGCTTACGTGAGCCCTCACTTGCTCTGGCCGGAGTTTTCGGGAGCCTGGGGCACCGATGACATGGCATTTTGTAGCCGTTATGACGGCCTTCTTCACGTCCGACTGACCGGTCTTGGAGCTTACTGCCTGGGGAGCGCCTCCACTTATGAAGCACCCAAAAGCGAGACAAAAGCTCTGGTCAAGTTCCAGCCCGATTTCGAACTATTGATTGCGGACGATGCTGCTGGTTCGCCCACCGAAACCGCCCGGTTGGAGATGTTCTCCACACCTGTAAACGAACGAATTTGGAAGATCCATCCACCAAGTATTTTAAACCACCTCGAAACAGGCGGTTCAATGGAAGAGATCCGCAAGGAGATCAACAGCGTATCAAACGGTGAGGTTCCCGAAGCGGTGACGAACTTACTCGACAAGATCGATAAAAAAGCCTCCGCTCTCAAGGTCGACACCCCGTGTATCCTAATCAAAGCCCGTGACGAGGCCACGGCGGAGCTAATAGCCCTCGACCCTCGCGCCGCCCGTTATTGTCTGCCCGCTGGAGACCGGCATCTGGTGGTGGCGAAGAATAACGAAACTGCCTTCAGAGCGGCAGTGAAAGAACTCGGATATGTACTACCAAAATAATGACTCCAACTGTTTGAGGCATTCTTCTTGTAGCGGAGGGAGGTCTTTAATCGGCGACTGTACCCTGTATGATCGCCGGCTTCAGCAACAACAAATTACTCTCAAACTACTGGGGCTTGAATGCCTTACCTGACGCGGTTTGTTCCACCTGAGCTACAGCCCAGGTCACCGCCAATAAAGCTACAACACAGGCCCAAGCTGTCATATGATGAAGTCACGCAATACTCCCGTCTGCGGAGATTGCGCAAACCAAACCCTTTAATGCCAGTAAATAAAGGGAGAAAACAATTGCAAACCACAAAGAAATGCGAACAGGCCACTCTAAAATATGTCTGAGTTGCGTCACCTCCAATGAAACCGAGATCCTAGAATGCTGGCTCCAGGAGTTGCCTCCTGAAAAACGGCTGCTGGGTCTGGATTTGGAGAAGACTGACGAAGGTAAGGCGCTGGTGGACAAAGGGATCGAACAAGGCATTGAGCAGGGTGAAGAACTAGCCGAGATGCGCATTGCAGGAAAAATGATCGTGGCTGGAAAAACTGATCAGGAAATCGCCGAACTGCCGCTGAAAAGGATTGAAGCGCTCCGCAAGAAAATTGAGATTGAAGGCTGATTTATCACTTTTTGATTTGAGTGGGCGTCCCCACTTTTTGGTCGATGAATGGAAGGCGCTTCCTGAGTTGGTTAAGGTCGCCGTTCACTGGATCAGATTGCCAACATTCTCCATCAATCATGATTAAACCTACTGTCCTTTCCCTCCTTTTCAGTCTCTGCCTCGCTACCAAGATCCACGCCGCTGATGTACAGGTCGAAAAGGTTGGTTCGGTTCAATGAGGGGCGGGGCGGGCTTGCGAAAGCAGGACTCCCCGCCTACTCTACTTAAGTCGCTCATTGTACCCTGTTTAATCAGTCACTGTACCCTGTTAAGTCGTTTATAATAATCCGGCGAACTTCCTTCCCGCCCATTCCGCCGCCAGAAAAAAGAGGATGAGAAAAAACACCGACCAGCGATCCCAGAGCGGAATTTGGGTCACTTCTTCGCGGGCGGTTTTGACCTGTTTTTGAGCAAGGATTTCGATGGCGGAGGCGAGGGCTTCCGGGGCGAGCAAGGCTCCCCGGGTTGATTCAACCAGTTTCCGGGCCGTTTCCCAGTCGCAGGTATGATCGCCGTCCTCCAGGTTGGGGAGGGCTTCGACAAAAAAGGAAATTTGCCGGGCGACAAAGGCTCCGAGTAGAGGAGTCCGTGAGGATTTCTCGTCCCGATTTTCGGGGAGAGGGGCGCGGGCGATTTCTGCCGCCAATTTATCCAGCTCCGGCCCGGTGGCTTCGATTTTATATTCGCCTGGTGCCAGGGCCGGAATGGTGGCCTGGTAAACTCCCGCTTTGCCGGACAGTTCCGCGCAGAGAATTTCCCTGGTGGGTCCGCCCTTTTGCGCCAGCCGGATTTTGATGGTGGCTCCGGTGAGGGGCTGGCCCGTGGTATCCTGGATTTCGACATCCACCCTGGGGCGGTCGTTTTCCTGGTAGCGCTTTTGGTCGGTTGAAATAGAGATAAGTGCGCCGCTGCGATTGATTTCTGCTATCGTAACCCACCGGAAAAACTGGCCCCAAAAGCGATAGTGATAACGATCCCCAAATCGATAGCGCAGATAATAGGTGGTTGGTGATGAAAAGTAAAAGACTCGGCCCGCTCCGTAGCGATGCCATACTATATATGGCAAAGCCGCATCATTTTGTCCATCAATCGGAAGTGCCTCGACGATGGTTTGTGCACCTGGTTTTGGTAGATTAAATGGAGATAGATCACTCTCCAGCAACCGGGATGAACCAAGCCGCCATACTGCGTCGTTTTTGGTTCGGTTGTCCTCCAGATTCAGTGCAGCGATTCCTCTACCTACTGTGGTGGGTGCGAGGTAGTAACTCCCGGAGCCACCAGCCCGGCGTTGATCGAGGTAAATGGGCAAGAGGTCGGCCAGTTTGGATTTTTGAAAGGCCGCAGGCATCATCTCCGATCCGGCCATGACAATCAGGTTTCCGCCCTCGTTGACATAAGTTTCCAGGGCCGCCAACTCGGTCGGGGTGATGAATTCCGGTCCAACTTCTCCCAGCACCACCACTTGATGAGTCCGCAATTTTTGGCTGGAGGAAAGCACCTCGGTTTGTGAAGCGGTGCCGACGAGGAGTTCCTGGTGGGTGATGCCGGTATCGCGCTTCAGGAGATTGCCGAGGTAACGGGTTTCCCAGCGCGGCCAGCCATCGATGAGGAGGATATTTAGATTCCCGATTACTGCTTTAACCTCAAAGGATTCGTGATTGTTATCAGCCGTCTCACCGGGCAGGGGCTCCAGCACCACCTCGAACTGATGCGTGCCACCTCCCTTGACCTGGGTGGAGAGACGGACTTTTTGGTCACCACCACTTTCATCAAAAACCACCTCGGCGCTGTCGATTTCTTTGCCCTCTTTTTTCAAAATCAACCGGGTGGTTTTGCCGGAGAATCCGGTGGCTCCGACGAGGCAGTCAACGCTCATCAAGTCGTTTTCCACCACGGTTTCAGGAGCGGTCGCCTTCCACAACGTGGTGTCACTAAGCTGGTAGTCCGTCCCGGTTGGAACCAGAAAAAGCGGAAAGTCCGCCAGGGTGGGGGCACCTTGAGCGGCTCGCCCCCGGGGTGATTGGCCACCGCATCGGTCAGGATGATGGCGGCATTGATCTCGCCCTGTTGATGCTGGTCCGCGATCTGTTGCAAGAGTTGGTTCAAATGGGTTTGCGGCGCAGGTGCTGGTGGAGCAGTAATCCATTTGTCATCAACGATTGGGTGGACCGTTTCCGAAAACTGGTAGCGAAGCACGCTGAGATTTTCCTGGACCCTGGGCAGCACCTCTTTTTCGATCTGGTCAAGCAGGTTTCCGGCCCATTGCTGGCGGCTGGGAGTTGCCTCCGGGCCGGTTTCGGGGGTGTTTTTCAGCTCTTCGCGGCGGGCCACTTCACGGCAAATCACCGCGATCCGTTTTGAGATTTCCGACACCTCCTGGCGCAGGTCTGCGAGAGGTTTGGGAGTATTTTTTATGGTGTTCAACCGGGTGGAAATCTCTGCGGTTAATCCTGGAAAAGGAAGCCGGGCTACCTCTTTGGCAAAGAGTTCCTGAGCTGGGTGGAGCTGGTCAAAGAGCAGTTTTCGGGAGGCATCGTCCTCCCCGGCGAGGGCCAGAGCCACCTCGATCCGGGCCAGGGACTGGTCTAAGGTGGCGAGGAGCGACGGGTCGGTGGCGGAGGCGTTTGTGGCGAGTTGCCAGCGGTTCAGACGGCCTGTGCCATCATTGCGATCCTGCAATCTCATGCTGGCTGAGGTATCGAGAAAGATGCCGAGGGGATTTTTACCGCTCTCGAAGGTTTTTCTCGTCACATCAACTGGCCCTGCCAGAACCACGAGGACCCCGGCAAAAGCCGCTGACCGGAGGAGAAACAGGCCCGGGACCAGCCATTTTCTTTTGGCGAAGACAAAGTCCCGAGTCGTCAGCAAAGCCAATAGAACCAGCAGCCCCGCGCCGATCCACCAGAGTTGGTCGACAGAAAACGGCCCGGCAAAGCTCGTTTCGCGAGTTATCGAAACCGGAGTTTGTAGGTCGTCATTCACCTTTCATTTTTACCCCGAATCGCCAGATTTCAAACCAATGTCTTCCGATAGGAATCAACTCGGGGTGTTTTTTACAATGGCTAAACAGTCTTCAAGCCTCAAATCGTCAGCGCACCCGTGCTGGAGGCAAAGGAATCAGCTTCGATGCCCATGTTTTGCATGAGGCTGACGAAAAGATTGCTCATTGGCGTGTTGTTTTTGGCATCACCCGTGAAGTGCCGACCGTGTTTGAAGCCGCCACCGGCGAGGAGAAGGGGCAGGTTGTGCCAGTCGTGTGAATTTGCGTTACCAAGGTTGCTGCCGTAAAGCACGGAGGTGCTGTGGAGCAGGGTTTTACCGCCTTCAGTTCTCGCTTTGAATTTGTCCATGAGGATGCCAAGCGCTTTGAGCTGGGCGGTTTCGATGAGTCGTAGCTGGGCGATTTTTTCAGGGTCCTGGCCGTGATGGGAGAGGTTGTGGTGATCAGCTTTTACCCCGGGGATCGCGGGTACATCGCCGCGGCCCTGCACCACCATGGTGACCAGGCGAGTGCTGTCGGTCTGAAAGGCGAGCGGGATGAGGTCGAAAAGCAGGTTCATGCGCCCGATGAGATCTTTCTCGTCCTGAATATCCTGTGGCTGCTTTAGATCCACTTTGGGCTTGGGTTTCTGCACCCAGTCCTCGGCTTTTTGGAGGCGCTGCTCCATCTCCCGCACACTGGTAAAATATTCATCGAGTTTGTCGCGATCAGCACTGCCGAAGCGCTTTTCGAGCCGTTTGGCCTCCTCACCCACCGTGTCCATGATGCTGCGGCCTTCGTGCAGCTTGCGCATCTGGTTTCGGATCTCGTCCGGGGTGCCGTCGAGGAAGAGTTTGGCGAATATTTTCGAGGGCCGACTTTCCGCCGGGATCATGACGCCGCTGCGAGTGTAGCTCTGGCTGCTGTTGCCACCGGTATTGAGTTGCAGTGACGGGTAGCGGGTCTCAAAACCGATTTTTTCGGCGATGAACTGGTCGAGTGAGATCGTGTTCCGAAAGCCACCCAGGCCGGGATGCCGGGCTCCGGTGAGCCAAGTCATTTCCGAAGCATGGCCATCGCGCCCGTTTTGATCGGGATGGCAGACGTTTGACAAGACCGTAAAATCTTTCCGATGGGCCTCGATTAATTTCAAATATGGTGACAGCGTGTAACCATCGCCACCCTCTGCCGGAAAAAAGTCCGGTCCGTAAATCCCTAGCGATGTGCAGATTGTCACCAACCGATGCGGCGGAGAGGCTGCTGAAGCCAAGGCCCAACTTCCCCACATTGCGTCCAAGAATGGCAGAGCGAGAGAGACACCAGAAGAGCGGAGAAAGGTGCGGCGAGAGAGAGATGCGTTCATTGGAATCAATTATTTACGGTGAAAAGAGTCGCTGAGACGCCGTTTGATGGCGGACTTCCAATCGAGTTTCCCGGGTGCGCCATTACTCATGCGGAATGTCGGCCAGCAACATGCTGACATATGGAAACAACTGCTTTTTGCGACTCACCACTCCGTTGAGGGTGAACAGATTGGTATCATCGTGAGGGTAGGTGATCCTCTCCCTGATTCTTTGTGGACCTTCAACCAATAAGAGGCTGTTGTTCTTGGTGATGTCCGTGACCATCAAACAAGCCAGATCAAGATTATTCTCTTTGATCAGGTCTTTGAGTGCTATTTGCAGCTTCTCCCGGGCTGGATAAAAATAAGTGAAACCAATTTCCTCAACCTGGGAAATGCTGATCTTGTAGCCCTTCTCGGTGAACTCTTTGCGATCAGAAAGAACCGCTTTTCTCTCATCCTCCAGGCAAAGCGCGGAACCAACCGCAAAGAATTCAGAAGTGAACTGGTTGACGTCAATCCCGGCGATTTTGGAGGCCCATTTCAAAATCTCGCTGTCTTCCGGAGTGGCGGTGGGTGATGACAAATTCAAGGTGTCGGAGATAATACCGGCACAAATCAGGGTGGCGATGCCATTTGACGGGATCAGTTGATGGTCTCGAAAGGCGCGCCCCACAATCGTGCAGGTTGAGCCCACGGTTTTGTTGATGAACTGGACGGGTTCCCTGGTCACCAGGTTTCCGCTGAGGCGGTGGTGGTCAATCACTTCCACGATCTCCGCTTCTTCCGCTCCCGCTACCGCCTGGGAGAATTCGTTGTGGTCAACGAGCACCAGCTTGGGACGTTCAGGATTAACTAAATCGGTTCGGGAAATTACCCCGATCAGCTTTTGGGTGTTTGCTTCACAAACGGGGAAGAGAGCCTGTTTTGGAGTGCGCTGGACGCTGTCTTTGATTTTATTTACGGTGGTGTTGGGCGAAAAGGAAACAAAGTTCGTCGAAATAGCGTGGTGGATGGGTCGCGCGCCCCGCACCATCTGGGTGGTGGAGGCTGTGTCCATGGGGGTGACGAGGATGGCGGTTCCAGAATTTTTCGCCGCCGCAATAATCGCATCAGAAGGGCGGAAGTCGCTTGTGATAAGCAGGCAGCGAACCCCGGCTTCCACCGCGAGGAGTTGAACCCCGAGCCGGTCACCCGTGATCAAAAGCAGGCGATCCGCCGGAAACGCAGCGATCCTTTCCTTCATCACTGGCTCGCTGGATCCAGCCACCATCATGAGGAAATCGGTCTCTATTTTTGAATGTTCGGTGAGGTAAATCGCTTTGGCCTCGGTGATTTCACAAATTTTTTCGGTCGTCGCAGTCACCTGACGGGCAGGATCACCCGCATAGGGAATCAGAAGTTCGAGCAGATCGAGCAGGGATAACATGCCGATCAGGGAGCCGTCATCATCGGTGACGGGCAATACGCGGAAGCCCCGCGATGTCATTTTCCGGTATGCGGAGAGCACGGAATCGTTTTTGGAGGCGACTTCGACCCTTTTCTTACAAATGTCTAGAGCCTTCGGATAAAAATTGGTGATCAAAGGTGGCGGGTGAAGACCCGCCTTCTGCAGTACCCATTCGGTACGGCTGTTGGGCGGCCCGCAACAGGCGGCTCGGGCGGTTGGAATTCTCGTCTGCCGAAGGAGATCGGCGTAGGCCATGGCTGAGCAAATCGCATCAGTATCGGGGTTTTTATGTCCGATTACCCATGTCGTTTTCTCTGCCAGCGCGGGGTTAGCTTTTTCGGAGTCGCTCAAAATCAAAATTTCAGGTGGTTATGGTGCGGAAATAGAAAATCAATTGGAGGGGGCGAGGTTAAAACCCAAGCCCGGGGGGCAGGCCCAAGCCCTGAGTCAGTTTGCTCATCTCCGCAGCCGTCATCGCCTTGCCCTGCTCGATGGCTTGTTTGACGCCGCTCAGGACAAGATCTTCGAGTAACTCGACATCAGTAGGATCAACCACGGCTGGGTCAATTTTGATGCCCAGAATCTCACCAGCTCCGTTTCCTTTTACAGTGACTTTCCCACCTCCGACGCTGATCTCGATTTCCTTCTCCGCGAGTTCAGACTGCATTTTTGCCATGTCAGACTGCATTTTCTGAGCCTGTTTCATCATTTTTGCGATGTTCATAAAGAAGAAATAATTAGATTGTGTTGATTAATTTTGTCCCGTTTTTTTGCGAGGGTAACTCATTTTTTTATCTTGGCATCAAAGATATCCACCGCTTCGTTAATCAGTGGATCGTTGTAAAAATCATCGGGCATTTCTGCTGGTTCAAGCGGTTCTACTATTTCTGGATCTGGAGTGGCTGCGGATGAGCCGGCGCTTTGATCCATGGCGAATGGTGGGCTGGCAGACAGATCGTCATCGTCCTCTTCCACCCCGATGGATTTGAGATCGTCGCGAATTTCCATCCGGACTTTGGCGGCTTTTCCCAGGCACTCGGACAAAGTCTGGTTAATGACCACTTCGTGCCGTATCAGGGATTCCCGATAAATCCGCTGGTCGGGAGCAAAACCGATCACAACGGTGTCATCCTGGTAATCAAGGAAATGGGTCGCATCCAGCCACATTTCGAACAAGGGCCGGGTGGCAATTAATTTCTGCTTCGTCTCCTCCCAAAACGGCGGTCCACTGGCAGTGGAGGGTAATCGATCAACGGAAGGGGCCGCCTCGGTTACTTCGACCGGTGCTACTGGTTGAGGAGGAGCCGCTGCCGCCGAGGCAACTAGCGCTGGCTTGGCGGCCGGTTTTACCTGGGAGACCGGTGTTGCCGGAGTGAATTTCGGTTCTTCCACCTTTTGCGGACCTGGTGCCGGGGCCGGAGCTGCCACCGGGGTGGCGGCGCGAGCCTGGGGGGCTGATCCCGGAGCACCGGAAGCTGCTGCGGAAACCATGGCAATCACGTCATCCAAAGAGGCTTCCCCAAGGCTTTGGATCGCTTTGATCATGGCGATCTCAAGGTGTAGTCGCTTGTTCGCCGCCCACTTCATTTTTCCGTCCGTGGTGGCGAGATGATCGATCATGGCCAGCAGTCGGTTGGTTTCGATCTGGGTGGCATGTCTGGCCACGTGAACCTGCACTTCCGGCGAGATTTCATCGCTTTTGGCGTTGGGATCAACCCGCTTGACGAGAACATTTCGGAAATAACCGATCAAATCTCCGAGCAACCGAATCAGGTCTTTGCCCGACTCGGCATGCTGATGGACCAGTTCGAGCGCTCCAGAGTTGTTGCAGGAAATAATGGCTCCGGCAAGTTCGGCGACGGATTCCTCGGAATTAAATCCAAAAATATCGAGCACATTGTTTTCCGCGATTTTATTGCCACAAAAAGCGACTGTTTGATCAAGCATCGACTGGGCGTCCCTCATCCCGCCCTCGGCACCTTTGGCGATGGCATAAGCAGCCCCGTCCGTGATATCAACCGATTCATTTTTAGCGATGAACTTCAACTGATCAGCGATGATCTGTGTCGGGATCCGGCGCAAATCAAACCGCTGGCACCGGCTGATGATGGTGGGCAGGATTTTTTGCGGCTCCGTCGTCGCAAAGATGAACTTCACATGCGCAGGCGGCTCTTCCAGAGTCTTTAACAGAGCGTTAAAGGCCGCTGTGGTGAGCATGTGAACTTCATCGATGTAATAGATTTTGTACTTTCCGCTGGAGGGTGCAAACATCACCGTTTCCCGCAGCTCCCGGACCTGATCCACTCCGTTGTTGGAGGCACCGTCGATTTCCAACACATCCAGACTGATGCCGGCCGCGATCTCCTTGCAAACCGGGTCTTCTGGATCAAAATCCATTTTCGGACCACCGGGACAGTTTAAAGCTTTTGCCAGAATCCGGGCTATCGAAGTCTTCCCCGTCCCCCTCGGTCCCACAAAGAGGTAAGCGTGAGCCAGTCGATTCTGGTCGATTGCATTCCGTAATGTTTGCACAACGTGGTCCTGGCCCAGAACATCGTTAAATGTTTTGGGCCGGTACTTACGGGCAAAGACTTGATAATTTTGGCTCACAGGTCTGTTTAAAGAAAATTCCTAAAGGAAACACTATTTGGATTCGTAATTTGGAATCGGTGTTACACGTTCATGTGATGATTATGCCTCCTCGTTTTCTTTTTTCCATTGCCACAATTGTTTTTTTTATCCAAATGCCATTTTTGGTTGCGGCACCCGATTTACAGATTGTGGAAAAGTGGCTCCAAACCAACGCCAATACCAAGTCCCTGAAAGTTGAGTTTACCCAGACCCGGAGTCTCAAAGCGATCAAATCCCCCCTCAGCCAGTCGGGAATTCTGTGGCTTGATTACGCAACGAATCGTTTTCGCTGGCAACTCGGGGATCCGCCCAAAACGATCGTGGTCAGCCTGGGCGAAAAAATTGCAGTCATGCGAACCCCGCTCAAACGCGTCGAATATCGCGAGCCCGGCCAGGGAACCAGCAATTCCTCGGGCTTTTCTGGTTTAACTGGCGGATTCCCCAAAACCATGGCCGAATTCCAAAAAAAATACCGGATCCTGGATACCATGGTCAAGGGCAACGCTTATGACATCGTCACCCAGCCCCTCGGGTCGGAATCCGAAGGTGTTAGCCAGTTTACTTTTGTGGTTGATAAAGAGCGTTTTCTGTTAAGAGGGCTCGTGATTGAATTAAAGGATGGTTCCTCAATCACCTCCAGCTTTCAGCGGGTGGATCGCAATATAGAAATCGCGAATGATCTGTTTGCCCCTGATTTGAGTGGATACACTGAAACCAAATTTAGCCAGGGCTGATTTTTTTGGGCTGTTAAGTTTCAATTTATTCACCCGCACCCATCGCACCAGCACGCCGCCCATTCTTCACGACCTTTTCGCCGCCAGCCAGGGGAATCAGGTCCGGGAGATCGTAGTGGCGGAGCACGCCGTGGACCACATTTACGAATTGATTGCGCGTCTCGCCCGCGCCTACCAACAGCTCCCAGTTCAGTAGCATGTCATGCAAGGCCAAACTGACGAAGGCACCCCCCTCAATCGCCGCAGCGTGCAGCGCCGGGATGGTCGCCTCGCCCGTGGCGACAAGATGCAGTGGAGTTCCCTCACCTGCCAGCTTGCGCAGCACCATCGTCCAGGCCCGTGTGTCGCGGGTTCTCATGCCTGTGAAGCTTTTTCCCATCAAATAGGCAGTGAGAATTTCCAGATTGTCGGGACCAAAACGGCCTTTGCCAAATTCCGTTTTGCCGATGCCCGCCTCTGTTTCGCCGATGCCCCGCAGCTCGGCTGCCAGCACAAGATGCCCCGTGTTCACCAAAGCTTCGATCGGTCCACCCGGCGCGGCGTCCGCCTTCATGCTCGCACCGTGCAGATACAGCGTGGCGGCGGTGGCAGGTTTCGCGGGGACAAAAGCCAGAGCCGGCACGGAGAGATCGGCATCGATCACCATGGTGAGCTTGCGAATGGTGTAGCCGTCGCGCTCGATCACGCCGCTATCCCGCGACTCTGGTAGGGGGAAATCCTCGCCCGCACCGGAGCCGATCACCTCTGCGATCAATACCCGCTTTTCCGCTTCGGAAAGGGCCTTCCATTTTGCGGCACGGCTTTCCCGCAAGTTGACGGCGATCTCCGCATTGATGTCGAAGACACTGCGCTCCCCCTCCATCAGCAGAGCCTGGCCTTTGGGCGTGCATTGGAGCTGCTCTTGGGGCCAGTCGGGACGATTCCACTCCCGCATTTGTTCATCCGAAAATGAATCCGGGAGCGGATCAACCTCGCGAATGAGTTTTTCCCTGCCCAGCAGCCAGCGGTGCATCCAACTCGCCACCGCCTCCCGCTGCTGAAAAGTGAAGCCATGTGGTGCATCCGGCGCATTGATGTCCACCGCGTCGGTCCGCCCGAGCCGCGAGTAAAAGCGCTTCACGTCTTTGTAGAGATCCCATGTACCGTTGAAATTAAACGTTGCATCCCGCGCGCCCGCGACGATCAGGGTCGGCTTCGGAGCCCGCATGATGCAGTAGTCCGCTTCATCCATGCCGTAACTGATTTGGGCGAAAATATTTTGCTCGCCATCCTGCGGACCCTTGGTGTCGATCAGCGCACGAAAGGTGGTAAGATAACACCCCGGTGCCGCCGCCACGATCCGGTCGTCCAATGCCATCAGGTAAGCGGTCTCGGTGCCACCACCGCTGTTGCCGGTACAGCCGATCTTGTCAGGCAGAATGTCCGGACGCGTTTGCAGGTAGTCGATTACCCGAATCCCGTCCCAGATCCGGAATTGGGCGACATTTGCACCGATCAGAGCGCTGGTGATGGCCATCATGGTGTGTTCCGTGGTGCAGAGCAGGCGCACGTTGGGATGCGGCACCGGGACATGGGCCGCGTCGTCAAAAGCCGTCCGCCGCGTCGAGAGATCCAGCATCTGATAGCGTTCCCCCTGGCCGATCGGATCATAGCAGATCGCCGCCATGCCATGTTTCGCGAGCAGGATCGACGCGCGCTGATATTGAGCGACTGCCTTGCCATCGTGACTGTGGCCGCAGGGTACTAGTACCGCCGGCCACGGTGCCGGCGAGTCCGGCAGATACAGGTTTGCGGTGAGGTGAAAACCCGGTCTCGTCTCCAGCAGGATTTTCTCCACCCGGTAGCCGTCGCCCTGCAGCGTTCCCACGATATTGGGATTTAGCGGGGTGCGTTTCGGCAGGCCGCCGATCTGATCCAGAAAAAAAGCACGGCGATCCTCCTGCCATTTTCGGCAGGCCGCTTCGCTCTTGATCGCCTTTTCGAAAGCCGCACTTCGCGCCTCCACCATCGCGAAAAAGCCACGCTTCAGCCAGAGTGAGAGTTGCTCTCCTGGCGGCACACCGTTTGCATCCGGCTTCAAAACCGAAAGATCCTCCGCCACAGCAGCCTGGAGGCAGATGGTAAAAAGAAGCAATCCTGGTATTAGTTTCATGCCAACCGCAGCTTCACTCCGCCGGGCCGGTCCGACAAGGCCGGAAGCGATGCGCTTTCGCGTGTCGCGGGGTCACGGAAGAAAGCTGGCGAACTACTAAAAACCCCTGATCCCCTGGACCAGAAAATACAAATACCCAGTGAATCAAGAGAGTACGGGGTGGGAAACCTGGAGCGAATTGCGGGGTTGGATCAGGCATGAAGCTGTTTCACTTTACACTCTTTCTGTCACTTTCAGTTTTTTCCGGCATGGCTCAGGAACGCAGGATGCCGGGATTTGGCACCGCACCCATCCCGATTGGCGGGGATATCACCGAGGTCACCGCTTACGACGCCGAGGGCAAGCCTTTTCCCCTCCGGCAAGGCTTGACGGGAAAACACGCCGTGCTCGTATTTGGCTGCCTGACTTGACCTCCTTTTTTGAAAAACGTCCCCGGTCTGGAGGCGGTTTATCAAGATTACAGAGACAAAGTTGCCTTTTACTACATCTACAAATCACTGGCCCATCCGGAAAAAGACCGGTTTGTTCAGCCCGCCACCCTGGAGGAAAGGCTGCTGCATGTCCAACTTGCCCGGAAACAACTGGGCACGGAGATACCGTGGCTGGCGGATTCCATGACCAACGACTTGAAACATGCTTTTGGCGACAAGAACAATTCGGAGTTTGTCATCTCGCCGGAGGGAAAAGTCCTGGTTTCGCGAACCTGGAGTGCCCCGGATGATTTACGGAAAGACCTGGAAAAGCTGGTTGGGAAATCCGCCACCAACTCGCCTGCGAAGATCACCGGAAACCCGCCGGAGCTGCCTGAATTTTCCCGGACTGTCATTCCCCGGGTCAATCGCCCGGCCGGCGCAACCCCGCTGGTGGTCAAAGCCGTTCCCGCCGAAAACGGGGAACCTCTCTACGTGAAACTTCGCGCCGAAGCGGCGGCGGGCGTCCTCGGGGGACAGAGCGGAAAACTTCACCTCGGTTTTCATCTCGATCCGATCCACCACGTTCACTGGAACAACCTGGCCCCGCCCCTGGCATTTTCCCTCTCCGCTCCCACCGGTGTCAAGGTGTCGCCCGCCGGGGGAACCGCACCGAAGCTCGAAGTAAAGGCCGATCTCGATCCCAGGGAGTTTCTGATCGACATTGAGGGCGCGGGCCGGGAGACTCTGCGGCTAAAGGTCGAATACCATGCCTGCGACAATGATGAGAAGTGGTGCAAAGCCATTACTACCGAATTTATCATTGAGATGAGGAGCGACCCCGACGCGGGGCGCGTCCAGGGAGGCAGAGCGACGAAGAACCCGCCGGGCCAGCGCCCCAGGCCCGGGGAACTTTTCACCCGCATGGACGCCAACGGAGATGGCAAAATAACGAGGAACGAAGCACGCGGTCGGATGATTGAGCGATTCGACGAGATGGATACCGACAAGAGTGACACCATTTCACGGGATGAAGTCGAAGCGTATCTCCGCAAGTAGTGACGCTTCCCTCGGACTACTCGACACTTTACGACTTCCAAAGGAAATGAATTGACAAAAAAAATGAGTAACGGACTGTGGATCAGAGCGCTTTTTTAAAAACTTTCTTCCCTGATGAGCAAAGAAAAAACACTGATCGCAAATAACGGCGTAATCATCATCAGGATGTGGCCCAAGACTCCGATCTTTTACCCGATGGCATTTTTCGCCCTGATCTGTGGGCTGGTTTCTGAGTTCTACGGGATCCCCGCCGAACTGGCATCGGTGAAAAAGGTCGTCCCCGTGGAGCAGCCCTCTCCTTCAGCGCCTCCTGCCTCTCCCACGACGGCAATTCCCGCAAGTCCAAAAAGCCAATCAATCACTTCGCCAATGGCGGCTCAAACGGATCTGGTTCGCGAAGACCGGGTTGGGCTGATCCACACCGCCATGGGCATGATGTTTTTCCTCGTCTTTGCTTTTTCCATGTTTGTAGTCTGCATCGATTTTGAGGTAAGATGGGCGCTCATCTCTTTTTCGATCGTACTTCTGGTCATCATGGGCTTGTACATGGCGGAGCGACTTGGGCATATCAACCTCCCTACCCCCAAAGCCATTCTGAGCCATTTCCAACTTTACGCCACCCCCCTTTTCTACTACTCGATTTTTGGTGTCTGGGTGATTCTTATGTTCATCTCCTGGATGATCGCCCGGCTCCACTATGTGAAAATCGAACAAAGCGAGGTCATTGCCTTCGGTGGGTTGATGGAGAATCAGAGAAGGGTGTCCACCATCCGAATGAGCTGGACCCGGAACGTCACAGACGTTTTTGAGTACTGGCTGCCTTTCGTCCGCTCCGGAACTTTGGTTCTTAAATTTCCCAACGATGAGCCACTTGTTTTGGAGAACGTGCTCAACATCGATAAAGTCATGCGCAGACTGGATAAAAGCAATCTTTCTGGACGAGCAGTCGATAAGACAGTGGATAAGCAGGACCGGGACTGAAGAGTCCACTTGCGACGCCACCGGACAATTTGTTTTGACCGTATACTTGGTTAAAGAATCCCAGATTCGTCAAATCTGGTCGTAGAGATTTCCAGGTTGGATCATTCGACACCCAAATCTGCAAGCCAATGGCCATCTGATGAGTGAGGAACAGGTGCGCCGGGCGGCTGAAAAATCAGAACTGGCCAGGAACGCGGCAACTCGCTGGGAAGCGATCCTCAGCCACGAAGCTCTGGTTGATCACCCCGGCTGGGATTGGGCAAAAGCTGCGGGAATCCTGATGAATTAATCCGCGACTGTACCCTTCCATGAGAAGGATATTTCAAGTTAAATCAAAAAATTTATTTTTTGGTGTTTCCTTCCGGCGTCAGTCCGACCGACGGCCCGGTGAAGG
>JBGSJM010000405.1:0-7641 GCA_041742015.1 Verrucomicrobiales bacterium | reverse complement strand
AGGGAAGATGGAAAACCCGAAATGGCCATCCTCGTCGCGGTGATGAGAAAGCTGGTCCACTGCATTTTCGGCATCCTCAAAAATAATCAGCCTTTTAACCCAAATATTCCTTGCCAAATTTAACACCACATCTGTTGGGTCAACCTTTTTTAGTGTCGGGACTTTGGCACGGTAGAAGCGCCCTGTCACTTACCTGATGTCGGTGAAAACCAATTTTGCAGTCCAAATAAAAGAGAAGCCTGAAAAAAGGCCAGCTTGACGATGGGGTTCTTTTTTGCGATGAAGACAGGGTATGGAAGTAGACTTAAAAGGGCAAAGCCCCCCAGCCACTCCGGCAAATCAAGAGATCCAACTGGTCAAAGAGATCCTGGCCAAGGCCCGTGCCGAAGTCGGAAAGGTCATCATCGGGCAGAGTGAGGTGATTGATCAATGTCTGATCGCCATTTTTACGCGCAACCACATTTTGCTGGAAGGGGTTCCGGGCGTTGCAAAAACTTTGCTGGTGAGAACTTTGGCCAAGGTGTTGGGCACGGAGTTTTCCCGAATCCAGTTCACCCCGGATTTAATGCCTTCCGACATCACCGGAACCAATATTTTCAACCTCCAGGAGAGCGCTTTTAACCTAGTGAAGGGTCCGGTCTTCACTTCTTTTCTACTGGCGGATGAAATCAACCGGGCTCCGGCCAAGACTCAGTCGGCTCTGCTCCAGGCGATGCAGGAGAGACTGGTCACGATCGACGGTAAGACCCATCGTTTACCGGAAAGCTTCACGGTGTTCGCCACCCAGAACCCCATCGAGTATGAGGGCACCTACCCTTTGCCGGAGGCGCAAAAAGACCGCTTTTTGATGCGGGTGGAAGTGGGTTACCCGAGTGATAAAGAGGAAAAAATCCTCGCCCGTAAACTGCTGGGGAATGAATCTCCGGAAAAAACGCTCGATACCGGGGCGGTAAGTGCGGTCTTAAGTGGAGGAGAGATCCCGAGTATTCAGAGAGCCCTGCAAGCCCTCACCATCAAAGAGGAACTCATTGATTACGTGGTGGATTTGATTCGCAAAACCCGCGATATGGATGCCGTTCAGGTCGGGGCCGGGCCGCGCGCCACCGGGGCTCTCCTGTTGTCGAGCCGGGCTCATGCGGCGATCCAGGGGCGGGATTTTGTCACACCGGACGACATCCGGGCGATGGTCTACCCGGTGCTATCACATCGACTGGTGCTCAGGCCGGAGTATGAAATCGAGGGGGTAACCATCCGCGAAACAGTCTCCAAACTACTGCAGGCTATCGCCGTGCCGAGGTAATCCTCTTTCCATGCGGTTTGTCCCCAATCAATGGTTGCTTTGGCTGACTGCGCTGGTGGTGGTCCCGGCGATGACGGTGGTGTTTTACGACAGCGGCTTTTACCGGCTGCTGGCGTTGTTGGTTCTGGCTTTTCTGCTGGTTTTTGCGCTGGTGGATTGTCGGATTTCCCTGCGCCGCCTCAAGTCGCTGGAGGTATCCGCCCCGGCTTTGTTGCGCTGCACCAAAGAAAGGGAATTTGAACTCCCGGTGCAATTTACCAACCTGGGGGCGACTCTGCGGTGGATTCGCTACAGCATCAGCACGACAGCGGATTTCCGGATCCAGGGGAAAGTTCTCCGGAAGATCGGCCCGATTTTACCGAAAAAAATCCTGGCTTCGCAAATCGAATTATTAACCCTGCGGCGCGGGCAGTTTTTCGTGGAGACTCTGAGCGTGGAGACCCCATCCGCGATGAAACTCTGGCTGATGAGGCGGAGCTACCCAATCAACACCGAAATCCGCTCCTACCCGGATTTGAGTGTGGAGCGGAAGCGGCTCGCCAGTTTGTTTTTGATGCGCGGAATGGATGGAACTCACGCAGTTCGCCAGTTGGGAAAAGGCCGGGAGTTCGAACAGCTCCGGGAGTATCAACCTGGGGATGACTACATCGATATCGATTGGAAGGCGACGGCCCGGAGACGCGGACCGGTGACGAGAACCTATCAGATCGAAAAGACCCAGGAGGTCTATGTGATCGTGGATCACTCCCGCTTCAGCGGGCGGCAGATCCGTGTCCCGGTCGATGACAAAACCGAGGGCGACTGGCTTTATCGGGAACACGGGGCTGGAGGGGAATTTGCCGTGACCACGCAGTTGGAGCGATTTCTCCACTGCTCGCTGGTGCTGGCATCGGTGGCGGAGAAACAGGGAGATTTGTTTGGCTTTATCAGCTTTGCTGACAAGGTCGACCGCTTTATCCGGGGTGGGAACGGCAAACAACATTACAATGTGGTTCGCGATGCGCTTTACACCCTGGAGCCGTCCCAGGTTGCTCCAGATTACGAGCAGCTCATGATTAGTCTGCGGCAGCGGTTAACGCGGCGGGCGCTTCTCGTCATGCTGGTGGATTTGAGTGATCCATTGACTTGCGAGCATTTTTTCGAAACCCTGCCGCTGATCAGCAAGCAACACCTCATTCTCGTAAATATGGTGCGCCCCGAGATGGCCTACCCACTTTTTACCGGACCTGATCTCCCAGAAAAGACCTCGAAAATCTATAACAAACTTGCAGGCCATTTCCAGTGGCAAGACCTGCGGGAAACGGGCCGAAAATTGAGCCATATCGGTGTGGAGCTGGGCGTGCCCGATCACGAGGAACTTTGTACCGAGACAGTGACCCAGTATTTACGTGTCAAACAGCGCCAATTGATTTGATTGAGATTTCCAAAACACAGACAAGAATGTCTGTGTCACCCGGGTGGGCCTGATTTTTTGCTCGCATTCTTCCCTGCCAACGATAGTTTTCAGGGTTATGTCAATCCATTTGAATGCCAGTTTATCGCGTCGACGGTTCTTGGGAGGGGCCGGAATCTTGGCGCTCGCACCCTTTGCCACGGGCTTTTCATCTGTTTCCGATTCGGAAGTCTGGGCCTTTTTATCCGACACCCATATCGATAAAGATCCCGCATTAATAGCTCGTGGAGCGAACATGGCTGAAAATTTGCGAAAGGTCGTGGGTGAGGTACTGGCTGAAAAAGAAAACCTGTCCGGCGTGCTGATCAATGGGGATTGTGCCTACAATGAAGGGTTGAAAGGCGACTACCAAATCCTCGCCGAAATTCTTCAACCCCTCATCGAAGCGGAGCTCCCGATTCACATGACCATGGGAAATCACGATGATCGCGTCCCATTCTATGAGATTTTCGCGAAGATGAAATCGGAAAAACCGCCCGTCGAAAGCAAACATGTCGCGCTGGTGGAATCGAAATTCGTCAATTTCATCTTTCTCGATTCACTGCGGTTCGTGAACAAGGTTGAGGGCGAATTTGGCCAGGCTCAACTTGACTGGCTGGCCCGAGCTCTCGATGCCGCCCCCGATAAACCAGCCCTCCTGATCGGCCACCACTATCCCCAGGTTTTTCGGGAGGATGTCATCCCGGCAGATCCGCCCATCAAAATTACCGGACTGGTGGATTCCGATCCTTTTCTGGAGATGGTAGCCAAGCGAAAACATGCCAGGGCCTATATCTTCGGCCACAGCCACAAATGGTCTGTCGCGACCGACGAGCGCGGTTTCCATCAAATCAATCTCCCACCAACCGCCTACGTTTTTAATGAAAAATTGCCCAGCGGCTGGGTAAAGGCCACCATCAGCCCTTCCGGGATGAAACTAGCGCTTTCGGCTCTGGATAAATCTCATTCTGATCATAACCAGATTACCGAGCTGAAATTTTAATTTTCTAACCAATTGATAAGGGAAACCCGACCAGTAATCCCCGATTTTTCTGTTTCAGGAATCCGTTCCTGTGGTTACTGTGTCGTTAGCATAGAGAACACAAACATCAATATTTCCTACCTATGAGTTTTCCCAATTCCCGTCGTGGTGTCAATAATGGATCGGGACGCAGCCGGATGGGCCTGACCGCCCGCCTTGTCATCCTTCTGGCCATCGTCGCCTTTGGTTTTATCCAATATCTATCGACCACCAAGCTGATCGTTAATCCCTACACCGGAGAATCGCAACGGATCGCCCTGTCACCCCAGCAGGAAGTGCAACTCGGCCTGCAATCGGTCCCAAAAATGATCCAAATGCATGGCGGCCAACACCGTGATACCGAGGCACAGGGCATCGTGGATCGAGTCGGAGCCCGCCTCGTGAAACACGTGAATCTGACCGCGAAATTCGGCGATCCAATTGGCTATCCCTTTGAATTTCATCTTCTGGCGGATGAAAACATGATCAACGCCTTTGCCCTGCCAGGCGGCCAGATTTTTATCACTTATGCGCTCTACAAACAGTTGGAGAATGAAGACCAACTCGCCGGGGTGCTCGGACATGAGATCGGGCATGTCGTCGCCAAACATTCCAACGAGCAAATGTCCAAATCCGGCTTCTTAAGGAGCATCGGTACCGGAGTGGCCGTTGCCCTCGGTGGGGACGGTGGTGCTGGCACTGCCCAACTCGGGGCCATGGTGAATCAAGTTTTGACAACCAAGTACGGTCGTGAAGATGAATATGAGTCCGACCGGATTGGATGCTGGTTATTGTTACATGCCGGTTACAATCCCCAGGCGATGCTTGGCGTCCTCGAAATCTTGAAACGCAGCGCCGAAGGTCCGCGCCCACCGGAAATGTTGAGCACCCACCCGCTGCCTGAAAACCGGATTGACAAGATCAAAGCTGTATTGGCTGGGTTGCCGAAGTCGTAACCAAGGTGATTTGCCATGTCCGTTGAATGTAATCCTCCCGTGCCACTGCCCAATCAGACTTTTGGTCGAAAACTCTCGGTTATACTTTCGTGGGGTGTCATCATCGGCAGTGTAGCCTATCTGGCTTGGACAGCCAATCACCCGGTGGACGAAGGAAATCCGCAGGCTGGAGAAATTACAGATGGAGGCATACCGTTCAGCGAAGCGACTGAGCTGACAATGCTGAAGATCCAGAGTCGCCTGATTATCGCCATGTCCATCGGGAACACGGCGGCGGTGGCCCCGGCCATTGAGCAATTGAAAGAGATGGCAACCACTCCGAGGAGCAGGGCTTCAATCGCCATTGTTCAGGCTTTTATTTATCCTGAACAGGGTGCAGGGTTGCTAGACCAATCAATCGCCAGGGATGCACCGGAATTGGAAAAGATCGTCTCCGCAGCCCTCGAAAACGGTGTGACGCCAAACCAGCGTGCGGATTTGAAAAAGCAGGTGGGTTGGTTTTCCGAACTGGTCCGGCCCGCAGAAGCCAGTGAAGTGGCGGCACATCAAGCCGGGATCAAGGCGGGAGGATTAAAGACGATGATGATTTTTGGAGGTTTTGGCACCCTGGCAATTCTGGCCTTTATCGTTGGTGGTGTCCTTCTTATTTTGTTTTTTATCAAATGGTCAAACGGTCAACTGCCAATGAAATATGTTCCCGCAGTAGCGTCGGAAAAGAGGCATTTATTCTTTGAGGCATTTGCGGTTTATATCGGTGTCATGGCGCTGGGGCAATGGTTGGATGGGTTGGTCCCTTCAATCATTTCAAGGTCGGCCTATGTGGTTTCGTTTTTGCTGGCTGTTTTGTGGCCGACGATTCGCGGCTGTTCGTGGAAGGAGAATTGCCAACTTATTGGGTGGACGAGGGGAAAGGGTTTTTTCCGCGAAGTGGGGGCGGGCTTTCTCGGCTATCTGGGGTTGATCGTGATTGCTGCTTTGGGTTTGTTGCTGACACTGTTATTGATGGGCATCGTAAATTTGATTCAGCCAGAGGCCGCTCCGGGCGGGGCTGGCGAAGTCAGCCATCCCATCGTCGGAATGCTGGGCGGCTCCCGCGACATCTGGGCGGTATTGTCGATCTTGTTTCTAGCCTCCGTCCTGGCTCCGTTTTTCGAGGAAACGATGTTTCGCGGCGCTTTGTACCGATATTTCCGCAACGGCTGGGGATTTTTCCTCAGTGCGGTGGTGGGAGGCATCGCGTTTGCGATCATCCATCCGCAGGGGATTTTTGCATTGCCCGCTTTGGCAGCAATGGGATTTGGTTTCGCCCTGCTGCGGGACTGGCGGGACTCACTGATTGCCTCAATGACCGCTCACGCCCTGAACAATGGGGTAATCGTCTGTCTGCTGGTGTTGATTCTGAGGTAGGCTAGACTGAACTCTCCTAAACCTCCTAAACATCGCCACAATCACCGTCGGTCACGGCCCCGGTCGAGGCAGAACTGACGAGTTTGGCGTATTTGGCGAGAACCCCGTGGGTGTAGCGTGGTTTGGGCTGTTTCCAAGCTTTTTGGCGTTCGTCGAGTTCTTTTTTGGGTACGTGAAGTGTGATTTCGCGCTTTTCGGCGTCGATCGAAATCTCGTCCCCATTCTTCACAAGAGCCAGGGGACCTCCCACGTGGGCTTCCGGCGTGATGTGGCCAATCACGAAGCCGTGGCTTCCGCCTGAGAAACGCCCGTCGGTGATGAGGGCCACGTCATTTCCGAGTCCGGCCCCCATGATAGCTCCGGTTGGTCCGAGCATTTCGCGCATGCCTGGACCGCCCTTGGGTCCTTCACGGCGAATCACGACGACATCACCTTTTTTGATTTTGCCGCCGAGAATAGCAGCCAGCGAAGTCTCCTCCGAGTCGAAAACCCGGGCTTTCCCTTTGAAGTAGAGGCCTTCTTTGCCGGTCAGCTTCGCGACTGCGCCCTCTGGGGCGAGGTTTCCATAAAGAATCACGAGGTGGCCTTCTTTCTTGATCGGATTGTCGAAATCTCGGATCACAGTCTGCCCTGCCGGGTAGGTGGCTTTTACTTTGTGGAGATTTTGAGCGACGGTTTTTCCGGTCACGGTCATACAATCACCGTGGAGCAGTCCCTTGTTCAGAAGCATCTTCATAAGCGGAAGAGTGCCGCCAATTTCGACGAGCTTCATCATGACATGTTTGCCGCTTGGCTTAAGATCAGCGAGAAGAGGCGTCTTTTTGCCGATCCGGGTAAAGTCGTCGATCGATAGTGTAACGCCCGCAGCCTGAGCCATGGCGAGAAGGTGAAGCACAGCGTTGGTGGACCCGCCGAGCGCGGTGACAAGGGTGATGGCATTTTCGAATGCCTTCTTTGTCATGATGTCACGGGGACGGATGTTGTTCTTGATGAGATTCATCACGGCGGCACCTGCGTCGAAACAATCCATCATTTTTTCATCGCTGATGGCAGCCTGGGCCGAGCTGTTTGGGAGACTCATCCCGAGGGCTTCGATGGCGCTGGCCATGGTGTTGGCGGTGTACATTCCACCACAGGAGCCTGGACCGGGGATCGCAGTAGCGGTTACGCCATTTAACTCAGCTTCGGTGATTTTTCCGGCGCTGTGCTGGCCCACGGCCTCAAAAACGGAAACGATATCGACATCCTTTCCATCGAAACAACCGGGCTTGATGGTTCCTCCATAAACAAACACTCCGGGGCGATTCATTCGTGCCATGGCCATGACACAGGCTGGCATATTTTTATCGCAACCACCTATCGCAACAACGCCATCCATGCCTTCGCAACCAACCACGGTTTCAATCGAGTCGGCGATGACTTCTCGGCTCACCAAAGAGTACTTCATGCCTTCGGTCCCCATCGAAATCCCATCTGAAATGGTGATGGTATTAAACTCGATCGCCTTTCCGCCCGCTGCATCCAC
>JBGSJM010000404.1:0-6992 GCA_041742015.1 Verrucomicrobiales bacterium | reverse complement strand
TTGTGGATTTTCTCACGATCTCCATCGATCTGCAGATGCCGCCCGAGGGTTAGCGGAGTCTTTTCCAGATCAACTCCGGCGGCGACTAGATATTGATGGGTTCGCTCCAGGGTCTCCGACACGTTGTCGTGGACCTGGATGTAGCCGAGGGCCCTTTGTACTGCTGGCAGCGGAGCCTTTTCCCCAAGCCGATAAGAGATGTTTGCGATATGGCACAGGGCGGAGGATTGATGGCCCTCCAGAATTCCGGCTTTGAGATCCTCCTGCTTCCGGCTGCGCACGGCTTCGAGAAAATTCGCAAAATGGTTCACCGATTTCCCTTCAAAAGCTTTGATCAATTTGCCATCCGGATCATAGAGGCCAGTCTCCGCGACGATGCCCTCACTGCCGTAGAAAAACCACGACGCCTTGATGACCGGGTGAAATGGAGCGGTCTTCAGACCGCGTGTTTCGGAGACGATGGTTTTTTCGCCAAAGTCAAAAATTCCCACCTGCGAGTTCGGTGTATCCGCCACATCGGTGTAGCCGAGACGGCCCCCGTAGCTCAGGACACTGCGGCCCAATCCGGTGACCCCGAGCCCCCACCGACAGATATCAATGGAATGGACATTGCTATTGCCGATGTCGCCATTGCCCGTGTCCCACATCCAGTGCCAATCATAGTGAAGCCGGGGACGCTTCAGTTGTGTGAGCGGCGCGGGACCGGCCCAGAGATTGTAATCGCAGCGGGGCGGGATGACACACTCCGTCGGTCCGCCAATCGAGCCCCGCCCGCCGTAGATGATGCTGCGGGCCAGTTTCACCTCGCCAAGTTTGCCCTCGTGGATGTATTTGACCGCTTCTGCGAGTGGACCTCGGGATCGGTTTTGCGTCCCGGTCTGGCAGATTCGGCCCAGCTTTTCGGCCACCTGCACGATTCGGCGGCCCTCCTCCACATTCGGGCTCACGGGTTTTTCGACATAGGCATCCTTGCCTGCCTGCATCGCCCAGATCGCCGCGAGTGCATGCCAGTGATTGGGTGTCGCGATAAAAACGGCGTCGATCGATTTGTCATCGAGGATCACGCGGAGATCCTGGACCTTTTTCGGCATGGGGCGTTTTAATTCACCGGAAAGCAGCGCCCCGACCTCATCCGCGCGGTCAAGATCGGGATCGCAAACATAGGCGACGTCGCAGTCAGCCAGCCTCGCCAGTTCCCGGGCATGGGCTTTTCCCCTGATTCCGCAGCCGATGATGGCCACGGTGAGTTTTTCATTCGGGCTGACTGGAGCCGATGTCTCCTCAGCAATAAGTGGCAGAGGCAGCGCAGCCGCTGCCGCCGCCATGACGGAGTCTTCGAAGAAACGACGACGAGATAGATCTTTCATGGACTAAACTATCGCCAAGGGGTGTCGGTGATCCAGCACGGAATCGTGTTTTACCCGATTGCGTGCAGCGCCCAAACCAACCGAAATCACCGTGCCCCGATCCCTTGCAACTGAGGGTCGTTGGAGCGAGTTGTGAGATCGCCGTCAAGTTGTGGGTCCACGCCGACGATACTGCCGGCTTCAGGCGCGGGCAGGTTTCCGGGTCTGCGTCCGGGGTCGTCCACACAAAACCACGCGTTATTGGCAAAGGTAAAGGAACCGGGCTCGGTATTCGGGCCGACATTGGCGAAAACCCGCACCCGGCTGTCAAAAACAATCAGGTTTTTCTCAAATCGACCATTTCGGCAGCGGACAAAGCGGGAGTCGGTGTTTTCCTGGAGGATGCGCAGCACCCATTTGTCCGGCAGATGAATCGTGTTGCCATGCACATGGCCACCGTCAATACCCACCCAGCAGACCGGCGCGAGACTGCCGGTGAATCGACAGCCGGTCACTTCGATGTCCATTGCCTCCCAGGTGGCATTGGCGGGGCGGAAATACGGCAGCCCGGTGCTGCCGCCGAGATTAATGGCCCGCTGGCCCGCGTTTTTAAACAGGCAGTTGCGAATCACGATGCTGGCCGACCCACCTTTCATTTGCACCCCATTGTCCTGAGAAAATCCCTCGCGGCCTTCAAAAGTGCAGCCTTCGATGATACCCTCGTGACAACCAACCATGTCGATGCCGGAGCCACCCCAGCCCGCGAAGGTGCAGTTTTTCACGGCGAAGCGCTCCAGACCGGAAAGCTTCAAGGCATCGTGATTTCCTTTTGGACCGGTGTTTTCAATGAGGAGATTTTCGAAGCGAAGTCCTGTAGATGATTTGCGGGATTCGCCGCCATCGTCAGCATTGATGCCGTTGGCAGGGAAGCCGTTGACCCGCAGATGGCGCAGGGTCACATGGGAGCACCCCGAAAGATGCAAAGCTCCCGAGCCACCCTGCGCGGCTGAGAATAGCGGTGGATTCGCGGGATCAGCAGCCTCGATCACGATGGGCTTTTCCGCCGAACCCGCCAAACCCACAAAATGACCGCCGCCCCGGTACTTGCCCGGCGCGAGGCGGATCACCGTGCCCGGCTGGCTGGAGCGAATCTGTTGGTTAAGTTCCTCAATCGAACCAACTACTGGATTAGCCGCGTAAAGCGAGAAAGGAAAAAGTATCCAGCCAAACATCAAGGTGAGACAGAAATGCATGTCGGCAATGGTAGCAGAATCAAAATGCGGTTCAAGACTGTTGCCCCGGCGATTTTCTGAATACATGCCAATTGTACCCTGTTAGATCAACAATTATACCCTGTTCAATCGCTCACTGTACCCTGTTTAACGGATCGAAACGGCGTTCCCAGGCGGGTTATAGAACTAGTCAGTTTGTTACCAATTTGCCACTCATTATTTTATTTAATATATACGAAATATAAGGTTGCATTAATATCAAACAAGAGAATATAATCTATCGGTAGACATAAATTTGAGGATAATGGGTATGGATCGAGATACAAAATGGAAGCTGGTTTTCGACTTTTTGAAAAATCAGGGATTGTCGTTATTTTCACTCCTCTTGGTTTTGTCCCTTGCGGCAGGGGCCTTCGCCCTCTCCTATGCGGGCTTGAAAGATCTGGCATCAACCAATGGAGTCAATCCTGAGCTGGTTTGGGTATGGCCGTTGGTTCTTGACGGTGCGATCATTGTTTTTTCTGTCTGCGCCTTTCGCGCCGGGCTTTGTGGAGAGCAGACGGCTTATCCAATGTTTTTGGTTGTGTTGTCCACCCTGGCATCAATTGGATTTAACATTCTTCACGCTCCGGTGCCGGAGGGTGCCTACGTCTGGTCTCAAGCCGCTCTTGTGCCGAGGATCATGGCTTCGATTCCGCCTCTGGCCCTTTTTCTTTCTTTCGAGGTCATGATTCGGCAACTGCAGAGCCAGGTGAGACAATCCCATGCCCGTTCGAGGTCAGTGGAATCACCTTCGATTTCCCTGTTTCAAGAGGAACCACCGGAGAATCCTCATTCTGACGGTATTTTCGGGATGGGTGGCATGCTGCTGGGGGTTCAATCTCCAGAACCAGTTTCGGCTCGTGCTTTTAAGGCGGAAACACCTCCTTCCAAATTTGTGGCCGAGGAGGAGCCTCGTCTCTGCGGTGTTGAGCCTCCGAAAACCACGGCAGAAGCCAAAGCTCTCGTGATCAGGATGTGCAAAACAGGTGCGCTGATCGAGGACATGGCCGCTGCCTCGAACCGGACTCCGAAAACGGTGGCCCGCTATCTCAACGAAGCTGGTCTTTCCGTTCCGAAGCTGCCCGCCTCCAGCACAGAGAAAAGGTAGTGCCTCCTTTTTGTTCTCGGATGATTTGGTTATTTCATCTTTAGGACCAACTCGACCGGACAGTGATCGGACCCCTTGACATCTGCATGGATGGCGGTGGACGCGACCTGTGTGATCATGGAGCTGGTGATGCCAAAGTAATCGAGACGCCAGCCGATGTTTTTGCCACGGGCCCCTGCCCGGTAACTCCACCAGGAGTAGTGGTTTGGCTCATCGGGATGAAAATGCCGAAAGGTGTCGATAAATCCGGCATTCAGCAATTCAGTGAAACTGGCACGCTCTTCGTCGGTAAATCCGGCACTGAACCGGTTGGCTTTGGGACGGGCGATGTCGATTTCCTGGTGGGCGACATTCAGATCACCACAGAAGATCACCGGTTTGTGTTTTTCGAGTGATTTGAGGTGGTCGCGGAAAACCCGGTCCCATTCCATGCGGTAATTAAGCCGTTTCAGATCATTCTGGGAATTGGGTGTGTAAACGTTCACGAGGTAGAAATCGGGGTATTCGAGCGTGAGGACTCGCCCTTCCTGATCGTGTTCAGAGATCCCGAAGCCATGGCCCACGTTAATTGGCGGGGTTTTGGAAAGAGCAGCCACCCCGGAGTAGCCTTTTTTTTGAGCGGGGTTCCACTCCACCAGGTATTTGAATCCGGCGGGGAATTCGACCTGATCCAGAGTGGCTTTCACCTCCTGCAGGAGCAAAACGTCGGGCGAATGGGAGGCAAGAAAGTCAAAAAACCCCTTTTCAATCACGGCACGAACTCCATTGACATTCCAACTAATTAATTTCATGGGGGCTATTTGAGCCTGATCAAGCCATTTTACAATGTAAAAATCCCTTGCAGAAATGGACAACCTGACACACATACTGACTCGCTTAAAAAAGTGTTCTTATAAAATTAAGGAGAACTGTAATAATTGCTTAAAACAACACCACTGTTTTCATTATGATAAAAGTAAAAGGCCTGCGTAAAAACTTCGGCCCGAAAGTAGCGGTCGCGGGAGTCAGCTTCGAAGTCAAAAAGGGCGAAGTCCTCGGATTTCTCGGCCCCAACGGAGCTGGCAAATCAACAACCATGCGGATGATCACCGGTTTTTTGACACCAAGTGACGGATTTGTCAGCATTGGGGGATCTGATATCGTTGACAACGAAATTGCCGCCAAATCCAAGATTGGATATCTTCCGGAAGCAGCACCGCTTTATTCGGATATGACGGTAGAGGCTTTCCTGCGATTCTGCGCTGAGTTGCGCGGCGTGAAGGCGGAAGAAATCAAAAAGGCGGTCGACAAGGCAATTGAGACTTGTTTTCTTGATCGGGTCCGCCACCAGAGTGTCGACACTCTGTCAAAGGGATTTCGCCACCGGACCTGTCTGGCCCAGGCGATTATTCATGATCCGGAAGTCTTAATCCTCGACGAACCAACCGACGGTCTGGATCCGAATCAAAAATTCGAAGTTCGCAGTTTGATCAAGCGCATGGGCAAGGAGAAGGCGATTATTTTCTCAACCCACATTCTCGAGGAGGTCGAGGCGGTGTGTACCCGGGCGATTATCATCGACCGCGGAAAAATCATCGCTGACGGTTCACCGGATGAGTTAAAAGCCCGTGCCTCCAGCGCCGGGCGGATCACCCTGCGGGCCACTGGTCTGGCCGGTACCGGGATCCAGAAGGAACTCGAAAAACTCTCCGAAGTCGGAAAGGTCGAAGTCATCAAGGCGGATGGAGACGGGCTCCATGCCCGAATCAGCGGTGCCAAGGGCAAAGGTGCCAATCTCAGCACGGCAATCGCCAAACTTTGCAAAGACAAGGGGTTGACGATTACCGAGTTGAATGTGGATTCGGGCCGTCTTGACGACCTCTTCCGCGAGATCACCAAGAGTGACCGAGAAGACTAATCAGTATCAATTTTTCAACTACTACATTTATTACCAGTTTATTATGAATGCATTTGGTGCTCTCATACTTCATTTTATCATTCCATTTGTGCTGATTGCCGCCGTGTTTTGGGCGCTCATGAAGTACGTGCTTCCCCGTGAGATCTGGACCATTTTCAAACGTGAGTTATTGGGGGATTTTAATTCACCGATCGCTTACGTGTTGTTCGTGGTCTTTCTAGGTCTTTCCAACGGGATGTCGTTTTTCTTCTTCGGCGTGCTGGAAAGTCAGGAAGCCAGCCTGACCTACACCTATTTTCAGTATATGCCGCTGTATCTCGCCTTCATTGTTCCGGCAGTGGGGATGGGGATGTGGGCGGAAGAGCAGCGCCAGGGGACTCTGGAGCTGATGCTCACCATGCCGGTGGCACCCTGGCACGCCATACTTGGGAAATACCTCGCGGCTGCTGCAATCATTTTTATGATGCTGTTTCTTTCTTTCCCAATTGTTTGGACCATCAATTACCTTGGGAATCCCGATAACGGAGTGATTTTCACTGGGTTTGTGGCGACGTTTTTCGTAGCCCTCTGCTTTCTGGCGGTGACCTCTGCGGTATCAGCGATGACTCGCAGCCCGCTGGTGGCCTTCCTGATTTCCTTTGCGATTTGCACCACGCTCTATCTGGCTGGGTTTCCGCAGGTCTCCAATCTGCTGATGAATTTGAAGGGCTTCTTTGGATTTATATTCTGGCCGATTTTGAAGCTAATCCATTCTATCGGTGTGATGCCGCACTTCACGGAATTGGCGAGAGGAATTCTCTCCTTCCGCGATGTCGTTTTCTTCTCTTCTTTTGTCGCTTTCTGGCTGTTGGCCACTTCGGTGGTAATCAAAATGCGCCGGGCATAAATTTATTAAATTCTATACTTACCTGAAACAAATCAATCAAAGACTATCGCTATGAATGATATAAAAATGGGACGTGGTCTAATTGCAATTTCCGGATTGGTTGTGGCTTTCCTGATAGCCATCCTGATCAACCTTGTGGCCGGACTTTTCTCCGGTGCCCGGATTGACCTGACCGAAAACAATATTCACACCCTTTCCAAGGGGACCGTAAACATTCTGGAAAAACTGGAGACGCCAGTGACACTTCGTTACTACGTCACCGATGACTCCAGCGTGATGAGCCCGGGAGAATTGACCCGGGCCAAACGGGTCAAGGAACGCCTCGACGAATTTGTCTATGCCGCACCCGCCAAGGTGGTGGAACTGGCAAATCCAGAGACCGGCGAGTTTGAGAAAAAGAAGGTCCGCATGTTGACCGTGGAAAAACTAAATCCCGAACCAAATACGGATGCGGAAGACTCCGCAGCGATCGACGGGATGA
>JBGSJM010000403.1:0-15339 GCA_041742015.1 Verrucomicrobiales bacterium | reverse complement strand
ACATTGACGCCCGCAGCTTGGGCGCAATCCAAAAAGGAAGCCTGAGATCCAGGTGTCAGGATTGTCGTGATTGTCAGGATTCCTCGCCCAGAATTTCTCTCCCCCGTGTGCGCACTGTGCCGCTTTTGTTGCTTACATTTGTCACGGCACTTTAGGCATTTGACACAGCCTAAATTTCCTGTGAATCAACAGGGTATAATCGCCCACTGAACAGGGTACAATCACCGCTACTCGATGACTACCGAAGCCCTCTCGCCTGCAACCATTCTTTCGCCCATTTGGCATCTTCTTCAGACAACTTTGGAGACGGGTCTTTGCTGTAGTCGATCCGCCGCGAATATGCTCCGTTTACATAATTGTCATCGAATGCCTCTTGCAAGCGGAGAATTATATCACGATCACCAGAACGCAATGGAACCCGAAAGTTCGGCAAAGGATCACCCAGGGCGACAGGATAAACCTCCCACTTCAGAGTAATGCGCCGCCACACCGAGATGATGGAATGCTTTCCCGGAGGAATCCGGTGTTCGGGCGCTCCGAGTATATATCCACCGTTCCGCAAAAGGTCAATTTCTACCAGATTGGCTCCTCCACTGATATAAGCATTGCGACGGGTTTCGTATCGATTTCGTCCTTTGAGCCCAATTTTGTTTGCCGGACTGAGCATTTCAATCGCCGTCACCACCCGATCTCCTGAAGTAGTGTCAATAATGATGACGGTTAGGTCTATCGTTTCCAATGCCTCGGAAATGACAATTGGTTCTGCGACGGCAATATCACCCTTTTCAGAATCTTTTCTTAAATTCGAGTCACCTTGATCGAAAATACCCACATCCGGCCTAAGGAGTAATCCATCAACGTTCCCGCCTTCAACCGTCACCGTTCCCTCAACGTCGGCCCATAACCCTTCGGGTAGTTGCTCCTGAACCTGATTTCGGAAGATCGAAATCATACTGGTAGGCACACCGCTCCAATAAGGCTCGAGGTAAGGATCCACCCCCGGAAAAGGACTCGTTTTCATTCCCTCATCTTACATCGTTTTCTGGTCTTCCAAAGCGGGGCCTTCGTTGGTGCCCTTGGTATCCATCACAATTCCAGATTCAGCCGCAAAATCAGCTAACGCAATTTCTTCCATCGCGCTGCGTTCAGCCTCCATTTCCTTGAGTTCAGTGGTGTCGATGCTGTCCCTCGAAACCCGGGCCCGCCCCATGGCGATTTCCCTCTCTTCGGCGACCATTTGCTCCAGTCGATTGAGGGTGTCTCCAGATCCACCAATTTCGCCGATCATCCCGGCGGCCATTTCGTTTAATTCCGCAGTGGCCTTGGCGACTTTGGTTTCTCCGATGAGCCGTTTTAACGAATCAATCTTGTCCCGGGCGCTTTTTACCGCAATGTCGCGGGCCCGCTTCAACTCCTCGTATGTCTTCTCGGCATCACCGAGCTGGGCCACATTGGTTTCATGCTCTTCCTTGACTTTCTGGAGCCGGAGAGCGTATTCACCAGCCAGTTTGCGGTTCCCCGCTTTGAGATGAGCTGAAGTTTTCGCGGACAACTCTTTGATCTCGTTGCTTTCACGTTTGACCTGCGACATGAGCCGCTCGCAAAGACCAGCGTGCGCAGCCAAACCCTTGTTGTATTCAGAAATTTGCTTGCGCAGGTTCTCCTTTTCGACTTCGAGCAGAGCCTCAGGATTTTGCTTTTCCAGACCGGAAATAAAAAGTCCGAGAAAGCCCTTTACCAGATTGCTTATTCTTTTAAACATATGACAGATATCAGTTTTTGAGTTTTCGTTGCAGTGGATGGCCTGCATCTTGCATCAATATTGATTGAAACAAAACGACAATTTTTGTAATTTCCGACTTACCAAACGCCGTTTTTTTGGTATCAATTTCGACAGTCATGTCCCAAAGAACTGATCTCAAACCAGCCTTAGCCCTGCTGGAGCAGGTATTGCTTCAGCGGAAATCGGCTGGTTTTGACACTGTTCCACTATCCAGACCTGGCTTGGCGCAACTCCAAAACCTTCCGAAGGTATTGTTGAGAGCCCGTTCTTCTTCCGGCAGCAGTCCAGATTCACGAACCAATCCCACCACACCGAAACCCCAATCAGCCCCTGTTTCCGTGCCCATAGCTAAGACCACGAGTCTGCCCCCCAAAGCCACTCCAACTCCCCAACCGAATGCATCCCCCCATCTTTCCATCGCTCCGACACTCCAACATTCCTCCACTCCAAGACCATACGGAGATCTCGCGGTCAAGACAGAGATGAGGGGACGGGTGGAAATCATCTTTCCAGCGGGCGATACGGTGCGGGATAAGTTAAACAATCTCTTTCGGCTTGCCAAAAACTGTGAAATTTGCCGGGGTCTCGGCACTTTGCGCGATCAGCTTGTTTTTGCGACTGGTGATCCGCTGGCGAGTCTTATGTATGTGGGCGAAGCTCCAACTGCCGAAGACGAGGAGGCCAAAAGACCGTTTTCAGGGCCATCTGGCGAAAAATTGAACAAGCTGCTCAAAACCATGGGGTTGGAGCGAGAGAAAGTTTATCTTTCCAATATCCTCAAATATCGCCCCAAAATAGGAGATGGCAGATTTCAGGACCGGAAGAATCGAAAAGCCACCCCGGACGAGTTGGCCGCATCGCTGAAATTTGTCCGCTCCGAGATCGAAATCATCAAACCAAAGTTGATCGTTGCCCTGGGCAGCACCGTGGCTGAGAGTCTGCTGGAGGAAAGTGGGTCGGTGCCCAGCTTGCGGGGAAAAACCTTTCAACTCGACGGGATACCCGTTGTCGTCACCTATGAACCGGCCCATCTGGTACGTTTAGATCGTGAGCCCGACCCGGAAATCGCCCGCCAGGAAAAGCGAAAAGCCTGGGAAGATGCCCTCGGTATCATGGAAAAACTTGGGATGGCAATAACCGAAAAACAACGCAGCTTTTTCAACCGATGACCTAATTTTATGAGCGCAGCAGAAGAAAAGAAAAAGAAACCAGCCGGGCTACTGAAGTATCTCTTTTGGATCACAGTTACGCTGGTACTAGCGGCGGTCCTTTGCTTTTATGGACTTCTCTACACCACGGATCGAAACATCCAGAAAGTCAGAAATGCCGTGGTCTCACTCTTCCAAGCGGTCAAGCCTAGAGCCGAGATAAAAGAGTTCATGGAATATCGCGAACTCTTCGTCAAAGGCAACAATGGCAACATCCTCGAAGTTGCAACTGGAGAGGAAACCGTCGAGTTGAGCCGGGAAACAACCATCAAGATTCTTGGAAAGACCGTCCCTGGTGCCACCGCTTCTTCCACAGTCATTGTGCCGGCTACGTTCCGTTATCACATCGACATCAATGCCGAATGGAACTTGATTCAGGAAGAAAACCGCCTCTTTGTGATCGCTCCAGCACTTGCGCCCAGCCTGCCCATTGCCTTTGATTCGGAAAAAATGCAGAAAATCAACCCGACTGGCTGGTCCAGGTATTTTGCGGGTGGAAATATGGAGGAATTGGTCAAAACCATCACCCCGGAATTAAAAAACCGCGCAATCGACCAGGAAAATATGAAGCGCTTCGAAGCGGATGCCAAGCAGTCGATCGCCAAGTTCGTCCAAACCTGGCTGGCCGGGAAAGAGCTTTGGGACATTGGGAAAATCGATGAAATTTACATCTATTTCCCCAATGAATTGGTTGATACCCACGATAAGAATCGAGTCCCTGATTTTAAATACGAACTCGAGAAGAACATTCGCCTGTAAAATGGTTTAACTCCTCTACTCGTAGGTAAATTGCACTGTAGCCTCCGTATCCTTTTCGCTGATGGCCCGCACCCAGTAGGCACTAAATCCAACCGGAAATGTATAGTTGACAGTCCCACCAGCAGATAACGAAATACTCTGGCAGGGAATCCACAGCCCGGTGCCATCGATATCGACCTCCAGGGTGATGTTGGTCGCCTGACTGGATTCCAGCACCACGCTCTTTTTATCATAAGCGGTCATCAGGTAGGGATCAGATGGTACCCCGGCCTTGATCAAAGTGTTATTCCAGGGGCCGCCTTTTCCGCGTGGTTTGCCCAGTTTCCAAAGGTCATCAACCACCCCGGCCCACAACGCGGCCTTTCCATCCGCGCTGCGGAAAATGCGATCACTTTTGGCATCGTTGTCCAGCCCTGTAAAAAAGAGCAATCCCTGGTGGGAACAGAAATCGTGGATCGACAGATTGTGCGTGGCAATGGGCCGGACCTTGGCCAGACCCTGAGCATTTCGTGCGGGCAGCTCGTAGAAGGTGCCATGGAGATTCAGCAAATCCCGCTCCGTGGCGACCTCCCGACAAATCCGGACCGGACCCAGGGTGACAGGGCCGGTGGGAAGAGATCGCTCAAAGAGGGCCACCTCCTGAATGCGCAAAAAGCCGATCTGTTGCGCTGCCAACCTGAAATTCTGCGCGGTAACCGGCTCACCCAGCAGGATTTCCCGCTCCATCTGATCATTTGCGCGGATCGCGGCTCCCGGCAGGGTTTCCCAGGCGTCTCCTCGCTTCACCTGGATATCAAAGTCCCGGACCGCATATTGGGACTCGCCCTTCCAGCCGGAAACCACCCAGATGCTGCGCACCGTCTTCGGCTCGCCGAGATCCAATTCGATCCAGTTGGCCTGGTCATTTTTGCCGATCCAGCGGGAATCATCACCCAGTTTTCCATCCACCGCATGGCTACCCGGGTTATCCCCGTGGGTTGAGCTTACTTTCACGATGGCACCCTGGGCGAGGTTTTCCTTTACCCACTTTTCGGCAGCCTCCTCGGGGTGATTTTTGTAGAGATCATTTTTCGGTAGCCGCCAGGTTTTGCCCTCCTCTTTGATCATGACGGAGGCCGCATCCACCATCACTGAGCCAATGGGTTGGCGAACCTGTTTTAATAAAGAAGACGCTGCCCCAGGCAACTCCACTTTTTGAATCTGTAGTTTTTGATCAACTTCATAGTAGTCATTTCCAGAGGTCGCCAGCCCCAGTTTATCATAGCCGAGACTGCGCATTTCTCCGGAGAAAGCAGCTGATTCAGTTCCGGCAGTGGCCAGGCCGGAAAAGATCGCATCGTTTTCGCTACTCCTTTCATCTTTGTCGCGGTATTGAAAGTGAGCACTGACGCCACTAGCTGCGGTCCCGATTTTTAGTCGGATCCAGGTGCCGATTTCTTCCTCGGTAAAGATATGGGAAACCGCTCCGGCAGCCGGTAGAGAAATCTCCCGAAGCACCGTCCATTGATCATTTCCAGAGCAATCAATTTCCAGGATGAAATCCCCTCCACTAGCTGCGGTGAGATGTAGTTGGCGGTGGTCGTAACCGGAAAACAAAAAAGGATCGCTGACCTGCCCCGCCGCCACATCCTCCCGCAACCAGACTGATCCCCGACCAATGCTTGGACCCAGATGATCAATCTGATCCGGCTCGACAAACCAGAGATTGGAATTGGATTGTTTGGGTGAACCCTGACTGGCCTTGAATTCCCGCGTATTGAGAAACTCTGATTTGGCCGAATCATCACACCCGAAAACGATGTGATCCTGCCAGCGGCAAAAATCGCCAATCACTTTCAAGTAATTGGAGCGCGGAGCGATACCGGCGGATTGTTTTCGGGAAAATCCGGTTGGAAATCGCCAGAATGTGCCGTGCATGGTAGCGAGGAAATCGCCAACTGTACCCTGTACGATGGATGACTGTACCCTGTTTGGTCCCTCCCCAATTTCGCGAATCCGGGGCCACTCCGTGTTCCAGCCGTGGGCTCCGTCATAGCTGTGACTGGCTTTGGGGAGCCGATAGTAGTGCCACTCGCCGGCTTCGAGCAATGCCAGGATCACCGAGCGGGCATCCCAGCCCATGGCCCAAATTGGATCGTTTTCCGAATCGGTATTGCCCTCGATTCCACCGGGGCCGGTGACTTCTGTAAATTGGTTTCTCCTCACCAACTGCCAGTCTTCCGCCCGGCCAAACCACTGGGCCAGCGCTCCGGATGCGGTGGTAGGATCTCGGTGGGCGGCGGGACCGTGTTCCCCGTTGTTGCTATAGATGAGCCGCCCCTGACCGGAGTAGAGCCCTTTGCCATGGTAGCCGGGCAGCTCGCTGGGAACCCCGACGACTGGGGCATCAGCATGATTATCCCGGATCAGGCAGTTCACGTCCAGTGAGCGGATATCGACTTCGTAGAGGCCCTCCTCCATCGTGGCGTAGTAGACTTTATTCGCCGGATCACTGAGATGCCGGGCATTGCCGGTGATCCGTCCAAAAAGTTTCGACGAGGGGAGCACCCGGATTTGTTTGGTCGCATCGATTAAGTAGGGCCCAATGAGAAGCTGATTGGATTCGCGATGGATCATGCGGTTCGCCGGTGTCCCGCCGACACTGCCTGCAAAAATATGGGGCACCAGCTCCGGGGAGATTTGATAAAGCTTGTCCGAGGAGCCTTTCGGCTTGTGCGGCGCATAGGTCACCGCCCACAGATCCCCCTGCCACGGCACCACGGCACCCGTGCCGCACTCTCCCTCATCGTTTCGCATGGTGAGGTGGGGATAAACCCCGGAGATCTGTATGGGGGGCTCAGCGGAGTGAACCAACCCCAGAGTCAAAACCATCAGGGTGAAGTAATGGAATGCGCACGTTTTCATAAAAGTATAATCTCTCAATCCAGTTATTCTCCACCAGCAAATCTCAAGTCTCAACCCAGTTATTCCTCATGTCTCGACTTGAATGACAGGTGGGTTCAGGTGCTTTGAATTATATTCAGGCCATGATACGCTAAACCCCCATGGAGACGGATACTGCTTTTTTCGAGATTTTTGAAAACAACCCGGCCAGATTTCGGGAATTAACCGATCCATTATTATTCGATTAAAACCGACCCAAGCATCAGTGAGGATGAACGGAAGATTTTGGGCGATGTATTCCTGTATTTTATTCATCAACGACTCAAACATTTCGACTTCCAACAAATTCAAAAAATGATCGCCAAGCTTGCACCCATTAAAGATACTCCCATCGTTAAAGAACTTATCGAAATGTGTTCAAATTCAGAGCTTGCCTCCCAAAAGGAGAAGCAATGAGCAGTCTCTTCATTCCCAATCGGTACGACCAAGCCATTCAGGGTGTTGATCGGATCTGACTTATGGATTAATCTCAATTCCATCGCCTGTTAATCATCCACTTTCAAACAATCTGAACAAAATGGGCTAATGCTTCACCATACCTTGTCCCCGAAAATTACTGTTTGCCTAACATGCACCTGAATCGCTACCATGGGATGATCGCATTGATCACCACCCTCTCCGGCAATCCCCTTCTCGCGATTGATCCGCTCGTGATCCATCTATCCCCCAAAAGCCCCGTTATTGCCGAGGTGAAAGTGCCCTTCTTGCACGAAAACATTCCCGAGCATCGTCTCTCCGGAGCCGGCCTGACCCTCTCCCCCACTGGAGCACCCTATCAATGGGTGAAAATTGGTCCAAGCAATGAGCCATTTATCCTCACTATCGGAGTCGATGACACCCTCTTTACCCACGGTATCCTAACCATTTGGAACTGGCACAACTTCGCCGTCCACGAATCCAAAATATTCGCCGGTACCGATACGACCGTCGAGTTTCTCGTCGATGGCTTGGGAACTTATTTGATTACTCTCGACGGGTTTTGCGATGGAGTTTGTCAGAAGCGACTCATCCGCAATATCGCCGTCACCCCCGACGGCAACGCCGCCCGTGACGCCTGGAAAAAGGATGAATTTTTTATTGGCCTCTGTGCCTTTCCCGGAAGATACCATTGGAATCCCGGCGGGGTCCCCACGCTCCCATCAGGACTCACCGAGGAAGAGGCCCGCAACCACGAAGCCGCGCTCATCGCCCGTCTCGGCCTTCAAGTGGTGCGGGTCGATGAATCCATCGAGATGGGGCGCAAACAAGACGATGGCGCAGAATCCTACTATTTCGACTTCGACCGTATGGATGCCGCCACCAACGCTTGGACTTCCTGCGGGTTTGATTTGGCCCTCCAGAGCATGAGCGCCGCTGATTGGGCCGTGCTCCCCAAGTATGCCGATCAGGGAAAAAACCGCTGGCGCTACCCGCACCAGGAAGCCCCTCAGCGAGCCTATCTTGCAGCGCTGGTGAACCGATACCGGAAGCATAGCCGCTTCCTACAAATCTCCAACGAGCCCGATCAAATCGGCTATTGGTCGGGAACGAATAAAGAATTCGTCACCCAGTTTACCTTCTCGCAGGATGAAGTTAGACGGATCGCGCCCGATCTGCCGATCACCTACGGAGGCTACACCGTCGTCGATGAAGCCAAGTGCGCCTACTTCCTCAAACACCTCCATCATCTCGCCGACTTCCCCGCTTACAATGCCCACGGGAATCTCACCGACTACGCGCGCAGCTTCGCCACCATGCGACGATTGCAAAAAGAGGCGGGCGATGATTCAGAACGGTGGGTGAATACCGAAACCGGTTACAGCGCCTGGCGTCTCGAACAAGAGCGTCGCCAAGGACAGATCGATGCCCAAAAAATCCTCTACTCCTGGGCTCATCACCACGCCGGAGTGCTGCTGTTTTGTTCCCGCATGACACGGGGACCGGGTCGCGATGGCACACCGGATTTTGGGCTGCTCGACTACCAGTTCTGTCCTCGTTTTGTTTACGGATCCGTTGCCGCCCTGACAACCACTTTGGGCGGGGCCTCCTTTGAGAAGACACTCTCCGAGACCGATGCTGTGCACCTTTATTCGTTTCGGCGAGGCCCGGATCTGATCCTCGCCGGATTCACTCTAGATGACCAAGCCACCGCACATGTCTCGAATGATTCGAGGGAGGTAGTCGCCGTCGATGAGATGGGCAACGAGCGAGCAATCGATACTCCGAATGCGTTTTGCCTTACCTTGGACGGCTACCCCCGTTATTGGATTCTGAGGGAGGCGTCAGAGGTGCGAACTGGCGAGTGACCCGGTTCGGACGAACGGAAATTGGCTGGTCGATCCATGAGAGAAAGAAGGTTCCCCGGGCTCACCTCAGTCAGCCATTTCTTCCGCGCAAACGGATACCACCACTGCTTCTAGTATCTCGAAGGCACTGGATTCCCTGTGATTCCCTATCCTTCCGCCCAGTGGTCTTCGGGAAGATGATAAATTTCTAGCAGTAACAGCTACTGGCCGTTAAGTGAATCGACCACTCAGGCTGGAAGCAACATTGAGAAATTTCAAGCTAGCCTCACTGTCAGAAAGTATTTAATTTAACGAGGTTTCCTAAATCTGCCGCCATATCGAGAGGCGGGCTTTTTATTTTCAAATTAAATATAAATACTCTATTTTCCATTATGAGCTGATAAGAACCTGGACTATATTTGACTTCATGTTTGGCTTTCGTTTTATCAAATTTGATCCCACCCAATACGTGATTCTCTATCGCAACGGGAAAGTCCGTCGGGAAGGACCGGGTCTTGCCTTCTGGTATTTTGCACCTTCTAGTTCCATTGTTTCAGTGCCGATGGGAAGTTTTGATGCTCCTTTCATCTTTTCAGAGATGACTTCAGATTTCCAGGCGGTGACGGTACAGGGGCAGGTTACTTTTCGAATTGTGGATCCTAAAAAAGCCGCCCAACTGCTCAATTACTCGCTGGATTCGAGATGCCGGGGCTATGTCTCAAAAGACCCGGAAAAACTGCCGCAGCGAGTCGTCAACGCCATCAATGTCCTGATTCGTGCGCGGATCCAGGCGCTGGCCCTTCTCCAGGTCATCGTGGCCACGGAATCACTGGTTGCCGGGATTGAAAGTGATCTCAAAGCACGAATTGAAATCGAATCCGCCGGGCTGGAGGTTCTCGGGCTTTCGATTCTGGCGATCAAGCCCACTCCAGACACGGCTCGCGCTTTGGAGGCAGAAACCCGTGAGCAGCTTCTCAAGGAAGCGGATGATGCGGTCTATGCACGCCGCAACTCGTCTGTCGAACAGGAGCGCTTGATCAAAGAAAATGAACTGGAGACCGATCGGGTAATTCAGGAGCGCCGCCAGAGTCTGGAATCGGCAGAAACGCTCCACCAGGTTCAGTTGGAGGAGAAAAGAAAAGATCTCGTGAGGTTGGAAACGGAAAACCAAAAGATCGAATCTGACTCACGCTCCTACGCCCTGCACGCCGTGGTCAAGGCAATGGCTGAGGCGGATCCCAGAATCATTCAATCACTCGCTGGAATTGGAATGCAGCCCGATAAGTTGATTGCCTCGGCGATGAATGAACTGGCCATGAATGCCAAAAAAATTGGGGAATTAAACATCGCTCCAGATATGCTTCGGGATTTGATAAAGTCCCCCCGCCATAACCAGGGGGAAGAACCTCCGCAACTTACGAAAAAAAGTAAGGCCTAATGTTTAGGAAAAAGACGGAAAAGAAAATCATCGTGGTGACGCGTGAGACCCGGGTCGACAATCTGCGAAAACGTTTCAATTCCATTGATCAAGCGGCTTTTTTCGTCAAAAGTCGCGGGGGGAAATTCGAGGATTATCTACTGGAAGACTCCAACTACAAAAGTTCCGTTGGTAGCCTGGAACGAGCGATTTTTGATTGGGGAAACGTCCAGTTTATTGATAGGGCTTATTTGCCGAACTTTGTGTTTAGTCCCGAAGACACCGTGATCGTGATCGGGCAGGACGGGTTGGTTGCCAACACCCTGAAATACCTCAAAGACAATCAGCCTCTCATCGGAGTAAATCCCGATCCGGAACGGTGGGACGGAGTGCTTTTGCCCTTTACCGTGAAGGAAATGCACGATGTGGTGGGCGAAGTCCTCCTCGGCCGATACAAAACCCGTGAGGTCACCATGGCCCGGGCCAGATTAAATGACGGCCAGGAAATCCTCGGGGTAAATGATCTGTTTTTTGGCAAAAGGAATCATACTTCCTCCCGCTATTTGATTGAGATCAATGGGCACCGGGAGAGGCACTCCTCCAGCGGCGTGATCGTTTCAACCGGCCTGGGATCAACCGGATGGCTAAAAAGTCTGCTTCACGGAGCGTCCGCCATAGTCGAAAGCCTCGGGGAAACGGTCATCCAGCAGACCCAACAAAATCCGCGTGACCAATGGTCGATTCCGTGGGATTCGCCAGATCTCTATTTTACGGTTCGAGAACCATTTGCGAGCCGCACCACCCAGGCTGATCTGGTTTTCGGAAAAATCCGCCCCGGCCATCCCCTCACGATCCGATCACTCATGGCCGAAGACGGCGTGATTTTCAGCGATGGAATCGAGGCTGACTTTGTTGATTTTAACTCCGGCTCCGAAGTAACGATCACCACCGCAGCGGTGCGGGGGCAAATGGTAGTCTGAGGCAACGCCAATGGACTCTTTCGATCGACGATGACCAACCGAGAAGCCGTAGTTACTATTATGAAGCATCCGGCGTGTTCGCCTCTGATCTGAGGCCTGCTAATTTTGGGAGACGCCCGGATCAATCTCTGATTCCGTTTGATCCAGTTTTGCTGCCGATTGTAAAACTCCTGCCAACGCATTAATTCCAAAAGTTACTTTTGCGGTGAAGTCCCACCCTCAGGCAAAAAACGACTTGAAAATGATGATTAAAATGGCTGAGTGGTTAATAATCTGGATTGCTCAAACTCTTTGAATCCATCTCATTTAAATTTATGACCACCACACATTTCCTAGCCACTACGGAATACACCACCTTACACGGCCTTTATCAATTTGGCATTTTCGGTATTGCTGGCATCGCGGTCGCGGTGATTGGCTACAAGCTATTTGATTTGTTGACTCCGGGTGATCTTCAAAAAGAAATTTTTGAGAACAAAAACGTGGCGGCGGCCTTGTTGGCGGGCAGCGTCATCATCGGTGTTTCCATCATCCTGGCAGCTGCCATGTCCAACTAAAAAAGCGGCCTGCCCTTTTTCCGATTTGATATGAAACGCAGCCGGGTTGTCGCTCTCACATTGGCCGGAATCAGCCTGAGTCTGACGGGTTGTAATCGTCGCAACTCCCCACCAAATGATATTCATGGCAATGCGATCATCCCCCCTTCGTCCCTTAGCCCCGACATGCAATCTGCCCTTCCTGCGTTTACCCCAGGGCAGGATGTTTCGGCACAAAATCCGCCTCTAAATGCCTATGATCCGAAGCTCGGCTATTACCATCTGCCTTGTACAGCGTGGTTTCCCTATCCCTATGATCACTATGATTCACGTTGGGGCTACTACCGATGCGGGCGCTGGTCAAGGGACCGTAACACTCATTACAGTTCCACCCGCTATTTGGGAGGAAGATCTTCTATTATAAACAGGCCTTCTGGAGCAACACCTGATCCTGCCACTCCCATACCTACCAATACTCCCGATGGATCTGCTGCGGCGCAGTATGCAGCACCCATGCATGCGGGAATACCTCATTCCGAGGCATCTACCACCCGGCGAAATTCCGTTAATCGGGGCGGCTTTGGGAGCACCGGGCGTTCTTCACTTTCCTCGGGTTCATAAATCGTGCAGCGAATTATACATCAACCACGCCCGGACTGGCGGGCGCAGGTGGAGTCACAGGGACTTACCTTTCATACAATTGATGGCCAGATCTACTGGGATGAATCCGCCTACTACCGTTTTAACACGTCGCAAATCAATACCCTGGAGCGGTCCACCGAGACTTTGCAGAAGCTTTGTATCGAAGGGGCGGAGCGTGCGATTCGTGACGACTGGCGTGGCCGCCTTTGGATCTCGGAGCCTGCCTGGAAAGAGATCATCGCTTCATGGGAGCGTGACGACCTTTCTCTATATGGCCGGTTCGATTTGATGTGGGATGGCACTGGTCAGCCCAAACTTTTGGAATATAACGCAGACACCCCCACGGGTCTATTGGAGGCAGCCGTGGTTCAGTGGCAATGGCTCCAGCAATGTCACCAACAGGCTGATCAATACAATTCCATCCATGAGAAGCTGCTGGCTTCCTGGCCAGCCTGGCCGGAACCGCAGATACATTTTAGCGCCCAGCGCGATGTCGAAGAAGATTGGCGAACCGTTCTCTACCTGATGGATACTTGTCACCAGGCTGGAAAAAGCATCGAGGAACTTGCCATTGAAGAACTGGGTTGGAATCCCGCCCTCGATAGTTTTGTTGATCTATATGGCAAACCCATTGATTTGCTGTTTAAACTATATCCGTGGGAGTGGATGTGGAGTGAGCCATTTGCCACTCATTTGCCACAACGAAGTCAAAAGTTTCTCGAGCCGGTCTGGAAGATGCTTTGGAGTAACAAGGCTTTTCTGGTGCTTTTGTGGGAGGCATTTGAAGGTCACCCCAACTTGTTGCAGACTAGTTTTACCCCGGAAGATCTCAGCGGTTCGTATGCTAAAAAGCCCCTTTTTGGCCGGGAAGGTTCAAACGTGTCTCTGGTCGAAAGAGGCAAAATCCTGGAAGCCAGTGACGGCCCCTGGGCGGACCTCCCGATGATTTACCAGGCTATGCATCCGGAAGTTAATTTTTCAGGTCACCATCCCGTGATTGGTTCTTGGGTCATAGGCGGAGAGCCTGCTGGCATCGGTATCCGGGAGGATCGCTCCAGGATCACAGCGAATTCCAGTCGCTTTGTCCCACATCTTTTTTGATGGATTCACCACTCAGCACTTATGGCCTGGCCAGGAGTTCTTTCACCGAGGGGGCGGGTGCCTTCAGCAATGGATTTCGCCCCAAAAACAGAAAACCGCACAAAAAAGATTTGCCCAAGGGAGAAACGGTTCAATCTTGACCCGAACCAAACTCACAGACAACCATGAAAGCGTTTGCTCACTTTCTGCTCCTGCACCACTCTCAATCCAGGTCGGATCTACGGCTCGAAAAGCCAATTTCTCATCAATTATCAAATAAAAAAAGGCGCTCTCCGTTCAGTATTGACACCAACCGCCACTCAGACCGTTGAACGAACGCCTTTTATCACCTGAGCCGACAACCGGAATGCGCCAGGTATTCATTGCCCATGACTTCACCATTGGAGGCACCCTTCCCACTGATCTGGAGACACTTTCCTCCCATCCTCCCCGGGATCTGTCCATCCACTGGTCGGGCGAGTTGGGTCCGCAAATTCCGGGCGGTCTCTGGGAACAAATTGTAAAACCCGGGATCGTTCAATGCGACCGATTTCTCGCCTTTGCCGATTTACCCAATGCTAATGTTGGCTTCGAAATCGGCTACGCCATGGGAAAAAAGAAGGAAGTGGGGGTGGCCCGAGTCAGATCCCCCGCCCATCGCTGGCTGAAGTGCGCTCCGTTTAAAGGGGAATACATTCAGCACCTCGACACGGTTGATCGGATCAGCCAATTCCTCTCGCTGCCGAGTTGGCCAAAAACCGAATATGACGCAGTCGGAGACGGCGATGCGATCCTCTTTTTGTGCCCCAGGAAGTCGGGAGCGGCTTTCCGGAAGTTTAAACCGGATTCCTGGATCATGACCGATGGCTCGCGGTGGCAGCTCCGATCCATCCCCGGCCTTTTCAAAAACGTCGGCCTGGTCGTCTGGGTGGTCGCTCCACACAACGAAGGAGACGGAGAAAGGGACGGTTCCGAAAATGCGGCGCTGTCGGTGCTCGCTGGATTCGCTGAAGGCAACGAAAATCTCGATCTCCTCGTCCTGAGTGGTCACCACTCCCGGAAAGTGGCCGATGTCGCCTCCCATGTCTGGAGCTTCGAATCCGTTGAGCAATACAAAAAGCTCCTCCATCTCATCCACGCAGGCTGGCATTCTGCTGATCGGCCCAGAGATATTCCCTTTCGCGAGTGGCTTCCCCGCCTCTTCGAATCCCCCGCCTACTCCGGCTTTAATCTGACTCTCGGCGAGCGAAACCAGGTCACGCAGCGGGATGAAAATGCCTTCACGGTGGAAACGGTACCGAGAATTCGCGAGGGACGGAAAAAAAATGGCAAGAAAGTGTTGCTGGGTATCGGTGCCGCCCTCATTTTCGCCGCTGCATTTATCCTTCCTTCCCTTTGGAAAAGTGCCCCCAAAATCGTCTATGCCAAGGAAATCCAGACCGGAACAGTGATCCGACTAAAAGCCGACAATTTCCAGAGCGATCAAGAACTCCGTGCCGTTTCCGATGAAATGGGAACCTTAAAGATCGAGATCCCAAAGTTCGAGATCAGGGAAGAGGACCGAGACACCGACGCCGCTCCCCGGGTTTTCCTCCAGGTTCTCGAACCCGAAAATCTAGTCTTCGAGAACTACGCCTGGGACGAAAACGAAAGTTACCGTAGTGCCGAATCGTGGCCCCTTCCGCACCCGCGCAACCAGATAACCACTCGCCTCATCACCAAAGGTC
>JBGSJM010000402.1:0-4264 GCA_041742015.1 Verrucomicrobiales bacterium | reverse complement strand
ACGAAGATCAAGTCGATCCCGAAACCGTCATTTCCGTGCTCAATCAACATCCGGAATTTCAAGCTGATCTCTTTACCTTTTGGGAGCGACCTGCATGTGAATCACGGCACTTTGATTATCATGCCGAGAGAGAGGATGTCGCTCTGCTTCCGATCCTCAGTTATGACCACTGGTGGGATAAACAGCTCAAATCGCGGGTCCGTGGACTTATCAGGAAAACGGAGAAGGAAGGTGTCACGGTGCAGGAAACGACTTTTGATGATGACTTCATCCAAGCGCTGACTAGAATTTTCAACGAATCACCAACCAGACAGGGGCGGAAGTTCTGGCACTACGGGAAGGATTTCGAAACGGTGAAGCGTCAGTTTTCACGCTATATAGACCGGGAGATTATGATAGCCGCATATTTCGAAGGGCAGATCGTAGGTCTGGTCATGCTCGGAAACGCCGGCCATTTCGGTTTGACCGGGCAGATTATAACCAGCCTGGAACACCGGGACAAGGCAATCAACAACGCCCTGATCGCCAAATCGGTTGAAATATGTGAAGACCGGGGCCTGGGCCATCTCTGCTACTATTACTGGAGTGACGATTCCCTCGCAGAATTTAAGAGACGCTGCGGATTCGAGACAGTCAGTCTGCCCAGATACTATGTCCCTTTGACATGGCAGGGGCAACTCGCCCTGAAAGCAGGTCTGCACCGCGGATGGCGAGCCATGATTCCCCCTGATATGAAAGCAACGCTTAAGCGCTGGCGCTCCGAATTGCGAAAGATGAAAAAATAAGATGAAGGACTTTTTCATCAGCTTTTCCATCTCATTATCAAATCCTTAAAAGATGCCCGCTATCACTGGAATCATCGGAGCGATGCCCCCGCAAGAACGGGCCGAAAAGGCGGCGCTCATGTTGGGAAGCATGAACCAGGAACCTTTTTATGTGACCGGGAACTATGTCAATGACGAGCTTGAGATTGCAGTGGGATGGAACGATCTGGATGCTAACGTTGCCAGGCGAAATCCAATCTGGAACCGGGAACGTGACCGTTGCCTGATTTTTTGCGGACGCGACAACCGCAGTAGTGGTGAAATAGACCTGATTTCCGGGTTCGAAACGGAAGGGAACGCATTCCTCGAAAAGATCAACGGATGGTTTTGCGGTGTGCTGGTGGATTTGCAAAGGAGAGAGGTCCTGCTTTTCAATGATCGCTATGGGGTCAGTCGTATTTTTTTCCACGAAGCGGCAGATGCCCTTTATTTTTCCACCGAACCGAAAAGCCTCCTTGCAGTTCTGCCCAAGACCCGTTCGATCGATCCGCGAGGGCTCGGCGAAATGCTTTCCTGTGGATCTGTCCTCCAGGATCGAACACTGTTTTCAGGAATCCAATCGCTTCCTGGAGCTGCAGCATGGACCTTTTCTCCGGGGAGCAAAATCCGCCGGACGCAGTATTTCAATCCCATTGAGTGGGAGGAGCAATCGACTCTCAACGACGAGAATTTCTACTACGAATTAAAGTCGACCTGGAGAAAGATTCTGCCCAACTACCTTCGAGAAAGCGGACCAATGGGACTGTCGCTCACTGGCGGGGTCGACAGCCGGATGATCCTCGCCTGGGCAAATCGGGAAAAAGGAGCCCTGCCTTGCTATACATTTTGCGGCAACTACAGGGAATCCAACGATGTGGTGCTGGCCCGAAAACTGGCGAAAATCGCCGGTCAACCCCATCACACTTTTCCAATCACCAACGATTTTTTCAAGGATTTCGGCAATCTCGCTGAAAAAACGATCCAGCTCAGCGACGGTGCCATGGATGTTTCTGGGGCGCTTGATCTCTATATGCAGCAAAAAGCGCGGGAAGTCTCTCCAGTCCGCTTGAGCGGCGTCTACGGGGGAGAAATTCTGCGACGCCTCGTGGCCTTCAAACCCATGGGTATTCTTTCAGGGCTCTGGTCGCCCGAGGTCATACACTCCATCTCCGAAGCTGATGAAACTTATCGGGCTGAGCGTGCTGACACCCATCCGGTTACCTTCACCGCTTTTAAACAGGCTCCCTGGCACATGACCTCGAAATTTGCGGTTGAACGATCCCAAATTGACTTTGTGACGCCCTTTTTCGATAACGATCTTGTTAGACTGGCCTATCGCGCCTCGGCGGGCGCAAGCAGCAACAATCAAGCGGCGCTGCGCCTTATCGAAGAAGGAAACCCGGCCATGAACCGGATCGCTACCGATCGGGGGCTAAGGCGGAAAAGTTTGGGAGGACTGACTAAACTGCAGCATGCTTACCGGCAGTTTCTTTTCAAAGCAGAATATGCCTACGACTACGGGATGCCGCAAAAGTTTGTCCGGGCAGACCACGTGGTGGCACCACTTCGATTGGAACGGCTTTTCCTGGGCCGCTATCAAACGAGCCACTTCCGAGTCTGGTACCGCGACCAGCTTTCACACTGGGTTAAGGAGTTACTGCTGGACGATACCAGTCTAGCGCGGTCCTACCTCCAGCGAACCAAAGTCGAAAGCATTTTGAAGTCCCATCTCGGAGGTGTCGGCAACTACACGCTGGAGATTCACCGCCTCCTATCCCTCGAACTCATCCAGCGACAGTTGCTTAGTCATTCCGCCCAGGTGGCTTCAAGCCGCCGTTGTCACGAAATCGTGGAATAAACGGTAGTGGAGGCCACTGCGGTGCTCGTCCTACGGGGCGGAACTAGGAAGTTTTTTCATTATGAAAGTTCTAATACTGAAATTAAATGCCACAGGAGATGTGGTGCGCACGTCCTCGCTGCTGCGACGACTCACCGGTGAAATAACTTGGATAACCGACCGTAAAAATCAAATGCTGCTCGAAGGGACGGATCATCTTCGTTGTTTCAATTGGGAAGGACGAGAACTGGCTGCCGACAGATCATATGACCTCGTGATAAATCTCGAGGATGACGAGGAGTCCGCCAGATTTGCCTCGGGACTGGGGGCTAGCCAGATTTTTGGAGCCTACTGGAGTGACGCAGGTGAACTTTCCTATACCCGCGATTCGCAGCGCTGGTTTGACATGAGTCTGATCAGTGAATATGGAAGGACCAAGGCAGATCAACTCAAACTACAGAATCGACACACTTACCAGCATTTGATCTTCGAGGGCCTCGGTTTCAAATTTCGCGGCGAGAAGTATGTCCTGCCACGCGCTGGGAACTCAAATCTGCGCGGTGATGTGGCTATCGCTCCAGAAGCCGGGCCGGTCTGGCCGATGAAAAACTGGGCATATTACGAGCAACTTCGAGTGGAGTTGGAAGACAGGGGATTAATCGTAAACGTGCTCCCCCGCCGCGACACCCTGCTCGAACACCTTGGAGACGTGCAGAATCACCGTTGCCTCGTCAGCGGGGACAGCCTGCCGATGCACCTAGCCCTCGGTTTGGACATTCCCTGTGTGACTCTTTTCACCTGCACCAGTCCCTGGGAGATCCACGATTACGGCATTCAGACGAAACTGATTTCGCCACTGTTGGGAGAATTCTTCTACCAGCGCGGATTTGATGAGCGGGCCACGACAGCAATTCCCCTTGAAATGGTTCTCAGCTCAGTTCTCAATACCCTGCGGATGGAACCCAAAAAGAGTGTGTTAATAGGTTCGTGAGAGGTTGAGGCGAAAAGATGACAAAGGACCGAAGCATAGCCAGTCGCGAGGATTTTCAATACACCACTCCGGTTAGGCCGTTTGACGTCGCTTTACTAACCGGTGGCGGAGACAAGCCTTACGCACTGGGCTTGGCGGCAGCGCTCTCAGCGACCGGAAGATCCTTTGAGTTGGTCGGGAGCGACGACCTCGAACTACCGGTCCTGAGTGAAAATCCCCAGGTCCGTTTTTTAAATCTCAGAGGTGATCAGGATCCCACCGTGGGCTTTGCCCGGAAAACGGCGAGAATTCTCTTCTACTACGTGCGGCTCATCACCTACGCGGCCCGGACCCGGGCCACCATTTTCCACCTTCTGTGGAACAACAAATTCGAAATATTCGACCGGACCGTGCTGCTTCTCTACTACCGGGTGCTCGGGAAAAAACTGGTCATGACCGTCCACAACGTCAACAAAGCCGAACGCGACGGCCGGGACACCCGACTCAACCGGTGGACTCTAAGATGCCAATACCATCTCTCTGATCATCTCTTCGTTCATACTGAAAAGATGAAAAGGGAATTGGAAACAGGCTACGGAGTCTCTCCTGAAAAAATCAGCGTGATTCCTTTTGGAATCAACCAAACCGTTCCAA
>JBGSJM010000401.1:0-12263 GCA_041742015.1 Verrucomicrobiales bacterium | reverse complement strand
CGGGCCGTGAGCGGGTTCTCGCGCGAGGCGAGCCACTCGGCCAGTTCGCGCCGGCCGCTGGTGTCCGCGGGGATTTTCAGCTCACGTCCAGGGGCAAGGATTGCCGGGACACCGCGAGGGACTTTTTCCGACTCGTTGTCGATGCTGCCACGAATAAAGAGCGGGCTGTCGGCGATGGTGAGGAAACCGCTGTCGGCGCGGCCGCTGGCGTTCGGGCCGCCCATCCTCGGGGAACGGCGATTGGCGGTTGGAGCGACCGTGGGTTTGTCGAGGGTTCCGATGATGCGTGGCTTCACGCTGCCGTCGGGATAGAAGGCATCGAGTTCCATTTCAATTCTCTTGGCTTGCGTGATGATGCGCACGACCTCGAATCCGGTCATTTCTCCCCCGCCCGACGGCCTTCCGCCCGGCCTGCGCGAGGCGAGGGCCGCGTCGCGCTGTTCGATGAGGCGTTCGAGCTGGGTTTTCTTGCTCTGCCAATCGGCGGGATCCATACGGCGGTCCAAGGTGGGGATCGCGGAGGATTCCGGGGCGTCGATGAGAGTGTAGGCGTTGCGTTCGCGGACGCCGCCGGCTGTGCCATAGCGGGTGTCGGTGCTTAGGAAAATGCCTGCCATGGCGGTGTAGTCCCGCTGCGAGATGGGATCGAATTTGTGATCATGACAGCGGGCGCAGGAGACCGTGGTGGCCATGAACGCCTGCGAAACGGTGTCGATCTGCTCGTCGGCGAGGTCCATTGCGAACTGGCGGGGATCGGTGCCATTGAGCGATTTCTGGCCGATGGCGAGGAAGCCGGTGGCGATGAGGTTTTCCGCCCGCTCCGTCGCGTTGGCGGCGGGCAGCAGGTCGCCGGCGATTTGCTCGCGGATGAATTGATCGAAGGGTTTGTCCTGCGCGAAGGATTCGATGACGTAGTCGCGGTAGCGCCAGGCTTCGGGCAGGGTCACATTGGTGTCTCCGCCGGTGGTCTCGGCGTAGCGCGCGACATCGAGCCAGTGCCTCGCCCAGCGCTCGGCAAAGGCGCGGCTGTCGAGCAGTCGATCGAGCAAGCCGGCGGTGGAGACGTCCACGGGAGCGGGCAATCCGGTGAGATCAAGATGGAGGCGACGGATGAGGGTGGCGGTGTCGGCCTGTCCGACCGGCTCCAATCCGTTTTCCTCCAGCTTCGCGAGGATGAAGCGGTCGATCTCGGTCTTTGCCCAGGTGGTGTTTTTGGTTTTCGGCACGACGGGCCGGGTCATGGGCTGGTAGGCCCACCAGTCCGTGGCGCTCATGCCGTCGTAGATCTTGGCCACCACCTTGCCATCGCGTGGATCGGAAGCTCCGTTGCGGACCCAGGTTTCGAAATCGGCAATGACGGAGTCGGCGAGTTTCCCGCCCTTGTTTTCCGGCGGCATGCCGGTGTCCGGATCGTGCCAGCGGATCGCCGAAATGAGCAGGCTTTTTTCGAGATTGCCGGGAACCACGGCCGGGCCGGTGTCGCCGCCGGTGCGAATGCCCTCGCGCGTGTCGAGGAGCAGTCCTCCCTTCGACTTGCCCGCCTCCGCCGAATGGCATCCGTAGCAACTCTCGGCCAGCACCGGTCGGATCTTCGCTTCGAAGAAATCATCGGCTGACGCGCTGAACGTGGTCGCCAGCAGGATGATAGAGAGGGATGATGGTTTCATAAAAGGGATGAAATCAGCCGCAGATAGGAATGTTCTTTTTCAAGCCCTTTTGTTTAAGCCGTTGATCCGATTGAAGGGTGTGTAAGTAGAGAAAGAGTGAAAAACGGGTTCATTGGTTTTCAATTACGTTCGTGTTGCTAACTTTTCGGCTCGGTGATTCACTAGTCGACAAACAAGCAGCCTCACAACAAAAAGAAAGCACAAAATCAATCCTCGCATAAAATGCAATCGAATCCTGGGAGAAGGTAAAAGTTATGATCACAGCATCAGATCGATCACTTTACGGGCGGAATTGTCAATCCGTCCGCCTCTGCGACGGCTCTCGGCACGACAAGCTGGCCCGGTGACTTTGCCCATAACATCGGGACCGAATACAAATAGGGAAAGGCAAAGCCGTTGCCGCTGAGTTCGGCTATGGTGCCGGTTTCTTCGGCCTCCAGTTTGATGCGGTGGGTCTGGCGTTTGCTGATGTCCACCTTGCGTGAGAAACCATTCCGGGACGGCGGCAGTGATTTGTAGAGAGTCACTGATTTATTGCCAGCGCTGTCCCAGATTTCGAGATCGAGGCTGCGGGTGCCCTTGGGGATGTAGATGTAGGTGGGTCGCTGGGTAAGACCTTCGCTGTTGCCATCAAAGGTGAAGGGGTGGCCACTGGTGTGCGTGTCATCGATGGGATTCCAGCCGAGATCGGTCAGGGTTGATAGATTGCCGCCCCGTCCGATGAGGAAACGATAGGTACCAGGCTGCGGTGCCTTGTAGCGCACGGCAGCCAGGTGATGTTCCTTACGTTTGCCGGGCAAATTAATCTCAGTCGAGGGCTGGACGGTTATGGTCTGATCGACGAGGTCAGCCCAGGTTTTGGTTTTCGGGTTCCACCACTCAATGCCATACGCGACATCACGAGCGACGTAAAAATGGTCTTTCCCGGTCGGGTCAGCGGGCCAGTATAGCTGGAAGCCGATTTCATCCCCAGCCTGCCTGGCTACCGAGCGCACGGTGGCCTGTTTTTGATAGGCCGCATTGTAAAGAAAGCCTTGGGGACACGGGGCGTCGCCAAACTCCTTCACGGCGACAAGATCATTCAGATCCACTTCGCGGGTGGGTTTGCCATTTGCGAGCCGCGCCTCTGAAAATTGAGTTACCGGCACAACAGGCCAGTGCGCGAGTACTTTGGGCCACCAAATGGCAGTCTCCGCCGCCGTGAAATGCGCGGGGCCTTTGCTGAAATCTCCAGCGGCTTTTGCCGCATCAGACGTGTTGAGGAATACACGTGAGATCATGTGGCTGGCGTTGACGTAGGACATCTGCCCTTTCCACAACAACTCTCGCAGTGCGGTGGAGTTGGATTTGGCTTCACCAATGTCGATGAGATAATAGAGATACCAATACTGCTTCAATTCATCAAGCCGACGTTGTTCGGCCGGTTCGCGCGATTCGTCGATGAGTTGGTCGGCGGATTCAATGAAGCGAATCGCCCGCGACCAGGCGTGTGGTGAGTTCACGGGGTAATTCTCAAGCAGGGTGAAGTCATAATACTGCTTCATCACCTCCCAACCGGAGCCAAATGCGCGTTTGAGCCAGCGATTGCGGATCGCATCGAGTTCAGTGGCGGTGAGTTTGGTGTTCCAAAGCGTCTGCGCGATGAGGTAGTAGCCCAAACCAAAGCGTCCGAAGTTAAAGTCCGTCTCCACTGACAGGGCGCGAAATCCGGCCAGGTGGTGTTGCTGCTGCCGGGTGGTGAGAAACTCCGGGGAGGCATCCCAGCGCGGTGCGAGACCATCGAGATTGGAATCATGAAAATAGGCGAGGCTGATGATCCTGTAATCGCCGGATGGCTCGCGTGGTAGCATTTGCCGAAACACATTGCCCATGTCGATTTGCGTTTTAAAGGGCTTCCATTTGCCGTAACCGCGATTCTTCGGATAGCTGGCGATCATCACGCGGATGCGCGGATCGAGATTGAAGTTTGGCGGCACATCGTGGTCGTTGTAGCTATACAGGCTGCATCGCACGGCGTCCTTCTTCGAGCGGCCCGTCGCGGTCACGCGCTGGGTCGGTGGCAGGGAATCGAGCCAGCGGTCGAATTCGCGCAGCAGCCAGTTATTGAGGCCGAACATGATGTCGGTGAACTCGCCTCCATCCCAGATTTCTTGCGGTTGATTTAGCCCCTTGTAGCCGTGGAGGACATACGGTCGGCCAAACTCGCCATCGGTCTGCGCGAGATAGTCGGGATACCAGTTGGGGTGTGCCGGCGTCATCTTTAACACTGATCCATCCTCGGCATCAGTGCCGAAAATGAAGTGATCGTCTGGTGAGTCGGCGAAGAATTTCTCCGCTTTTTGTTTCATCGCGTTCAGTATGATCTCGCGCACAAACGGTACCGATACATCGATGCTCAACGGTGCGTACAGTGGCTTGGTGCGTTCCTTCCATTCCTTGCCATCGCTGACATGTAGCGTATCCTTTGAGTCGGTGCTGATCCATACCCAGCCTCGATTTTCAACGCTCGCCGCCGGACGCTCTGCGTCCCTGCCGACCTTCACCGTGCCGAGAAAACCCTCCGTGGCTCCCGTTCTGCGCATATGCTCGATCACTTCGCCATGAAACGCTTGTAACGCATGCCCCGGAAACGGAGGCATGGAGCTGGTGAGCATTCGCTGTCCGATCCTCCAGCGGCGGTAGCTCAGATCAACTGTCTCATCAGCGGGATCGACGATGAGCTTGGGATTGATGATGGTGCCCACGCCATACGACTGGCCGCTGGTGGCCGAGAGCGACCGGATGTAGTAGCTGGGCCGATCCGCGAGCTTGATGCGAAACGCCAGTCGCTCGCGCCGATCCGGCGCATGGATCCAGTTTGGCCCCATCGCGAGCACCTCGTAATCCACAGACTCCAACAGGGCGGGCGCGGCAGTCACCAATCCATCAACGCGGTTGGCGACAATCAGCAAGCGCTCCGCCTCACTGCGAATGAAAAAAGCCTCGCGTTCATTATAGGAGTCGCTGCCATCATTCTTTAAGGCCGCGATTACCTCGGCATCGTTGCGAATGTCATCACCCGCAGCCTGCAGCGTGGTAAAAATGATTCCACGGGACAAATCATTGCCACTCTTGACTTCAAGTTTCCTCCCACACAAGCGCTCGATTCCATCTCGCACAAACTCAACCGCAAATCCTGCCTTCGCCACATCAGACCCATCATGCCAGGGCCTTCCCTTTGCCTTTTGCCAATCAACGCCGGTGCCTGTCTGGGCATCGAACTGCAGCACGATTTTTGGCGGTATGAAGCCTTCTGCAATGGAGTGAACCGTGAACTCACTCGGCTCCGCCGCGGCAACCGTGTTGCTGATAAGCAGGGCTATGATGGCGAGAGCGTGATGACTTATGGGAACTTGCTTTTTCATCGTGTCGTGAAGGCATATGGTCGTAAAGAAAAGCCAATGGATCACGGAACAGGCTAGCAAAAAGCCGGCAAAGGTGTCGATATCTTTTTAGGGGGCATGTAAGACTCCGGCTGGTGCCAAAACAAAAGGTGCATGCCCGAATAATCGAACATGCACCTTTATGCCTCTGTGCGGAATTCAGGGCGGGTCAATTTGTGTTAGAGCCCACCATAAATGTGTTCCAGCGCCAGTAATGCGTATGAGGATACAAGAACTTTATCGCTCTCCATCCAACGGTTGGAACCGTTGTTGATCCACTCCCCATTACTACCCTGCGTCGACATGATTTTCAAGGCCAAATCCTCGCGCCAGTTAATTTCTTTTCCCTCCGGAGTTTTCAGGGTTCTGATTTGCGCAACGCTGAGTGCCTTGGCCATGGTGTGGTAGTAGTAAAAAAGTCCCTGAGCCTGGAGGCCGGGATTTTCATCCAGCGTGTAATTGCTTTGCAGCCAGGTTAATGCAGCTTGAATTCGGGGGTCAGTCGGGCTCATTTCCGCGTAGATAAAAGCTAGCATCCCCGCGTAGGTCATGGATCCGTAGCTCCGCAGGGCGGTTTTTTTGCCGTTTTCGAGCTTGATCTCTTCTGCCTTGGTGTTGCCGGGGAAATAGACAAAGCCACCCTTGTCTTCTTCGCGCAGTGCTGCCCAATCGCCCAGCTTTTTCACCGTTTTTTCGGTGTTTTGGCACAGGCTGACAAACTCGATCGCCGCATCCCAATCCAGATCAATTTGTTTCGATTCATCAAAGGTTGTGTCAGCGAGCACTTTCTTCGAATAATGAAGCGCCTCCATGGCCAGGTGGGTGTTCGACAAATCGGAATGAGTGTAGGAGCCGCCGTATCCGATCCCACCATCAAGAACATTGTCAGATTTGCCAAGCCCATCGTAATCTTGCTGCTGGCCAATCAGGAACCGGCGGGCTTTGGCGATGACTGGGAAATGCTCGGGTTTTCCGGATTGGGAAAGCGCCGTGATGCTGAGCGCGGTGTTGTAGGTGGCCAGTCCCTTGACGAAAATACTGCCATCTGGCTGCTGGTTTTTCAGAATATACTCGTAGCCTTTTTCCACTTCCGGGGGCAAAGGAGCCTTGAGATCCCGACTCGGATCACCCAGGATCGAGGAGATCGGAAGCGCGGTTAATGCAGGCAGCGTGGCATTGCTCCACGCACCAGTTGCCGGGTCCTGCTGACTTTTCAGAAAGGAAATCCCTTTTTCGATGGCCCGTGCCACCTCCAGTTTGAGAGAGACATTTCCATCTGGTGATGGCTGGATGCGATCCTGGGTAAATCCGCTGAGCGGAACAGCGACACAGAAAGCCAAGGCTAACAATTTTTTCATCATCATCGTAGGTAGGTAAGAAAATTGATCAGTTCGTTCAAATTTGTGACAGTTATTTTTTAACTGGCTGGATGATCAAAGTCGCTTTGGTGCCAATTTCCGGGATGATCGTATGATTCGCTCCCCAGCGCTCGTCGATTTCCGCTCCGGGAACGGTGGTGTTAAAAAGCGCGACCGGGTCGAGATAAACTCCAATGATCGATCCTTCGATTTCGGCGTAAAACTTGCCCTCCGAGACCACTGATCCCGTGTAATTCCACGGGTGATCCGGCATTGTTTTGCCAACCTCTTTGTCATTTTTAATGGTAGCACCATCAATTAGCCATTGATTAATCGAGCTGGATTTTTCCTGCCCCTCCGCCTGCCATTTGATCAAAAAATCCACCGGATCACCACGTTCGGCGGATTTATCTCCTTTGATCTTTCGATCTTCGGCGGGCAACATTTTGTCAAATACATCCCCCTCGCCCGCCTTGTACTTGAGCAATTTTAGGGCGATTTGAAGATCCATAGGCCGCGCTTTGGTCGTGAGAATGGCCTCATGCGTTTTACCGACTTCACTGACGAGCACATATTCGATTGGTCCACCCTCCCGTTGATTTACCACGACGGGTATGGATACCTCACGGGTTTTGGCGTCAAACTCAATCAGACCAACCCGATACGTGGTTTCCCCCACTTTTTTCACAATTGGTTGCGGTTCATCCGCCGCCACAGTTTTGGCCGCCAGAAAGGTGCCAATCAAAAGAAAAAGGAGATGGTTTTGTATCATCACTCACTTATAGCCCGGTTTGGAAAAGTTTAAAGATCTCGACAAGCAACTTTTTGCGGGGAAAATCACTCTAATGTTTGGAACATGGCCCATAAGCGACGGGGAGGTTAGACAATAGAATGGCCATAAGCGACGGGGAGGTTAGACAACAGAATGGCAGACAGCAGAATGGCAGAATGGTAGACAACAGAATGGTAGACAGCAGAATGGTAGACAGCAGAATGATCTGATTCATCATGAGGAAATCTATTGTTCGGTTATTCATTCTGTTGTCTAATCCTCGGTCCCCTCCGTGACAGTCTTCTGGAAATCTATTGTTGGGTTATTCATTCTGTTGTATAATCCTCAGTCTTGGTCACCGTCGTGATCTCCAAACGCGAGTGGCTAAGATTGATCCATTGTAAGCCAGTCAGAACTGGCACATGACGCAGCAACACTTGGCAGTGTAGCAGAAAATTGGGTTGGGGTTCATGGAAGCTTGTCATGATAAAGCCGTGTTGAGGGCTGTGAAATTGCACGAGATGGGTACCGCGAGTCTGGCCATCCACGCAGACATCGGCGCGTTGCAGGCAGTTGACCTCGCCACCCAGTAGGTGCACCAGGACTTCATTGTAAAGCCTCACATCGAGATGGGTTCCAAGATCGCTGATGACACTATTGAGTTGCTGCACCAGACGCTCGCAGCTGTCACTCAGAGGTTGCCAGCCAGAGATTCTCATCTTCGGTTGGTGGCGGCTTCTGCCATGCATGGCATTGGGTAGTAACTTGCCTCGAACTCGGACTTCACCAAAGTTGATCAGTTTCACCAGTCGCACGTCCTGAAGCATTGCGTAGTGCAAGGCTTGCATGTCATGCTCGGAAACGATGCCTTTGGCTGCCTTCAGCTCATAAAGCATCTGATTCACAATCAAATCGAGGTAGTAGGTCTTTTGGAAGCTGCCATGTGTTACGGTCACTGGGACTTGAGTGTTCACTTCAAAGCCTTCAGCTCGCAAACGGGCGGCGACGTCATTTTCGTAGATGCGCTCGTCGAACCTGTGTCCGAACTGATTCTGAGCAGCATAGGCGCAACGCATCACGACATCGTCAATCCGCTCAAAGTCGGTGTCTGAGAGGTCTTGGAGGTTGATGGTGCGATGGATAGGCATGACGGGTAAAATTAGACAACAGAATGGTAGACAGCAGAATGTTTTGTGAGAACAGAATCAAACCATTCTGTTGTCTACCATTCTGTTGTCTAATCATCAGTTGCCTTTCAGTTTCTGTTGATCAGCTTTACGGTCAGTGACTCATAACCGTTGGCACGCTGGTAGTTGGCCTCTTTCTCAATATGCGCCCGCTCCTCGATCACGGTGATGTGGTCGACCCGCTGGATGAGCGCCTGCAGCAAGCTGCGCACGATCAAGCGGGCATGGGGTGCTCCCAGGCACAGATGGGTGCCAAAGCCAAAAGAGATATGGGGGTTGGGTTTGCGGTCCAGGCGAATCTCCTCTGGCGAATTGAAAACGGTTTCGTCGAAGTTTGCCGAAGCCCAGCCCAGCGAGACCCGCCCGTCCGCCGGGACGGTGACTCCATGAACCCCGGTCTCCACCGGGCAGACCCTCCCGATGTGGGTCAGCGGCATAAAGACCCGGAAAAATTCCTCGCTGGCCAGCACGATTCGTTTGGGATCCTCGCGCAGGTAGGCGAGGTCGCCGGGACGCTGGGCAAAGTGCGCCATGATCGAGGAAATGCTGTGGATAATCGTATCGCGCCCACCCGCAAAGGTCAGGTTCCCAAAGCCCATCATTTCCTCGCGGGTCAGAGGCCGTCCGCGATAGGTGGCGCGGGTCAGCACGCTGAAGAAATCATCCCCCGCCCCCGCCTCCGCCTGGTCGAATCGGTCACTCAAATAGTCTTCCAGCGCAGTTCCTTTTTTGAACTCTCCACCGGTGACCTTGAAGACATGCATCCCCCAGCCGATCCAGGTGTCAGCCTCCGACTCGGGCACGTTTAAGAGGTAAGTGAGGGCTCGGGACTGAATCGGCAGGGCAAAATCATTCACGATCTCGACCGATTCCTGGCTCAGGGCCTCGGTTAATTTCTCCTCGATCAAAGCATCCACTTTGGCGACTACGTCCGGCTGTTTGGCCCGGGCAAAAAACGGCTCCACGATGGCGCGATACTCGGTGTGTTCCGGTGGATTCGTCTCGATGGGTAACTGCCGCATTGAGCGGACCGCTTCCTCCGAGGGAATCGGCACTCGGAAAGGAGCATCCGAGCTGAAAGTGGACCAATCTTTTGCCGCCTGGCGAACATCAGCATGGCGCAGAATCATGGGAAGATTCTCACCCTGAAACGGGCACATGAGAATTCCCTCCTTTTGACGGGCTTCGCGAAACGGATCGCGCAAATCAGATGGGTCAGCCATGGCGCAAGTATTTTGGTGTGAATAAGAAAAGAAAATAAGAAGTCTCCCCAAAAAAGAAAGGAGAAAATCATCGTGAGCAGCGATGATTTTTATGGCCATTGTACCCTGTTTGATTACTGACCCAACAGGGTTTTATCGTTCCTGCCATCCATAGATTTTCTGGGAGTTACGCCAGAAATACTTTTCGGCTGCCTCAATGCCTTTGGCCTCGAAGAGGGCTTTTACGATGAAAATGACGATATTATAGGGCGCACCACGATCAGAGACCGGCCAGTTGCTCCCATACATGAGGCGGTCCGGGCCAAAGGCTTCCCAAATGGGATCAAAAATCGGTTGGTAATAAGCCGGATCTGTGGGGGCACTGCCGGGTTCGGTGGTTTTTACGCCTTCGACGAGAGCAGAGACTTTGCAAAACACGTTGGGCCGGGCCCCGGCGGCTTTCATGCCAGCTTTCCAATCATCCGGCAGCGGCTTTTGGGCGTCCCCGGGATTCCCGCAGTGGTTGATGATCACCGTCAGGTCGGGGTGTTCGGCGGCGAGTTTCGCGGCAATGCCTGGCGTGACCGGGCCTCCATTGATATCAAGCACCAGTCCAGCGGCGGCGAGGGCCTTTAGTCCGGCGGCATAAGCGGTTGCCTTGGCGGGATCTGCGGCCTTGCCGGAATTGATTCGAATCCCGCGATACAATGGATTGGCGGCAAATCGCTTGACCTGGGCGGCAAAATCGGTCGATTCGGGATCGAGATTTCCAATAATACCGAGGAGGCGGCGGTCGCCAGCAGCGAGATCCAGCAACCATTGGTTATCCTCGACCCACGGGCTGGCTTCCACCACCACGGTTTCGGTGACGCCGTGTGGTCCGGCCACCGCCATCCAGTCATCCGGCAAAACCCGCCGGTAAAGTGGACCGCCCTTTCCCGGCCACGGCACACCTTCAGGCCGGGTGGGATCGTAAAAATGGGTATGGCAGTCAATGATCCGGCTTTTTTTTGCTGCATCCGCAGCCGCAAGTGGCAAAAGAGGACTCAAAAGGGAACTTTGAAGAAAGCGACGACGTGTTTTCATGGCTGAGAAAGCGAACAGACCCAAAACCTACCGATGGGAGATTCCTTTTCAAGCCCCTAATTCTTGACATCCAGTCCTTTTTTCGTCACTTTCCCCGGTTATGCAAATGTCTTTGAAATGTCCGTTTGGAGTGCTGCTGGTGATTGCGATGCTGGGAGGTGCTGCCTGGGCTCCCGCGCAGGAGGGAACCCCCGCCGCTGAGGTGAAAAAAATCCAGGAGCAGTTTGAGGCGGAACTCTTGAACCTGAACAAGCCGCTGACCATGCTCCAGGACAAATACCGGGGCTACCTCACCAAACAGAAAACTGACTATCAGGCAACGGGCAAACTTGAGGAGATGCTGGCGGTGGACGCTGAACTGCAATCCCTGACCAGCGGGAGTGATGAACCCCTTTCCACCTACCCCGAGCTAAAGCGCCTCCAGGAAATCTACCGGACCCAGCGCACCACCGTCCAGACAAACGGCGTAAAAAACAAGCTGTCCATCATCCAGAGCTTTCAAAAAAGTGCCGCTGATCTGGCCGCCAAACTGACCATAGAAGGAAAGATCGAAGAAGCCAAACTGGCCCTCGCTGAGGCGAAGCGTTTGGAGGCAATGAGCCTGGATCCCTCCCTGGCCGTGGTCCCGCCGAAGGCCGAAGCACCCAAAGCAGTGGAAGCCAAAGAGATCATTAACAGCCTCGGCATGAAATTTGTGCCCGTAACCGGCATCGATGTGCTCTTCTGCATCCACGAAGTGCGGTGGAAGGATTACGCAGCCTTTGCCAAAGAAAATCCGGAGATCGCACCAAACTGGAGGGATCAGAAAATCGACGGATTTGCGATCCTTGAAAAAGCAGAGGATCACCCGGTGATCCGAGTGAGCTGGGAGGATACCCGGGCTTTCTGCCGCTGGCTCAGCAAAAAGGAGGGCAAGACCTACCGCCTCCCCACCGATGCGGAGTGGAGCATCGCTGTTGGCATCGGAAGCAAGGAGGATAACAAAGCCACTCCTCAGGAAAAATCTGGCAAAGTGGAGAAAGAATACCCATGGGGATCAGAGTGGCCAACACCGCAGGGAGTGGGCAACTACAGCGACCTGAGCCGGAAAGCCAGGTTACCACAAGCCGGGCCTAGTTATCTGGAAGGTTACGATGACGGCTTCCCATCAACCGCCCCAGTGATGACCTTCAAGCCAAATCCATTCGGCCTCTACGACATCGGGGGGAACGTCTGGGAATGGGTGGAGGACAAATATTCTCCATCTTCGTCTGCCTACGCATTGCGGGGCGCTTCATGGTACGGCAATGGTCGTGACTACGCGCTGTCTTCGTTCCGCTTAAGCCGCGAGGCTACCGCTCGTGACTACAACGTCGGTTTTCGTTGTGTGCTGGTGAACGCGGCGGCGGGTGGAGAGGCACGTTAGGTGACTCCACCCCACATTGATTGGAAAATCATACCCTGTTGGGTCACTGACTGTACCCTGTTAAGTCCTCCATCGTACCCTGTTAAGTCGTTGACTCAAGAGTCATTTCGATGTGCTCATTGGCCCGCCCGACGTAGCGGTGGCTTCTAGCCGCCGCTTGGGCA
>JBGSJM010000400.1:0-9768 GCA_041742015.1 Verrucomicrobiales bacterium | reverse complement strand
GATGAGATCTCGATTGGCGATTACGTGCTAACCAATGGAACAATCGCAGCCGTGGTGATCGCCGACGCGATCATTCGACTGATTCCCGGGGTTTTAGGCGACGAAACCTCAGTCTTTGAAGAAAGTTTCTCCGGCGAGACTGGCTATCTCGAAGCCCCCCACTACACCCGCCCCGCTGAATTTCGAGGCATGAAGATCCCGGAAATTCTTCTTTCAGGACACCACAGCAAAATTGCCGATTGGCGCCGCCAAAAATCGCTGGAATTGACCCGGATAACGCGCCCAGATTTGTTGAGAGATTCAGATAAATAAAAAAGCGGCTTGCATAAACCATGCGAGAATTTCGATTTTCCAAGAAAAAAACACCTTATCCAATCAGGGATTAGCCCAACTCTCGATCACCGCCTTTAAGCCAAGGCAAACTCTCTCAAACGAAACAAAATCGATTTTTTCAAATCGGTCCGTTGCCAGATGGTAATCTGGATAGCGGAGGCTGGCCAAATCGGAAACCAACACCGCCGGATACCCCACCTGAGCAAACGACCATTGATCCGAATTGACTCCTGAAAGCATTCCCGATATCGCCGGAAAACCCGAAGCCCTAAAAAAGGCATTTTTTGCTGATTCCACACGGATTTGAGAGCTGTTATCGCCCAAAAAGGCGACAAAATTGCCAATCTCAGGAAACGAACGATCCGCACCTTCCGGATAGGTTTGGCTACCGGGTTGGGTGGAGAAGTAGCCAAGCGAATCGAGACTCATCATCGCTAAAATGTTATCTTCCATTGACGCACAGCTTTTTGCGTAGACATAACTTCCCATCCCGCTGGTTTGCAGAAAAGGAGGTTCCCCATTTGCAAAAAAGACAAGCCGGATTGTTCTTTTGTGCGTTTCTCCGGCAAAAGCCTGAGCCAAAGCCAAAAGCGCCGCGACACCGCTCCCTGCCGAATTGGCTCCGGGGCTTCCCGCCACCGTATCATAATGAGCACCAATCACGACGATTTCTTTTCTTTGCTCGGCACCTGGTATCTCAGCCACCAAATTTCGAACTTCTTTTCCCCCCGCTGGAAAAACCTTTCTCTGGACTTGATATCCCAGATTGCCACCCTTTAAAGTCGATTCGATCCAAATGGCGGTCCGCTCCAGTGCTTCAGGCCTTCCGATATGTCGCTCACCGATGTCCTCTGACAAAATCCGCACAAAGCGCTCCAAATCAAACCGATTAACCGGCTTTCTATTTAAACTGGCGGCGGCCATCCGTTTGTTATACTCTGCATCAAACTCGGCAATATCTGGCTTAAGATGCGTGTACAACATCGAAGCCATACCCAAAACCAAGAGCCCTACTGGAAGAGCCACGACCGAGAATCTGATAAGTTTTCCCTGCTCCATAAATTAACTCGTTAATACGCTTCTGCCAAAACATGCATAACTGCTGCTGCTGCATTTTTATGCGCACCACCGCCGCCCAATCCATCAGAGACCTTCTTTAGGTCCTTCAAAAGTATCTCGCGCCCCACCTGATTCTCCAGCAAATCCTTCAGTTTCGCGGCGATTGGGCTCCCCGTTGCATTCTCCTGAAGCAACTCAGTCACCACCTCCCGGCCAGCGATAACGTTGACAATGCCGAGGAAACGCACTTTCAAAACCCGCCGCGCCGCAAAAGCGGTCAACCAGGCCACTTTGTAGGTCAGACAATAGGGTAATCCGAGGATCGCGGCTTCCAACGTCGCGGTGCCCGAAGCCACCACCCCCACTTCCGCCCTGCGCATGACTTCATGTCCTGCGCTGGAAAGCACTTCGATTCGATGGTTCAGCCCCCGACCCACCACCATCTGTTTCAGCATTTCGGTTAAAATGGGTGTTGCTCCTGTCGTGACAAATTTCAAATCTCCCCGCTTTCCCAACAAAATCTCTGCTGCATCCAGCATCGGCGGAAAAAGGGCGGCGATTTCCCGTTCACGCGAACCTGGTAACAGGGCAACGAGGCCCGGTTCCCGCTTAATCAAACGGCTTTTTACCTCCGCGAGCGAGTCAATCAAAGGATGCCCACAAAAGACCGTTTTCAGGCCACTTTGTTCGTACAACTGCTTCTCAAAGGGAAAGATACAGATCATCAAATCGAGTAACCGGGCCATCACTTTCACCCGCCCCTTTTTCCAAGCCCACACCTGAGGACTGATATAAAAAATCAACTTTCCCGTGTACCCTTCTTTGCGCAGCCTCGCGGCGAGACGCAAATTAAAACCCGGATAATCGATGAATACGATACCGTCCGGCTTCTCAGCCGCAATTCGCGCCACCGTTTCCTCCATTTTCGCTCTAAAATAGCAATATTTTTTGAGTACCTCCCAGAGCCCTAAAACCGCAGCTTGATCGAGCCAGTCCTCGATTCCGCTGGAAATGTCATTCATCCGCGGACCACCCAAACCGGTAAACGCAAACTTCCCTTCTGACAAAGCCTCTAAAAGCGCCGAGCCATGACTGTCGCCGCTAATCTCACCGGCAATAAGGAAGAGTTTTCTCATCGTGGCCAACAGTGGCTCAGATGCTTCATTTTTCTAGCGGAATGGAATCAAAACAAACGAATCGCCGAAGGAACCGCCTCGAAGCGAGCTGGGAGAGTTCCCGCAAATTCCCCATCCGTTTCAATCAGCACCTCCCGATCCGGGGCTATCGAAGAAATCTCTATCCACTGGGTTCGCAGTTTGGCCATTCCCGCAGGCATCCTTGAATCATCCTTCTTGATTTGGGCGACACCTTTCAAAAAACCAAGCGGCGACAACCCGTGAACAATCACCACATCCAGGAAACCATCACCAGGATCGGCCTCACAAGCTACCCGCACACCACTCCCAAAATACTGGCCATTGCAAATCGCGATGCAGTTCGCATCCCAGAGTATTCCCTCGGGATTTTCGGGCGTTTTTACGACAAGCCCAAACCGTTTGTGTTTCAAAGAGGTTGAAACAATTGTCCAGTTAAACGCCAGAGTTCCATTTATTTTTTTCAACCACCTGGCCCGATTGGTATTGACTCCGATCTCTGCACTCAAACCCGTGCTTGAAATATTGGCAAACAACCTTTCGCTACCGTTTATGAAAATCACCTTCCCCAAATCTATCAGGATCGGTTGGTTTTTCGCGACTCGCTGAAAGGCTTCTTCTATATCTCTCGAAATTGCAAAAGTCCGCCGGAAATCGCCTCCCGAGCCGGACGGTAGAACCCCCAGAATAGGGCGAAGCCTAGCTTCGCCCTTTTGATCGACCAGTCCATTAACAACCTCGTTAATCGTTCCATCCCCACCGACGACAAAGACAGAATCATCACCACTTAGGCCAAGCTGCCGGACCAGCCCAACCGCTCCCCCACAGTGCTCGGTCCGGTGAATGCTGGAACCAGGGAGGAATCGCTCAGCCAACCTAAGGATCTCATCCTCTCTGCGCCCCGTCTTCCCACCGGCCGAAGCCGGATTGATGATGATATGATTGGCCATCCTGAATTTAAGATAACTGGAAGCAATGCCAAATCCAGTGAAATTCAGGTCGCACTACATCCTGGAAGGGTTTATAAACCTTTCCCCTTGTTGAGGATTCTTTGAATCTCTTCCCGTGATTTTTGCACAAGAGCAATTGAACCATCTTCAGTTACCTTGAAAAATTTGATGGCCGACTGGATCATTTCCAATAGTTCATTGGAAGTATTAACGGAAGTGCTAGATATCGTTTTAGTCATATTTGAAGTGTTCATGTATGACTATCAAAACGAAAGTTTATGCCATCTTATTGGAGCGCGCCGGGGACTGTTACGTCCTGATACCCAGAAAGTTTTAAAACAAACCTTCCCTAGCTATTCTTTTCTAGGCGACAATCTAAAAACAAACTAAAAAAACCGGATTATCAGCCGCACCAACAGGCCTCTACGTCCTTAATTCCAAAATATTTCTCTCCCGGATTTTTTTACTCTTTTTTTAAATCACTAAACCCGCCTCCCAAATTTCCTTTCCAACTCACCGTAGGTAATCTGAATTAGAGTTGGCCGCCCATGGGGACAGCAATAAGGCATGTCACACTTCAAGAGATCTTCAAGCAAACGCTGCAGTTCGGCGGGGTGCAACGGATCATTGGCTTTGATGGCGTGCCGACACACAGTGGTTGCCACCATATCTTCGCCTAGGCGCATTTTAGACATTTTGTCACTGTCTTTGCGGATTTCATCAATCACATCGTGAATAAAGCCCTCGGGATCATCGCTTTTCAAAAAGGTCGGGAGCGCATCGATTTTGAGCGTGTTCGTCCCAAAGGGCTCGGCTCCGAACCCCAGTTTGCTGAGCACTTCGGTATTCTTCGAAATCAGATCAAAATCCCGTGGTGAAAGCTCCATGATAATAGGGGTGAGAAGTCGCTGCGAAGGAACATCTTCCGTTTCCATGCGCCGCATCATCTCCTCGAACAAAACCCTTTCGTGTGCCCCGTGCTGATCCATCAGCACCATCCCCTCCCGACTTTCCATCAGGACATAAAGCTTGCCCAGCACTCCGATGATTCGGTAGTCCTCCGCCTTGAGCCCTCCATCGTCCTTTTCTTCGACTTCCACTTCGAGTGCAGCCGCGACGGATGGAACAGTCAATGTACGCGGAACTTCCCCTTTGAGTGGATTTTTGAGTGGATTCAGCGACTCTACCCTGTTGGATGCCGGACTGTACCCTGTTGGGTCCGGAACTGTACCCTGTTGAATTGGCGCATTTGCCGTCGCCATCCAGTCGTTTCTAAGAGATCGCTGCTCGGCTTCGGGAATCAAATTGGGCTGAATCACGATTTCGGTAGGATAAACTGGTTGAGGTTTTGGCTTAATTGGATCAGTCCCGGTCAGACCAACCCCGGAGACGGGTCGCCGCATTTGTTTCCGCAGAGTCCCCTGAACAGCGTTTACGATGGCATCCTGAACACCATAGCCATCGTGAAAACGGACCTCCCTTTTGGCAGGGTGAACGTTCACATCAACGGCTGAAGGATCCATTTCCAAGAAAACAAAAGTCACTGGGTATTGCCCCTTCATCAAGGCGGTGTGATAACCTTCGCGCAAGGCCCGCGTCAACATGATCGCTTCAACTGGACGGCCATTTAGAAAGGTAAATTGCTGTTTGCGATCGCTCCGGCCCATTCCAGGAGGTCCGATAAATCCCCTCACCGTTATTCCATTGTGAGTATATGGTTCCAATTCAAGCAGCCGGGAGGCAAGATCATCACCACTTAATCCAGCGATTCGTTCCCGAAGGCTGGTCGTGGAGGGCAGTTGAAACACGAGGCGGTCGCCACTGACAAGCGCGAAGCTGATGTTTTCATGTGCCACAGCCTGAGTTCTAACCACTTGTTCCAAATGCGAAAATTCCGTATTCTCCGAGCGAAGAAATTTCTTCCGGGCTGGAAGGTTAAAAAAAAGGGACCGAACCTCAATCTGGGTTCCAGCAGGTTCTCCACAGTCTTTTACACTGATAACTTTGCCCCCATTGACCACCACTTCCGTCCCGGTCAGTGAATTCGGCTCACGGGTGGTGAGGCGAAACTTGGAAACACTCGCAATACTGGGGATCGCCTCGCCCCTGAATCCCAGAGTGCAAATTGCAGCAAGATCCTCTTTGGTACGGATTTTCGAAGTAGCGTTTCGCTCCAGGCACATCAACGCATCGTCCCGGTTCATCCCTGAACCATTGTCGGTGATCCGAATCAGGGCTATGCCACCGCGCTGAATCCGTATCTCGATATTCGAGGCCCCGGCATCAATACTGTTTTCCACCAACTCCTTCACAACTGAAGCCGGACGCTCCACCACCTCCCCAGCGGCAACCTGACTGGCAAGTGCTTCGGATAAAATACGAATTTTTCCCATAACCTGTCACCAGTTTAGCGACAATTTCAAAGTTCGCGACTATCAATCATTGATGCCCATTTTATTTGCAAACGGAAGATAAATTATGGCGTATCTTTTGGGATGATAACGATTACTGATGCAGCGTCACTTCAACTGCGCCAAATGTTGGAGGATCGGGGAGTTTCTCCAGCGGAACAAGGACTCCGGCTCTTTGTAGAAAAAGGTGGCTGTGCTGGCATGAGTTACGCGATGAAAGTGACTTCCCCGGCACCAACTGATCTGGTGATCGAAAAAAACGGGGTCCAAGTATACATTGACAAGGAAAGCAGCCCCTATTTGAACGGAATAACCCTCGATTATCTGGAGGCCTTAAATGACAGCGGTTTTAAGATCGAAAACCCTAACGCCTCCCGCAGTTGCGGCTGCGGCACCTCTTTTGAGCCAGCCCACACTGAAAAGGAGCCGTCTTATGATCCCGAAACCATGGATGGAACCGTCTGTGGGGGGACCAAGTGACCCGGTTTGTTTTTCAAGTCTGAATTTTTTTCCGCGATGCGATTTCTTGAAGACCAGGCCAGTACATTCAGCAAAGCATCTCCTGTTGATCAAGATTTGGAAGAAAGCGGTAACTTGTTCATTTGGGTGATTGTCATTTTAATCCTACTTGGACTGAACATTGGCTCCTGGTCTTTTTGCAATATGGTTTTCGGTCACCCGGAACACCCCTTCAGCTACAAACTCCTGACAAAACTTGAAAAAATTGAACCTCTGAAAGGTTTTACCAAAACAGGCGTTCCGGGAGGAAAATTCCTTACCGCAAAGGACTTGTACGCCAGAGCGTATCCCTTCAAGAGAAGCCAGCTTAAGGCCTATAACGGAATTTTGATGCGAAACTACCTCTGGAATTTCAAGGACCGCGCCCCGGCCACTTTTGTTTCCGGCACCTTTAAAATCGAAGCGGTTCGCCCCCTAACACCTGAGGATCTTTTTCAGAGAGGCATCATAATTATGGGGATTGCTGACAAATTCCCGGATGCCAAAATTGAACTGATTCTCCCAACCGCCGAGGTGATCGAAAAAGCTGACCAGTATCAGGTGGGCGAAATGCTTGAAATCGGAAAATCAAGTATGGCTGCAGTTGTGTTACATGCCGCCAAACAAGGGGACGACGAACCAATGGTTTTTCTCGCCGTTCCCCTAATCACAAAAAACGCAGACCACAGCAATTTGCCATTCAAAACACCTTCAGGGCAAACTCTGATTTTGGAGACGCCCCAGTGGTTGAACATTCAGTAGGCCTCGATTAGAAATAAAAAAACCAAGTGGTTAACACTTGGTTTTTTGAAATATCAAAATTGATGGTTGCTACCACCCAATGCGGGCTAGTTCCTTTGATTCTCCAATAGCCGTTTGAGCTGCTTAAGCCGAACCGTGACCTTTTCGATATCAAAACTGCGACCTTCCAGCTCATTAACAATGGAGCCCAACTCACCAACAACTTTTTGCTCATCAAACTGATCGATAATTAATGAGCCATTAGTATTGAATAAAAACACATCCAAATTCTCATCATAGAACATTAGATCCGACTGATCCAAACCGGTAGGCAAGTTCGCGGAAGTTACATCACAAATAACCGGAGGCAGATAGGAATCCACACGGTTGAATTCATCTTCCTGAGACGAAGATAATTCCAAATCTGTTTGGAAAGCTACCGGAACCATCGAACCAGCACCTGGGTAATAAGGCTTTACCCCTTCTGAGTGAAAATCTGGAAACTCGAAATTTTCAATTGGCTGATCCAACTCCTCAAGGAGACGCAAATTCAAGGTGGACTCAACCACTGCTTGTTTATCACCTTTGACAAACCAACTGCGATCATCTGATGAAAACCCAACAATGGCTGAAGCAACTGAAACCGTTTTCGACTGACTCAGCAAGCCGCCCACCACCAACAAACCAGCCAGAACAGCAGCCATGCTGACCAGAACAGGTCCCCGAATCTTTTTGGGACGGACTGAATCCGATGCAGCCTGTGCAAAATTCACAGAAACGATGTTTTCGTTACCAGTGGCCTCCACGAGGGAAAATTCATGATCCGTAGCAGAAAGCTCGGACTTCCACTCCCTTTCCAAACCTTCTGAAAGCAGACTAATAAATTCTCTAGTCGCACTTAATTCCTTCTGGGCTATGGGCGAATGCTTCAAAACCACCTCAAACCTCCGCGCTTCAGCAGAACTCAATTCTTCAAGAGCGTAATTCGTAAAATCAGGCAGATCAAGGTTTACGACTTGATTGGACCTCCATTCGCTTTCAAGGCTGGCTGACAAAAGAGAGGCCATCTCACTAATCTCATCAAATTCTGCCAAAAGCTCATCTGAATCATCAAGCATGGCTTCGATCACCTCAATATCGTTATCGCCAAGCTCTCCCAGTACATAGCCTGTGAGCCGATGATCCTGATGCGATGCCGCAAAATTCGATTTCCATTCGTCTTTAAAACAATCGGTCAGCAGGCTGATCATTGCTTCGGTATCTTTGAGTTCCTTCAGGACAGAAGGATCCTCAAGCATTGCGTTGAATGCTGCCAGGTCGGCACCATCCAGCTCACCGACCGCAAGGGCGGTGATGCTGGCGTTATTTGGGTCTCTCGATTGGTTCATTGGTATTAGGTAGCAGTGGTAATGGTTTGGTTATTGTGGTTTAGTGGTGTGGTGTGGTGTAGTAAGAATGCGGTGCTTGGTCTTTTCTAGACTTCAACACCCATCAAAGTTCGAAGTCTTTTGATTCCCGTGTGGATCAGGAATCCGACGTTGCTGACACTCAGGCCAGTAACGTCTGCAATCTCTTTGTAACTAAGATCACCTTGAAATTTTAAGCGAATCACTTCCTTCTGGTTGGTTGGTAACCGATCCAGAAACCGAAGCACCTCGGCATGGCGCTCTTTGGAAACGATGCTTTCTGAAGGTGACGGGGTGCTGTCATTTAAATTCTCAAAAGCTTCTCCGGCGGAGGTGAGCATCGGATTCTCCTTCCGAAGGACATCGATTGCACGATTTCGGCAGACTGTATATAACCAGCTCTTCAATTTACCCTGAATCATCTCAGGGTCCTGTTTGTGAAGCTTGATGAGGGTGTCTTGTACCACATCGCGTGCTCTCTCCCAATCTCCTCCCAAAAGACCTGCGGCATAGCCGGTAAGCGGTCCCTGAAATTCCTTCTGGGCTAGTTCAACAAGCTCTCTAGAGGTGACTTGCATTGGTTTGGCAACTGCGGACATTTTATCTGGTAGGTGTGTGTTGTTTGTTTTACTGGTGGTTTCATTATCTTCGACGGTTATGCCCATAATATTATTAGTGTTTTCAGGGAATAATTTACCTTATTTTTGCAAAGAAGCTAACGTTAGAATTAAATTTGAGTGGATTTTTAATTTTGATTAGCAAAATTGCGAAAAAATGACAGCAGTAACTTCTTAAGTCCGATTTTCGATTGATGAATCTAATTTCAGAAATGAGAAAGATTTTGGTTGAATTATTTAATAAATCCGTAGTATTAAGTTATCCGAATTTATAACACTGAAGTAGATCACTCAAAGATGGCTAAAATTCTCATTGTCGATGACGAACCCGCAATTCTGAACTTGATGGCAAAAGCTTGCCAGCAAGGCGGTCATGAAACTGTAGCGGTAAACAGCGAAATAGGAGCCCGCAAGGCGCTCGAAACCCGGAACTTCGATGTTCTAGTCGTAGATCTAGTTCTCGGCGACGACAATGGAATGGACCTGATCCGCTTCGCCGAAGAGCGTTGTCCACAGGCAAACGTCATCGTTGTAACTGGTCACGGAACAATCGAAACCGCGATTGAAGCAATGCGGTTGGGCGCTTTCGACTACCTGAC
>JBGSJM010000399.1:0-4276 GCA_041742015.1 Verrucomicrobiales bacterium | reverse complement strand
CCCCCTAATAGATCATCCGCTTTTGCGTTAAAAACAGTGGACGCAAGTCTTTTCCGACCAGCCCTTTCGGCGGAATTAGATATTTGCGGAGGTTGATGACATGATATTCCGAACTATTCCTGGCCCCAATATTTTAGTGATTGTGCTCTTCTGCCTAACAGGGCTGATGAGTTGCCAAACTGCCGGGATTCGCCCCACCCGGCCATTAAGTTCAGACCAGGGCATCGAAACGCTGGAATTTAAAGAGGGTGAACTTCCCCAGTGGAAAAAAACCGGGAACCTGAAGGTGACCTCAACCGGAGAAATCCAAAACAACGATTTGTGTGTTGTTACCATCAAAAAGGGCGACCAACCCCGTAGTATCGATGCCCGGGGACGGGCCGTTAACATCACTGGTGATGGCGGAACCGTTAAACTTTCAGGAGGCTGCCAAAAACTGACCATCACCGGGTCAGGAAATCATGTCACCAGCGACTACAGCACCGCCATCGCCGTCAACGGAGACAACAATCAATTATTCTTTGATTCCCTGGAGACTGGCACCGTAAAAGGTGATGGCAACCTCATTACCTGGAAGCAGGCTACCAACGAGACAACGCCAATAGTTGATTTCAAAGGTATCAATAATTCCATGAAACACCGAAATTGAGAAAATTTTAATAAATCAAATAAATTTTTTAAATTAGCCTATTAAATTCGAGACTTGGAAAGGGTTGAGGTGTTATTATCAGCGCCAGGCCTGCTCGAATGATTAATATTTTTATAAAGCGAGATTTCTCGTGTATCAATTCCGTCGCTATCTTCCTGTTGTGGGTGGTTGTTGCCGTTGACTTTGGCGTGGCCCAGGTTCAGCCCCCCTCTCCGCGCTTTGGGGGAACTGCGGCGGCGAACCCGCCAGCAATCACCGGGGATCAGGTCAGCCTGCAATTTCCGGACAACCCGATCGACGACATTCTTGCCATCTACGAGAAATTGATTGGGAAACCCATCGTCAAGGATAGCTCGGTGCGGGAAGGGCCCAACATCAGCCTGGTCACTCCAGCGCAGGTGCCCAAAAAAGAGGCCGTTCAATTGATCGAGGCAACCCTGCTGGTGAATGGCTATGTGCTCGTCAACGAGCCAGGTAACACCAAAGTCACCATCCTCCGGGGCGGAGACCGTGCAGGCGGAAAAAGCCCATCGTTCAGCGAGGGGACCATGATCTATACCGATCCCGCTCTGCTTCCACCCGGTGATTCCCTGGTCGGTTTTTTCATGACCCTGGAATTTATTTCACCGACGGATGCCGCCACAATTTTCCAGAATCACATCTCGTTTAACGAATTCGGAAAAATGACTCCGGTTTCCACTCCCCAGGGTCTTCTCATCACCGAAACCTCTCCCATCGTTCGCTCGCTGATCCGACTTCGTTCGATTATTGATCATCCGACTCACCAGGCCCCATTGCTCACGGAATTTGTCCCTCTCGAACATGCCGAAGCCAACATTGTCGCCCAGATTATTCAAGCCGCCATGGATGCGCGAATGGCCGAGCGCGAACGCCAGCAGGGAATCCAAGCCCAGGCCGGGGTAACCCAGTTGGGAGGTCAGCAACAGGTGCAGCCGCAGCAAACTCAAAACTCCCAGCGCCAACCGCAGGGGCGAAACCAGCAGTCCAACAACATGACCGGCATCGGCACTGCCGACCAGCCCGCCGCCCAGCTCATCCCTGATGATCGCCTCAACCGGATCATGGTGGTGGCCGCTCCGAGTGATGCCGCCTACATCCTTGAATTAATTAAAGAATTCGACCAGCCTTTGGAGCCCCCATCCCCGGTGGAAAGACCCCTCCAATACGTCAAGGCCAACGACATCCTCCCGGTGATTGTGGATATTTTGCAGGATACCGGGACGGGTGAAACCCAACTCCCCGGCGGGCGACAAATTGATTCCCGACCCACTCCGGTTACTTCCTCACAACTTTCCAATCTCACCGGAGCCACCGGTGCCAACAGCAACAACAACCAGAACCGGACCAACAATGCCGAAACCGGTACCGAGGTCGTGGGTGGTCGGCAGGACCAGATTGCCTTTCCCATCGACGAGGTTGCACCCATTTCCGTGCTGGTGGGCAAAACCCGCATTATCGCTGATCGACAGTCCAATTCCATCATCGTCATGGGTGGCAAGGAAGCGCAGCAGGTGGTTTTGGACATGATTGATCGTCTTGATCGCCGCCCCGTTCAGGTTTACCTCGCCACGGTGATCGGGGAAATGACCCTTTCAGACGACGTTGAGTTTGGGATGGATTATCTGCAGCGCTTCGACGGACCGGGGACTTCCGGTATCGCTGGCGCTCTCTTTACGAAGCGGGCCGATGTGGTGACCAGAGGGAACATCGCCAACCTCGCCAACATGATCACCACCACCCCATTTGGTCCCGCCGCTGGTCTCAATTTATACGGCCATATCAACTCCTCGCTGGACACCGTCATGACCGCCCTCGAAACCACCCAGCGCTTCAAAGTCCTCTCCCGCCCGGTCATCTACACTCAAAACGGCAAGCGCGCCGAAATCACCAGCGGTCGGGAGGTGCCGGTCCCCGTGCAAAGCCTCACCGACACCAACAACCTCAGCGCCGTACAGACCTCGATTGATTTTAAGGAAGTGGTCTTAAAACTGGAGGTTCTCCCCACCATCAATGACAACGACGAAGTCACCCTCGACATCGTACAGATAAATGACCGCGTGATCGGCAGCCAAGTGGTAGGTAATAACGACGTTCCCATCATCGGCAAACAGGAACTCAACACCACCGTCTCCGTGACCAATCGATCCACCATCATTCTAGGGGGACTCATCGCAGATTCCATTACCAAGGATGAAAACGGCATCCCCATCATCAGCCGGATTCCCATCATCGGACATGCCGCAAAAAACTCCAGAAACCTGAAAGAACGTTCCGAATTGATGATTTTTATCCAGCCCGTCGTCGTTCGCTCCGATCAGGAAGCGGTCAATACCAGTTACGACGAAGATGTCCGCTCAAAAGTGGGGCAGGAAGCAGTCCGTGTCTTCCCGGAACCGGGCGTCCCCACCATGGAGCAGCGCACCGCGGTGATGGAAGAACAGGTTTTGGAGACCAAACCCATGCAAAGATTGGGCCAGCGGATTTTTGGCAAAAAGAAAGCCCCCGTCCGCAACCCGCTTCCCATCGTCGCTGAACCCGTCATTGAACCACCACCACTTTAGACCTGGATGAAAAATCTTTTGCTCATTATCATCACCCTGCTGGGATTGGCACTCTCCAGTTCAGCTCGAGCCCAGTCCCTACCGACCGGGGAGTTTTCTGTGAAGCTTGAAAAATCCCTGAAATACCTCATCCACCTGCCAGAAGGATATCCCGGCGAAGCGCAGAAAAAATGGCCCTTTGTCCTCTTTCTGCATGGAGCCGGAGAGCGCGGGAGTGATCCCACCAAAGTGGCAGCCCACGGCCCGCCCCAACAGGCCGCAGCCGGGGAGAAGCTCCCTTTTATCCTCGTTTCGCCCCAATGTCCAGTTGGCCAGTGGTGGGAGAGCGATGTGCTCATGGCCTTGATCACCCAACTCGAAAAAGATTACCCCATCGACCCGGACCGGATTTATGTGACCGGCCTCAGCATGGGTGGATACGGCACCTGGGCATTGGCGATGCGCTACCCGAAAAAATTCGCTGCCATCGCCCCAATCTGTGGAGGAGGCATCCCTTACCTGACCAGGGAAATCACCCATCTTCCCATCTGGACCTTTCATGGCGATCAAGATGGTGCCGTGGCCCTTTCCGAGACCCAAACCCTGGTGGACGAACTAAAGAAGCGCAATTCACCCGTCAAATTCACTATCTATCCCGGAGTGGGGCACAATTCCTGGGTCCAGGCCTACCGTGAACCCGAGTTTTATCCCTGGCTCCTCAGCCAGAATCGATCCAAAAACGTGCCTCCATCACCCCAACCGTAACACCACGGGAGTTTCGCGTTCAAGGCATCGATTGGTGATTGGTGCGCTACCATCGTGGAAGCTGATCCAGCGGGCAATGGGGCATAACCCCACCTTTGGCTTAACCGGGCAGGTCGCTGACACTCAATTTATCCACGCTGACACTCAATTTATCCTCGCTGACAGTCGATTTATCCTCGCTGACAGTCGATTTATCCTCGCTGACAGTCGATTTATCCTCGCTGACATTCAATTTATGGTCGCTGACAGTCAATTTATGGTCGCTGACAGTCAATTTATCCTCGCTGACATTCAATTTATG
>JBGSJM010000398.1:0-2485 GCA_041742015.1 Verrucomicrobiales bacterium | reverse complement strand
CGTCGCTCACTATGGTCTCGATGTAGGGCTACTTCGGGTGGGAGATCCGGCGGATTTTATAACCACCGATGATATCAAACATTTCACCCGGATAACAACCTATATAAACGGGGAGAAAGTAGCTGAAAATGGTAGATCATTAATCAAATCTTTTGGCTCGCCTTCTGTAAATAGTTTTAATATCGAACCGATATCGGAATCTGCTTTTGAAATTCCGGTTTCAGGCAGCAGGATTCGCGTGATCAAAGCGCTCAACGGAGAAATAGTTACCAAAGGTTTTGAGGTGGAACCTCTCATTGAAAATGGGTTGGCAGTTTCAGATTCAGATAGAGATATTCTGAAAATTTCGGTTGTTAATCGATACCAACAAACCCAGCCGGCACTGGCCTTTATCAATGGCTTTGGTTTGAGAAAAGGGGCATTGGCCACCTGCGTAGGCCATGATTCGCACAATATCATTGCGGTCGGGGTTGATGATACTTCAATGGCCGGAGTGGTAAATGCCATTATTTCCAACTGCGGTGGCATCGCTGCAATGGCCGACAACTCCGTGAAGGTGCTGCCGCTCCCAGTCGCAGGAATCATGACCGATGAGGATGCCTATCAAACCGCTCATCGCTACAATGAGTTGGACCGTTTTGTTAAGGAAATTCTGGGCACGACTCTTTCTGCTCCTTTTATGACCCTGTCGTTTATGGCTTTATTGGTGATCCCGAGTTTAAAACTCAGCGATCTGGGCCTTTTTGACGGTGAAACCTTTGAATTCAAACCTTTATTCGTCCAGTCGTGATGCAGGATCTCGCCGCTCAAAAAAAGCAACTCCGAAGTCGTTGTTTTTCAGCCGTGAAAGCGATGACACCTGATGAAAAGCAGGTCGCCTCAAGCCGAATTTGCCAACAAATTCGGTGTTTACCGGAATTTCTGAATGCCCGGGTCGTTTTTGGGTTTTTGCCGCTTCCGTCTGAACCGGACATCACTCCCCTGTTTGGCCCGGATAAAATTTGGGGCTTTAGCCGGGTTCCACCGGATCATGCCATGGAATTTCGCGAGATGACTGACCTCTCGCTTGCAATGGTTGGTGATTTTAAAATCCTGGAACCAGATCCCGAAAAATGCCCTCTTCTGTCTCACGAGGAGGTGGATTTGATTCTGGTTCCGGGAGTCGCGTTTTGCCCAATAGCTGGGAATCGATTGGGCCGTGGTAAAGGGCACTACGACCGCTTCCTGGAGAAATGCCTTTCTCGGACCAAGCCACCAACTCTCGTGGGGGTTTGTTTTGCCGTTCAGATTTCCCAAATTCCAGTGGAAAATCATGATAGACAGATGCATAAAATCCTCTACTCGTAAGTTCTTTCAAATATGAACCGTCGCAGTCTTTTTTTGATCACCCTGACCACGACTACCGCAGGAGCGTTGCTCGTCAGTTGTGGTAAATCGCCAATTCCCAGCACGTCCAAACCCGAGGTGGTCGCGACTTCCACCATGATTGCCGACATGGTTCGAACCATTGCCGGTCCAGATCTTAAAGTCACCGGTCTTATGGAACCAGGTGTGGATCCCCACACCTATCAGCCATCAGCGATGGTGTACAGTGAACTGCGTCACGCCGAGGTAATCATTTATAACGGAATGCATCTTGAAGGCAAAATGACCGAGACTTTTGAGAATCAGGGAGACAAGGCGCTGGCCCTTACAGATCATTTGCCCAAAGACCGCCTGATTGCACCGCAATCGATCGACGAGAGTTTTGGTGACCCGCACATCTGGGGGGATGCCAGCCTTTGGTCTCTGGCAGTTCCCGCCGTGGTCGCAAAACTGTCAGATTTGGAGCCGGAAAAAAAGGCAGAGTTTTCAGCGCGAGGCCTTGCTTATCAAGAGGAAATCCAGGATTTGCATTCCTGGATTTTGAGCCGTATTGCCGAAATCCCTGCACAAAACCGTATTCTAATCACCAGTCACGATGCCTTTAACTACTTTGGAAAGGCCTACGGGATCGAAGTGATCGGTGTTTCCGGTATCTCAACTGTCGATGAACCCAGCGGAGCGGATATTCTCAACACGATTGATTTAATCAAACAAAAGGGAGTCAAAGCCATCTTTCCCGAAAGTAGCGTCTCACCGGCGGTAATCGAACGGATCTCAAAAGACTCTGGAGCAGTGACAGGTGACATTCTCTTTTCCGACTCGTGTGGAGAACTGGGGAAATTAGAAACAGAAAATAATGAGACCTACGATCTGGGCACCTATCTTGGCATGATGAAACACAATGTAAATGCCATTGTCAAAGCGCTGAAGTAGATCATCAATGTCAAAACGAAAGAAGAAAGAGGACGAGACCTCGAAACCAGCCGCCTTGGAGGTTCACGATCTCACCGTGGCTTATCGAAAAAAGCCAGTTCTTTGGGGTGTCGATTTTGAAATAACAGAAGGAAAAATGGTCGGCATCATCGGGCCCAACGGTGCAGGAAAGTCAACTTTGATCAAA
>JBGSJM010000397.1:0-5012 GCA_041742015.1 Verrucomicrobiales bacterium | reverse complement strand
CAGAGTAAAACGAAAAAAGAAATCGACGTTGGTTTTGCATCGATTGAAAGTGTCCGCCCCATTTTGAAACAAGTACTTTCGCCCCAGGGAAAATTTGTGATGCTCCCCAACAAAGGAGCGATACTGGTAATCGACGAGCCGAGCCACATTGCCGCGGCAGAGGCCGCCCTCGCGGGTGGTGTGCTTCCCAATCCCAATGTGAATTTGAATTTCGCCTTCCAGACGGGTTTAACTCCCCGCCGCACCCAGATTTCCATGGGCCAGGAGGTTTATTTCCCCACGGCCTGGGATCCGCCACAAATCCCGAATATTATTGTGGGAAATGGCCCCTTTCCAATCACTCCGGCTCACCCCACCAACTTTCAAAAACGTTTTATAGGAGTAACCAGCGACACTCTGGCAACCGTCAATCCCGATGGCACCGTGACCATGGATGTTAATATGGAACAGACCGAGTTTGAAGGCTTTATCAACTACGGCTCCGCCATCCTGCCCGCCGGACAGATCGGAACCGTCCCCGTAAACGGCCAAGTGGGAAATCCAAATTTTTTCCAGCCACTGATCCCGAACAACATTCTCGTCCCCATCATCAGCACGACCCGGATATCCACCTCCGTGGTGATTCGCCCACGAGTCGTCCAGGGAACCGTCAATGTTGACATGATTCCCAGGTTCACTGTCTTTGCCCAGGAAGAGGCCGCTGAACCACAAAAGATTGATCTTAAACAATTTACGACCACAGTAACCATGAGTAATAATGGCGTGGGGAGAGTTTATGGATTTGCCAACGCCAGCGAAGACTTTAATCGTCATTTTCTGGGTGCCAAAGACCCAGCGCAGGGCGGGACTGCCATTGTTGTCAAAGCCCAGGTAACCCCGGCAACTTCCGCCTCGGATAGCGCTCTGAAATAGAATTTAAAATACGATGAATCGAGAAAAACACGTCATGCTCTACGATGGGGATTGCCCCATGTGTACGTTTCAAATGCTGACCATTCAATCATTGGACTGGTTGAAAAAGATCGAAATCATTCCAATCAAAGACCCTCGCGCCCAGGCCATCGCTCCGGACATCACCCGGGAAGATTTGCTGGAGGCGATTCATTGTATCACACCGGAGGGGGCCATTCATCGCGGTGCCCGCGCCTTTCGCCACCTGGGGTTTAGAATTCCTCTATTGTTGCCGCTCGGGTTGTTTCTCTGGATCCCGGGCGTCATCCAAATCGCCGAGGTGTTTTACAAATTTATTGCGGATCGCCGCCATGTCATCAGCAAACTGTTCGGTTGTAAAGGTGCCTGCGAGATTTTCCCGGACCAAAAGAAGTAGCAAATCGGGAGCCCCTTTCTTTACTCGCTCTTGCGAGCAGAGGCGATATTGGATTTTCCGGCGGTGGCAGTGAGTTCCTCAGGTACATCGGGCTGGATTCCCAGAATTTTCACGGCTTCCTGAGCCATTGATTTAAAGGCTGGTGCAGCGATGGTTCCGCCGTAGAGGTTAAGATCTTCGCACTGCGGGTCGTCAATGATGATCAGCCCCACCAACTGCGGGTTGCTGGCCGGCAAAAAGCCGACAAAAGAGACAACATAGCGCCCATCAATATAACCGGAGTTTTCGACGTGTTTTCTGGCTGTCCCGGTTTTTCCGGCCACGGTATAGCCCGGGATGGCTGCCTCCTGCCCGGTGCCAACCCGCATTGCAGTAACCATGCAATTTTTCAATTGGGTGGCAGCCTGATCACTGATCGCCCGGCGCTCACGGTTTTGGGCTATTTTATTAAGTTCGGCAGTGTCGGTATCGCTGACACCTTTGACAATGATAGGTGATTTGTAAACTCCACCATTTGCGACCACTCCACAGGCGGTCACCATTTGCAGTGGGGTTACCAGAACCTCATAGCCAATGACTTTTGAAGAAAAGGATGTCAGTGTCCATTGATCAACCGGATAGATGGCTCCAGAATTTTCTGAAGTGAGAGCGATACCGGTTTTCCGGCCAAAACCAAAAAGATCCATATAGTTGTGAAAGCCCTGTTTGGTCAATGGTTTTGCGACGAGGTAGGAGCCGATGTTGGATGATTTGGCCAGCACCATTTCGACCGTCAACTTCCCATGGGGGGAGTTGTCTTTCATGACAAAACCCTCTTTACTATAGTTTCCCTTGTGGCAATCTATGATTGTCTCTGGAGTAACCAGCCCTTGATCGAAAGCCGCGCCGAACGCCACTATTTTAAAGGTGGACCCCGGTTGATAAACATCTGATACGGAACTGTTACACCGATTTCCGATCCTGGTCTCCAAATCAAAATGGGGGCGATTCGCCATGGCCAGTACTTCACCATTTTTGGGATTCATCCAGATGGTGGAAATTTTTTCCGGGTGATACATCGTCATTAATTTGCTGATCTGGGTTTCCACCTCGGTTTGCAGGCCCATGTCGATGGTCAGATAGATGTCTTTTCCAGGTACTGGAGCAATTGATGATTTCCGATAAGCGTGAATCTCCCGTCTTTTCCGGTCTCTTTCACATATTTTGTAACCGTCGATACCCCGCATATCGTCTTCAAAGACTTTTTCTATCCCTTCGAATCCTTTTTGGTCGGCACCGACATAACCAATGACATGAGTAAGGGACATTGGACTGGGATAAAAACGCCGATGAGATTTGCGCAAATAGATCCCACCGATTGCGTTGTCAGTCAGAATCTGTTCAATATTTTTACGGAAATCATCCTCTATGTTTTGAGCAAGAACCAATTCACCGGTTTCATTTGATTTTAACTTGCGGGCAAGTTCATCGGGAGGAATTCTTGTCAATGGTGAAAGAACCTCCACGACGTATTCGAGGTATCGGCTCTGCAACTCACCATTCAAATACAGTCTGCGGAGATATCGAGCGCTTTTTGATTCCTTTTTGGCCAAACCGATACTGGCCAGTCCTGGGTCCCGCAGGTGAACACAATCAACCACCAAACTGTAAACGATCTGGCTGCTGGCCAGCAGTTCACCATTGCGATCAAAGATCCTGCCCCGGGGTGCCTCAAGCACCTGCTCGTATTCATAGTGGGATTTCGCACTGGCCGCCAGTGAATCCCCCCGTGCGATATGAATGTAAATCAAACGCACGGAAAGGGAACACAACAATAGAACAAGAAAGGTGCACGCCCGGATAACCCTGATCTGTTGTTTCTTTTCCAAGATCTAGTCAGGGGAGGTTTTAATCCGGGAAGGCTCGATTTTCAGAATCCTGGCCGGATCAATCGGACGCAAATCACTACCCACCCATTTTAGCTGGCGGGATAGCTCTATACGATCCTTGGCCCCGGCAATCCTCAGTTCCCAAAGTTGCAATTCATGATCCAATTCTGCGATAGCCAACTCCGCATCATGGATCTTGTCACCAGTTTTGACATGAAGATTGCGCTGAAAAACAAACACGCCTCCAACCACTCCCAATAAAAAGCAGACCAACACCATGCGGAGGACAGCCCTCATGCGAACTGGATTGCGGTAGCGGTTTTTCTTTTCCATCATTCAGGCAAAGTTCCAAATCAATTTTTCACAGCAACTCTTAGCTTGGCGCTTCGAGAGCGGGTATTGGCCTCCAACTCGTCATCCAGAGGAGTGCGAGGTTTCCGGTTGGGTAGGGTCAGGCAATAGTTGGGATTAGGTCTTGGCTCAGGCCATTCCGGGCGGTCCAACATCTCTTCGCTGCGTTGTTTCATAAATTGTTTCACCATTCGGTCTTCCAAAGAATGAAAGGTAATGACCGCAAGAACACCACCGGGACCAAGTAGATTGACAGCTTTTTCCAGTACGATGGCCAAACTCTCCAATTCTTTGTTTACCGCAATCCGGAGGGCCTGAAAGACCAGGGTTGCGGGATGTTTTTTACCGGTCTTGGGAATCACCGAGGCAATCGTTTCGGCTAACTCAGTCGTCGTTGAAAATAGCTTTTTCTTCCGTGCTTCAATGATGGCCTGGGCGGCCCGTCTCGCTCTACTTTCCTCACCATACTCAAAGAAAATCCGAACCAGCTCCGCTTCATCAGCCTGATTCACAAGATCGGCGGCAGTAGGCCCCTGAGTCTGATCCATCCGCATGTCAAGAGGTCCGCCATGCCGAAACGAAAATCCCCTGCTGGCATCATCGAGCTGGTGGGATGACACGCCCAGATCCAACAAAATGCCATCGACCTTATCCACCCCGACAGAAGCGAGCAATTTGTCCATTTGAGAAAAATTACCGTGCAGGGACAGAAAGCTGTCCGAGTGAGCAGCCAATTTAGCGGTCACATAGTTAATCGCATCCAAATCCTGATCGCTCCCAATCACATGAGCACCATTAGCCAGAAGTAGCTCGGCATGCCCACCACCGCCAACCGTTCCATCGTAAAACTGCTTGCCGATGCCCGGCTGAAGCGCTTCCAGGACTTCCCTGGCCAATACTGGTTCATGGTAAAATTCCATACGGTTTAATGATTCAAATTCCTCGGCAACTCCCCGACGATTACTCTCTCGAAGCAATTCATCCATATCGGCATCACCCATTAACGCGATGCCTCCTGTTCCGCTATACCTTACGCTCTGTGTGACTCCCCCGTTGGCCAATTCGAGCCACGGCTTGATTGAAATGATCATGCTAAATAAATACAAAAGTTAAGTTTTAATCCTGGAAACATACCCATCATATATGTTCCATAATTCCTGGCAAAATTATGGCCTATAATAGCATTAGAAGCCTAATTTAAGCAAGCTTAAAACTTAATATATATAAAACTTTTTTTGATACTCCTTCTTTCATTCCAGGAAATGAAAAAAACGCCTACATTTCCTAGATCAAAACATATATATCAGCAAGTAAAGATCGAGTGATTAGGGGACTGTTGAATTATTCACCAAACTCCGGCAAAGGGGTCAAAACCCGAGGGCGAAACGCCCGCCCTCCGAGGAGAGCGATTTTCGCGAAAAATTCCGCCATTCCGGTTTGGAGACTTTTTCCGGCGCTGTGAATAC
>JBGSJM010000396.1:0-27768 GCA_041742015.1 Verrucomicrobiales bacterium | reverse complement strand
AGCAGCGGGTCATCAATCACGTTTTTGATAAGAACACTTCCTTTATCAAAGTCGATCACCTCTTTGATGAGCATGTCAAATCTGGAGTCCACCCCTACCGGGTGGCGATTCGCAACGGGAGAAACCGACCGGTAACATGGACGATTCGATTTGATACAAATTCCTCCATTTATGACTATGATTCCAGTTATAGTCTCACGGTTGAAGCTGGTGGTGAAGTAACGGAGGAGCTTCTTGTTCCCTCGCCCCCGACGAAGGGACATCGCTACTCGAATTACCGAAACATCCAGATTCAAGTCACTTCGCCTGGGATCGATTCGAGCAATGGTTCCTTGAATGGCTCGATGGAACCAGACTGGCCTTCCATCGTGATGAGTCGGGACCTGGCAAAAAATAATTTGTCCCGACTGGCCAGCAAACGGGAGGAGAGTGGTGGCGGCCAGAATTTCTTCGCCAGCACCTTCAACAACCTGCCTGCCAACTGGAAAGGAATGACTTGTGTGGATGTTTTGATGCTTGCTGACTCCGATTGGCGGGCGCTCAATAAACAGCAGCAACGAGCCATCATGACCTGGGTGAAGTTCGGGGGACGAATCGATTTGTTTACCAGCGAAACTGAGCCAACTTTTGAATCTCTGGGCTTTGACAAACCGGACAACCAGGCAAAAGGGGGGGGGAGCTATTCTCTCGGCACCATTTCAATCAATCATTGGAACGGCCAGGATTTGCAGGACAGTCTGGTGGCTCGTTACCAAAAAATTGTTCAGGCCGACACTTCGTATGACAAGGATTTTGAAAGAGGCTGGGGGTTGATTGCCAAGTTGGGAGTGAAAGACTTTAACCCCGCCCTGGTGTTTGTTCTCCTGGTTATATTTGCCATTTTGGTTGGGCCGGTGAACCTATTCCACTTCGCCAAAGCGGGCCAGCGGCATCGGCTCTTTATTACCACCCCGATCATAGCCCTGAGCGCTTCCATCATCATTATCGGCATCATTTTACTACAGGATGGCATGGGTGGCAGCGGCCGTAGAATCGCCTTTATCGATGTCCAATCCAACCCTGATCAAAGGCATCTTCAAATTTTACAGCATCAACTCAGTCGGACCGGGGTTATGTTGCGTTCCGGTTTTTCAAATGAGGACACCCCTGTAATTACTCCGGTCAAAATACCTGCCTCCCGCTGGAATCCACTGCAAAATGGCGGTGACACCTCAAACCATCTGTTTGCCGGAGCAAACTACGATGGAGAGTGGTTCCGCAGTCGCAGTGAGCAGGGGTTCCATATTAGATCAGTTAAGCCGTCCCGCTCGAGAATCGAACGACGGCAACCGTCGGCGGCGGACTCGCCACCGTCTCTCTTCTCCAGTATGGAATTCGAGCTTTCCGAGTTTCACTATATCGACGAAAACGGTGCGGTCTGGCGGGCCGCGCCCACTTCCACGATCCCATCCGGTCAGGAGATTGCTTTGGAGAAATCGGATCCGGTGACTCTGGAAAAATGGCTCGCAAAAAAAAGTGATGGCTTTGCCGAAACCGAACGGACAAAAATCCTTCGCTTACTCGACCAGCGGCAGCACTACTTTGCGACCGCACCCAAGCCAGCTTCCCTGATGGTGGCAACCCACCGCTCGATTGATTGGGTTGATGATGTAGCCCTGGTCTCCGGTATCGCCGTCGAACCTTAACCTGCTCAGATTGAAATGATCGATCCAGCCACATCTGACAACAAAGCCACTCCGCCGCCCCTGCCGGATCTGATACTTGCACCGAATCTGGTGGAACGCGTCTCCGAGCCCGTTTGTGAAGGCTGTCCGCCCGCCATCGAGGTAAAAAATCTCTACCGCTCCTTTTTGGGTTTTCACGCGGTCAAAGGCATCTCCTTTTCCATAACTCCTGGTCAGGTTGTGGGCTTTGTTGGGGCAAACGGAGCCGGAAAAACCACCACCATGCGTATTATCGCAACCCTGGACTACCCCACGGGCGGAACGGTGAAAGTCTGCGGAATCGACGTGGTCCAATACCCTAGCGAAGTGCGGCGAAAAATCGGCTGGATGCCCGATAACTACGGCACCTACCATAATATGACGGTGCTGGAATACCTTGACTTTTTCGCCAGGGCACTAGGCTATAAAGCGAAAGACCGCCGCTCCCGCGTTGACGAAGTGATGGCCTTCACCGATCTAGATAAACTCAGCGACCGGCTCATCAACAAACTGAGCAAAGGTATGGGCCAGCGGCTTTGTCTGGGCCGCGCCCTGATTCACGATCCCGAGGTGTTAATTCTCGATGAACCCGCCGCTGGTCTGGATCCCAAAGCACGGGTTGAGTTGAAACATCTCATTCGCATCCTCGCCGAGGAGGGGAAAACCGTTTTTATCAGTTCCCACATCCTTTCTGAACTCGGTGAAATGTGTGACAGCCTGCTGTTTTTGAATCATGGCGAGATCATTCACCATGGCAGCGCAGAAGGCCTGCGCAAAGGCTCCACATCCTCGACTCTGGTTAAAATCGAAGTGGCGGATGATCCTGCCCGGCTCATGGATTGGGCCACCATGGCTCCTCATGTCAATTTTAAGGAGACCACCAAAAACGGAGCGAAAATTGAAATTGATTCGATTGATCCCAACGTGGTTGCCCTGGTCCTGAAACGAATGATAAACGATGGAATTCCCGTCATTGAATTTCACAAAGAAGAACGAAAACTGGAAGACGCCTTTATCGAAATCCTCGGAGAAATCGAATCCAAAAAGTAACAAAGTTTTCATACCCGTGATTTTCAAAGTCAAAACAACAACAATAATATTACCAAATGAAATGTCAGCTTTTTAACCTGGAAGGTAAAGTCGCCCTCGTCACTGGAGGCAGTCGTGGACTCGGTCTTGCCATGGCTCGTGGATTCGCTGAGTGCGGAGCCGATATCATGATTTGCAGTCGCAATGAAGAGGAGCTTGCCACGGCATCAGAACAAATTGGCCACGGGCTGGATGTAAAAGTCGAGTATCGCATCTGCGACATGTTGGATCGCGCTTCGGTGGATGCCCTCGCCAGTGAAGCCCTCGCTGTCATGGGAAAGGTCGATATCCTGGTAAACAATGCCGGGATCAACCAACCGCAGCCGATCGACCAGATCGATGATTCTGTCTGGGACAAGATTATCGAGGTTAATCTCACATCGATCATGCGCCTAACTCGCGCCCTCGTACCCCAGATGAAAGAGCGCCGCTGGGGGCGAATCATCCATATCTCATCGGTTCTTGGACTCGGCTCAAAACCGGCTCGAAATGCCTATTCCGCCACCAAATCAGCCCTGATCGGCCTAGCCAAAGCCAGCGCACTGGATCTCGGGCCCTTCGGCATCACCGTAAACTGCATTTGCCCCGGCCCGTTCCTCACCAACATGCCGATGAGTCTGCTCAGCGATCCCGAGAAAAAGGAATTCTCCGACCGCACCGCCCTCGGTCGCTGGGGCCAGCCGTCGGAACTGGCTGGCCCAGCAATTTTTCTAGCCAGCGATGCCGGGAGCTACGTGACCGGGGAAGCCCTCCTCGTTGACGGAGGAGCCTTTGCCCGGGCACTTTGATTCCAGATTCTTGTCTTAAGGTTAATGGTATTTACAGGCGACCCGGTAGCGTATCCTTTTATCATGACATTTGATGTTGAAAAAATTCGGGCGGATTTCCCCATACTTTCCCGAACCTTACCGGGCGGTCGGCGTCTCACCTACCTCGACAATGGCGCGACTTCTCAAAAACCACAGGTGGTCATCGACCGCCTGACTCGGTTTTTTTCGCAGGAAAATGCCAATATCCACCGTGGCTTGCATCACCTCAGTGCCGAGGCCACCACGAACTACGAGGCGGCCCGCCACACCATCGCCCAGGCACTGCGTTTACCTGCCGACTGCGCCCTCGTCTTTACCCGCGGAGCAACCGAGTCGATTAATCTGGTCGCTTACGGACTGGCTGCGGAACTGCGGGCCGGGGATGAAATCATCATCACCCTCATGGAGCACCATGCCAACTTTGTTCCCTGGCAGATCCTCTCCCAAAAAACCGGAGCCATCCTCCGCTTTGTCAGCGTCAAGGATAACGGAGAACTCGATCTCGCCGAATGGAAAGCTGCATTTAATGCAAAAACCCGGGTCGCCGCCTTTACCCAGGTTTCAAACGCCCTCGGCACGGTGAATCCGGTGCGGGAAATGGTGGCATTTGCCCGCGAACGGGATGTGATCACCCTCGTCGATGGCGCCCAGGCCGTCCCCCATGGACCGGTTGATCTCACCGCATTGGGCTGCGATTTTTTCGCCTTTTCCGGGCACAAAGTCTTTGGGCCGGATGGGATTGGCATCCTCGCCGGAAAGTCGGAAATTCTGAATCGCTTCCCGCCATTCCAGAGCGGAGGGGATATGATTGACAAAGTCGCAGTCACGGGCACCACCTTTCGGGAGGCTCCCGAGCGTTTCGAGGCAGGGACACCCAACATCTCCGGTGCTCTCGGTCTCGCCACAGCCTTCGAGTATCTCGCCACCATTGATTGGGAGGTCGCCCACAAGCACGAAACTCGCCTCCTCAACGAAGCCACGGAGCGTCTCAAAGCCCTTGGTGGCGTGAAGATACTTGGCGAAGCCCCGGGAAAAGCCGCCATTATTTCCTTCACCATGGCAGATGCCCATCCGCAGGACATTGCCACCATTCTCGACCAGGTCGGGGTGGCCATCCGCACTGGCCACCACTGCGCCCAGCCTCTCATGACCCACTTCGGCATCACCGGAACCGCCCGGGCCTCTTTCGCCTTTTACAACAACCACGAAGACGTCGAAGCCCTCATCGAAGGCATGTTAAAGGTGAAAAAACTCTTCTCGTGACACAGACACTCCTGTCTGTGAATGCATCAAGCCTTCCGCAGCAAAATGGCATCCGTATCGATGTCATGATCCAGCACATCGCTGAGAATCACGCAGGGGTCGCCAGTTTCCACCAACTGCTGTTCCTTCAAAAACTCGATGGCCTGGCGGATTGTCGCTCCCGGGCTTTCCGCGAAATCCATCTGCCAGGAAATCACCGAGCGGTTCATCGTCAATGCCCGCACCACCTTTTCACTGGGGGAAAAGGCAAGGATCGGCGCTGACACCGGGCGCTCATGGGCGGCGTAGTTGGCCAACACCCCACGGGCCGTAAAAATAATCAGTTTTGAGTTCTTCAGCGAATTGGCCAGCACCACGGCGGCTCGGACACTGTGCTGCTTGTAGATCGGGTCTCCGAACCCGTTTTCGTTTCTCAATTCCAGAGCCCCGCAAAACCCCGCGCCCGGCTCCTGTTCCATGCGGCGGGCGATCCGATCCAGCACCTCGATGCATTTTACCGGATATTGCCCCACACTCGTCTCCCCACTCAGCATCACCGCATCAGCCTGCTCGTAAACCGCATTGGCCACATCGGTTATCTCCGCTCGGGTCGGCACCGGGTTTTCAATCATCGATTCCAACATGTGGGTCGCCACGATCACCTTCCGACCGATCCGGGCACACTCTTTTAGGATGGTTCGCTGCACCACTGGCAGTTCCTCGATGTGGACCTCGATCCCCAGATCGCCCCGCGCCACCATCACCGCGTCTGATTCTGTGATGATGCTGCTCAGATTGCGCACCGCCTCCTGGTCCTCGATTTTCGAAACGATTCTGGCAGTGCTCTCCTCCTCATCGAGCCGACTCCGCAGATAACGAACATGCTCTGCATCCCGGACAAAACTGATCGCCACAAAGTCCACGTCCAGCTCCGCCGCCAGCTTGATGTCCAAAAGATCCTTTTCGGTCAAAGCCGGGAGATTCACCCTCACCCCGGGGAGATTAATGTGGCGGCGCGATCCCATCAGCCCTTCGGTCAAAGCCTCGCAAACCAGCCGCCCCGGCTCTTTATCAGTGACTTTGAAGTGTAGTTCACCATTGTCCACCAGCATCACGTCACCCACATTCACATCGTCGCTGAGACCATTGTAATTTGTCGTCACCGATACCGCCGTGCCCGGTGCGAGATCCCCATTGCGAAACTCCACCACACTGCCGACCAGGATGGGGAGCTTGCCCTCCACATCTCCGGTGCGGATCGAGGGCCCCTGCAAATCCACCAGGATTCCCACATTGGTCCGGCACTCCGCCGCCGCTGCCCGGATTCTACTTACCACCTCCCGACTCCACTCGTGGGAGGCATGGCTCATATTCAGGCGGAAAAGGTTCGTCCCAGCCTCAATCAAGCGGCGAATTGTCGCGGGTGATTCGGTGGCTGGTCCCAGTGTGGCAAGGATCTTGGTTTTACGTGGTAGGTTCATCAAAAATATAAGGCAGGTACCTTCTAGGAAAGACTCTTTTTAATCATTCCTACACAAAAGGTTCTAAGTTCAGTTTCTGTGGTCATGACAAAACCCTCTTTAACCTTGTGAAGACATTATTCGTTACCATAACGCAGAATCAGATCCCGAAAAGAGGGATTCTTTGGATCGACATAGGCGTCACGCCCACGTCAAAGTCGCGCTCGGTTTCGTCATGGGCGTCACGCCTACAATGAGCGATCCAACAGGGTACAATCAGTGATGCAACAGGGTACAATCAGCGACTCAAAACCCGACCCGAAGGGACTAAGAACGGAAAGTAGCGGTGGCTTACAGCCGCCGAAGTTTCCGAAGCGGCGGCTGGAAGCCACCACTACTCTGGTGTAAACCTGGAAAAAATGCTCATCCCGACTTGACATTCCTGTCTTTCGGAGTTTTCTCTCGGCGTGATACGGCAGGGTAGCTCAGGGGTAGAGCAGAGGACTCATAAGCCTTTGGTCGGGAGTTCAACTCTCCCCCCTGCTATTTTTTCTCACCAGCTTATGGCGTAAACATTGCCCCCCTTATCTGCGCGGGTTGCTTGGTGTTCTGAAGGATTTACGATATACCGTGAATTTTTCTGTCGTGAAAACCGCGTCTTTTCAAATTTGGATTCTGTATTGTGGTGCCGCCGTGATGGCCTGCCTACCTGTCAGCGCGTCCGGGGAAAATTGGTGGGATCACCTCGGGGAATTGCCGGCTCAGGATGAAAAAGCAGAGGTGGTAATCGACCGCCTCATCAACGAGAGGCTGGCGAAAAAAGGAATCACCCCCGCAGCGAAGACTCCCCCCCTTTCTGGCCTGCGGCGGGCTATGCTCGATCTCTGCGGGCGCATCCCCACTGTAGCGGAGGCGGATGCTTTTCTAGCTGATTCCAACCCAGAGCGGTGGGAGCGGAAAATCGATTCCCTGGTGGCGTCCCCGGAGTTTGGCCGCTTTCTCGCTCATGAGTTGAACTGGCTGCTCATGGATGGGAAATCGACTGACTTCCAGAAATACCTCACCGCAGCAGTGGAAAAGCAGGTCTCGTGGGATGGTGTTTTTAGTGCGGTGATCAGTGGAAGGGCTGATGACGGCGATCTCAAAGGGGTGGATTTTTACCTGCGGGATCGGGTTCGGGATCTCGATCAAATGACCAACGATGTCAGTGTGCAGTTTTTCGGGGTTAACATCAGTTGCGCCCAGTGCCATGATCATCCCTACGTAACGGACTGGACCCAGGAGACCTATTACGGGATGCGGGCTTTTTTCACGCGGACTTTTGAGACGGGTGGATTTGCTGCGGAGCGGGCTTACGGGGAACAAAGCTACAAGACGACCAAAGGGGAGGAAAGAAAAGCGGCCCCGCGATTTCTGGGCGGGGAACTTGTTGCTGAGCCGGAGAGGGGCGAACCGGGGCCGGAGGAAAAGAAGGCGGAGCTGGCTGTGCTCGAAGAATTAAAGAAAAAGAAGGAATCGCCACCGCCGCCGGATTACAGTCGCCGATCCCGGCTCGTCGAGGCGGCCCTGGGTGAAGAGAGAAAACTTTGGCTGGCGCGCTCCCTGGTGAACCGGACCTGGTATCGGCTTTTTGGTCACGGTCTCGTCATGCCGCTGGATCAGATGCACGGGTTAAATGAGCCGAGCCACCCGGAACTGTTGCAGTGGCTAGCCCGTGATTTGGCCGGACATAATTTCGATCTGCGCCGTCTCATCCGGGGAATTGTCCTGAGCCAGGCCTACCAGCGGGACAGCCGGTGGAATCTGGGCGAGCGCCCCGCGCCGAGTGAATTTGCCGTGGCTAATCCCCGCCCACTCACTCCGCTGCAATACGCGGTCGCCCTAAAGATCGGCTCCACCCGGACGGGCCACTTTGCCCCCCAATTGAGTCCCGAAGAATTCCAAAAGCGGATCAACGGGGTGGCCCAAAGCGGGGCGGGACTGGCTCGCTGGTTCGCCCGGCCGGGGGAAAATTTCCACGTCGCCGTTGACGAGGCTTTGCTTTTTAGCAACAGCGGAGAAATCAAAGGGCAACTCCTCAATGCCGGACTCCGAGACGAGATGGAGAAACTTCCCGGCCACGGCGAACGAATCGCCCTCGCCTATCGGTCCCTGCTCAATCGCGATCCGGATGCCGAGGAAGTGGAGACCCTACAAAGTTATCTGGCCGCTCGGGAGGATCGCCCCCGCGAAGGGATCGAACAAATGCTGTGGGCGATCATGGCCGGGGCGGAGGCGAGATTTAACCACTGATGATTGAACACCAAAGATGAACACTGATCCATATTTCTGCGGCTCTCCAGAGCACGACATCAGCCGCCGCGCTTTTCTCAGCCACGCGGTAGCGGTGGGTTCGGGTGCGCTGCTGGGCACCACTGGAGCGGTCCATGCGCTCGATGAAGACAGCCTCAACGCAGCGCTGCGCGGTAGCGGGAAAAGCGTGATCCTGCTCTGGCTTGCGGGAGGTGCCAGCCAGTTGGAAACCTGGGACCCGAAACCGGGACGGCTCACCGGTGGACCTTTCGGGACCATCCCGACCTCGATCCCCGGGGTCCACATATCGGAACTGATGCCAAAAATGGCCAAGCGGATGCATCAGGTCAGCGTGATTCGCTCCCTCAGCACCGGGGACGCCGGCCACGGGACCGGTGCGGAGATGATGCTGCGGGGCCGGAAAAACGAAGCGGCTCTCCATTATCCTGACATGGGCGCGATCCTGTCAAAAGAACTGGGCCGGGCCGACAGCAAGGTTCCTGGTTACGTATCTTTTTACTCTCAGACCGAGGGGCGGGGCAGCGGCATGACTAGTCCGGCTTTTCTCGGGGCGCGTTTTGCGGCGATGGAACTGAACAATGGGATGATGCCGCCGAACATTTCCCGGCTCGGAGAGATTTCCGAAATGGATCACCGGGAGCGTTCCCAGTTGCGCGACATGCTCAGCGCCCGCTTCGCCAAAAACCGGGAAACCGAAACGATGCGCAGCCAGGCGGCGGCTTATGCACGGGTCCACGGTCTGATGAGCAGTGAATCGCTCTTCGACATTGAGCAGGAGCCGCAATGGGTCCGCGATTGTTACGGACCCACGCTTTTTGCCCAGCAGGCGCTGATGGCCCGCCGCATGGTCGAGGCGGGAGTGCCTTTTGTACGGGTTTCGCGGGCCTGGTGGGACAGCCACGGGCAAAATTTCGAAACTCATGCCGAGATGGTTCCGGAACTGGATCACGTCATGGCCACACTGCTCGATGACCTCGACCAGCGTGGGATGCTTGATTCCACGCTGGTGGTGGCATTCGGCGAATTTGGTCGAACCCCCGGAATCAACCCGAGCCTGGGTCGGGATCACTTCGCCAACGCCTGGAGTGCTGCTCTTTTCGGCAGTGGCATCGCGAAAGGGGCTGTTTACGGGAAAACTGACGAGGACGGTAACAACGTCATCGAAGGCAAAGCAGACGCCGGAGCGCTCTTTGCCACGATCTTATCGGCCATTGGCATCGATCCAGACAAGGAATACCACGTTGGCTCGCGGCCAATCCCCCTGGTTAATCCTGGAGTTTACGCCATCGACGACATTCTCGCCTGATTTAATATGAGCACCACACAGCGGACATTCCAAATTAAGGCGGGCAAAAAGCTGAGCCGCAAGGACATTGTTTTTAGTTTGGTTCCCGGTTCTGGAGAAGAATCGGTGTATTTTGGCAGTTCGGATGGCTCGGTTTACCTCGCGGATTTCTCGGCGGAAAAAATCGAACCGGTCGCGTTAACCGGGGATCATCGCCACACCAGTTACGTCACCGGACTGGCACGCACTGGGAAAGGCCGACTCGTATCCGGGAGTTATGATCGCCGCCTCATCTGGTGGGATACCGAAACCGGGAAGTCGATCCGCGTGGTCGAAGCTGCCCACGGAAAATGGATTCGCAAAGTGAAGGCTTCGCCCGACGGGAAGATTATCGCTTCGGTGGCGGACGATATGGTTTGCCGGATCTGGGATGCCGAGACCGCAACTCTGCTTTCCGTGTGGAAAGGCCACGAGGAAATGACCCCGCATCATTACCCATCAATGCTATTTACCTGCGAATTTAGTCCTGATGGTGCGTACCTGGCGACAGCGGACAAGGTCGGACTCATCGTCTTGTGGGATGTGGCTTCCGGCAAAATGGTAAAAACTTTCGAAGCACCGATCATGTACACTTGGGATCCCAACCAGCGGCGGCACTCCATCGGCGGGGTACGTTCCCTCGCTTTTTCCCCGGATGGCAAGATGCTCGCTGTCGGCGGCATGGGAAAGGTGGGGAACATCGACCATCTCGAAGGCAAGGCTCGGGTCAGCCTTTTTCATTTGGAGAAAGGCGAAGTCCTCGCTGAGATCGAGACCGGCGACATCAAAGGCCTAGTTCAGAGACTGGCCTTTCATCCGCGCGGGGAATGGCTGCTGGCCAGCGGCGGGGATAACAAGGGTTTTGCCGTCTTGATCGATCCCCAAGCAGGGAAAACCCTGCTGGAGGAAAAGAATCCGCCTTTCCACGTTCACGATTTTATGCTGAATTCGGCAGCCAACGGCTTCATTGCAGCAGGACACAATCAGATCGCGATTTGTGGGATCGAAGGTTGAAGACTGGGGTCATTGGTCTTTGGCGTGGGGGAGGGTTACATTTTCGATTCGCAATTGCACGCGGAAGAATTTGACTTCCGATGGTGGGCCGGGAATCAGAACGGTGGCTTCGTTCCAGCGGAAAGAGGAAATTTTTGAATCGATTTGAGCTGTAAAGGGCTTCAGGCTGGTGGTCCAGTCCTGGATCCTGGCAAGGTATCTGGCCTGGGGCTCGCCGACATTACGCGCTGGCACGGGCAGGCCAAAATCCCCAACCAGTCGGCACTGATTGATCACAAATCCGTAAGGGTTGCCTATCGCTATCTTGACGCGGGTCCCCACGCCGTCTGGCACGGGGTCTCTCGCCACGAGCAAAAAAGCCCCGTAATCGGTTTTTAATACGCCAGCGGCATCGGAATCAATGGTGATGTGGGAGTGCGAGTTGTTGCCGGAGGAACCGGAGCCGGCGATGCCTTCTAACTCGGCATTCTGAACCTCCATGGTGAACCGCATCAAATCCAATTCCTCCCGCGATTTGGCGGGGAGTTCTACGTCCACGGGGGTCCAAGCCATCGGTTGCAGGGTTTTCGTAACCATCGACTGGAAAGGGGTTAAAGAGCGCTGCCACTCGTCGATCTGTTTGTTGAAAAGCGAGTAATCCTGCCCCGGCTCGAGGACGGGAACTCCGGACCCAAAATCACCCTTTAGCACAAACTGCTGGATGGCAATGCCGGAGGGGTTGCCAATACTGAGGTGCACGGTAAATCCCTGGCCGCCAATATTCAAATCGATGCCCTCAAGCCGCACCAGCATGGTCCCGTGATCGGTCTGCATGGTAGAGTGGCCGGAAAGACGGTTGCGGGAGAGGTAGGCCAGATCACCCCGGTCATCGTATTTTTGGAGCAGCTCGCTGAATTTATCTTCAAGATGGGCAAAGCGAGCTTCCAGCGGAGTGCCGGTGGCGGTTTTTGATGCGCCAGTGGCTCCCATGGACTGGCGGAGGGTTTCGACCTCTTCCTGGGTGTCTGAACGGATTGCCCGGATTTCAGACTCCAAACGGTCGAGACGTTCAGTATCAGTGCATCCGGAAAGAACGCATAAAACCAATATTGGGGAAATTCTCTGCAAATGCCACATCACTCGAATTAAACGGGTGACTGGCCCGTGATCAACAGAGAAAAATCCATACTTGCAGGTTTTTGATTTGGCTGTCATTTGAAATTGAATGAGACTTTGCACTTCGAGGATCGTTTGAGGGACGAGAACATGAGACTTTTGCTTCGGATACTTTTGCCGATTCTTATTTTGGGGGCCTGCGCCATCCAGGCTTATGTCTTTGTGCGAAACAAGGAAGCTCCGCCAAAGTTTTCACCACCACCGCAAATTACCCAGGTGGAAGGAATCCGGATCGCTCTCTCTGATTACCAGATTTATCTGGAGACGCGGGGCACGGTGAGTCCGCGGACATCAACCACGCTTTTTCCCGAGGTTAGTGGTCGGATTGTGTCTATCTCGCCCAATTTCCGGGAGGGTGGTTTCTTTGAGAAAGACGAGGTCCTCTTAAATATCGAAAAAGTCGATTATGAAACGGCAGTGATCATCGCCAGGAGCCAGGTGGCCCAGGCCAAGAGGAGTCTGGAGGAGGAAAAAATGCTGGGAAAGCAGGCTGCCGAAAACTGGTTGCGTCTGGGGAAATCTGGCACGCCCTCTCCCATGGTGCTGCGCGAACCGCAGATGGAGGAGGCAAAGGCGCGAATCCAGGCGGCTGAGGGCGAGGTTCAAAAAGCCTTGCGAAATCTGGACAGGACCGAGATCCGGGCTCCCTATGCGGGACGAATTCTCAATCAATTGGTGGATGTCGGTCAATTTGTATCCCCGGGAACGCAACTGGGAAGGGCCTTTGCCACGGATTTTATGGAAGTGCGCCTGCCACTGACCAACGAGCAGCTCGGCTTTGTCGATTTGCCTGAGACCTTTCGTGGTGATGTGCTGAAAACACAGGGGCCGGAGGTGACAATCTTCGCGCAAGTCGGGTCGACCAACTCCAGTTGGAAGGGCGAAATTGTCCGGGTGGATAGCGCGATTGACCAGATGACGCGACAATTGTTTGTGGTCGCTCAGATCGAAGATCCCTACCGGCGGGAACACTCCATCACTCCAGCGCTCCCTACCTCCAGCACTCCAACTCCCGGTCCTTCACAGTTGAAAATTGGGATGTTTGTGGATGTCATCGTGAAAGGGCGAAATTTGCAGAACGTCTTTGTGCTGCCGCGATCAACCGTGCGGGTCAGTGATGAGGTGATTTTGATCGATGAAAACTCTAAAATTCGGCGACAAAAAGTCGAGCCGATGTTCAAAAGCGGGGATCAGGTTGTGTTCCCGGCGGAAGGGGCTGGACTCTCCGCTAACGACGTGGTCTGCCTGACCCAGCTTTCGTTTCCTGTGAACGGAACTCCGGTAATTGCGGTGATAGACGGGGTTGCTCCCAAGGTCGAAAAAATCCCAGGCCTCAATCCCGAGGGCAAAGGGAAAGGCAAGGGCAGTAATGAAAAAAGCAAGGAAACCAAGAGTGACCGGCCTGCTACTTCATGATCGCATTTTTCATCAGAAATGGGGTGGCGGCCAATTTGCTGATGCTCCTAATCGTGTTCGGTGGACTGGCGGTGCTGCTGATGCGAAAAATCCCGCTGGAGGTATTTCCAGAATTTGAGCAGCGCCAGATTCAGGTGTCCGTCAGCTACCGAGGTGCCAACCCCGAGGAAATCGAAGAATCGATCGTGATGCGGGTCGAGGAGGCGATCGCAGACGTCGAGGGTATTGAGGAAATGTTTTCCACCGCCACTTCGAGTTCTGGAGTTGTCACCGTTGAGATTGATGAAGGTTACGACCTTCGCGTCGCGAAAGACGAGATCGAGACCCGGGTGAATGCCCTGGTCGATTTTCCTCCTGGGGACGCGGAGATCGCCACGGTTCGACAAGCTAAAACTGACAGTTGGGTTATCAGTGTTGTTCTTAGCGGCGATATGGCTGAGCACGATTTAGCGGTTCTTGGTGCGCAGGTGCGGGATGAAATCCTGGAGTTGCCCGAGATCACCCATGCGGCGCTGCAGGGCGTCCGCGCCTACGAAATTTCGATCGAGGTGGATGAAGGGGCTCTCGAGCGCTATGGGCTGACTTTTGCCGAAATCGCTGCAGCGCTGCGAAATTATTCTATCGATATTCCTGCCGGGACCCTGGAAACCATTTCGGGAAAAGTTGCCCTCCGCACGAAGGGCCGTGCCTACAACAAGGCACAGTTTGAAGACATCACCCTTCGGGCGCTGGCCAACGGGACCCGGCTCAAAATCGGTGATATTGCCAAAGTGATCGATGGATTTACCGAAGAGCAGTTTATGGCACGTTTTAATGGCGAGCGCTGTGTCCTGATCCCGGTTTTTAGGGAAGGCAACCAGAGCGCCATTCGCGTTGCCAACCAGGTCAAGGACTACATCAATGAAAACAAACCCAAACTTCCTCCGGGAGTTGAAGTTGATTTCTGGGGGGATTCATCAAAAATGGTGAAGGGTCGCCTCAGCACCCTGTTAAATTCCGCCTGGCAATCCATGTTGTTTGTCTTTGTGTTACTGGCGCTTTTCCTCCGCCCCAGTCTGGGTTTATGGGTCATCGTGGGGATTCCGATTTCATTTCTAGGCACTCTGGCGTTGATGCCCCTGTTTGGAATATCCATCAATCTGGTCAGCCTGTTTGGCTTTATCCTCGTGCTCGGTGTGGTGGTGGATGACGCCATTGTTACAGGAGAAAACATCTATCTCCACCAAAAGGAAAATCCCGATGTCATAGCCGCCACCATCAAAGGAACCCAAGAGGTGGCTCTACCGGTGATATTCGGCGTTTTGACCACGCAACTGGCTTTTGTCGCTCTCTATTTTTCGGAGGGCTTTATGGGCTCCTGGCTCCCCCAGATCGCGACCATCGTCATCCTGGTGCTGACCTTTTCCCTGATCGAGTCGAAGCTCATTCTGCCTTCCCACCTGACCCACAGCCCCCGGAAATGGCTTCGCAAAGTGATTACGATCTTTTTTGGTGGGGTGGTTGCTGATCTCTGCACCAGGTGGTATCACAAATTCGAAGTCGTCCAGCAGGCCATCTCCGGCAGTCTGGACTGGTTTGTGCGGCGCGTTTACCAGCCTGTACTTGATTTGGCGCTTCAATTTCGCTACGCCGTGCTGGCACTGTTCCTGGGGGCCATGACCCTGGTGGTAGCTGCTCTTTACGGTGGTAAAGTGAAACAGGTTCAGTTCCCTCCGGTGCTGAGTGAGCGCGCCACCTGTCGCCTGACCATGCAGGAAGGCACCCCGTATGAGGTGACTGACAAATACATCGCCATGATCTACAGCATCGTGGATGATCTGAAAAAAGAATTTGTCGGCACTGACGGAATTTCGATCATTGAAGATGTCTTCACAAGTGTCGGTGGTCAGGGCATTTCATCGTCCAAATCCACTCCCCGGATGGGGCAGTCCAATCGAGGTGAAGTGGTTTTCTACATTGTCCCGCCTGAGAATCGCCAGTTGAAAGTGGATACCATGGAAATCATCAGTCTTTGGCGGGAACGAATCCAGCAAAAAGGCGGCATCGTTGGAGCCAAGGAACTTTACTTCCGGGCAGAAATAGGACGGGGAGGGGATCCGCTGGAAATCCAACTGCGCAGTAATCACGGTGAACACCTCACTGCCCTGGCCGCTGAAACTAAGGAACGTCTTAAGTCCTACCAGGGAGTGTTTGATATCGAGGACAACCTCGACGAGGAACGGGATGAGATCCAACTGGAAATCCGTCCCGAAGCGGAGCAATTTGGGCTAACTTTGAGCGATCTGGCCCGCCAGGTCCGCCAGGCCTTTTATGGGGAGGAAATTCAGCGGCTGCAGCGCAAGCGGGATGAAGTCCGAGTCATGCTCCGATATCCGCTTAAAGACCGTAAATCCCTCGCCACCCTGGAAACCATGAAAATACGCACCCGCGACGGTCAGCAGGTGCCCTTCTCCACCGTGGCCAATGCCGTGGTCGTTAAAAGCTACCCAAAAATCGAACGGATCAATCGCAACCGTGCTGTCGAAATTTCGGCTGACGCCAACAAGGAAATCGTCGATCTCGAAGCGGTCCGAACCGAAATGGGAGTCTGGCTGGGTGAACAGATTCAGAAAAAATACCCTGGAACGAGCTATGAATTCACAGGCGAAGCCAAAGATGCGCGGGAGACTAACCACGGAATGAAAATCGGGGCGTTTATCATCCTTTTCGGGATGTATGGGATGCTGGCGATTCCGTTCCGTTCCTACGCCCAACCGCTCATCGTCATGTCGGTGATCCCATTTGGCCTAGTCGGCGCGGTTATCGGTCATATGATCGAGGATCAATTAAAACCCGCCGGGATGCCGATTGGGATCATGAGCTATTTGGGGATGCTGGCCCTGGCCGGCGTGGTCGTCAACGACAGTCTCGTCCTCGTGGACTATATTAATCGCCGGAAAGCGAAGGGGGACTCAGTTTTTGCGGCGGTTAGCGAATCGGGGGCGGCCCGTTTCCGGGCCGTTTTTTTAACCTCGGCGACCACGTTCGGCGGACTTTTCCCATTGATCAGGATGGAGTCCACCCAGGCGCAATTCCTCATCCCCATGGCTGTCAGCCTTGGTTATGGCATCCTTTTTGTGACCATTGTCACTCTGTTTCTTGTGCCGATCAATTATTTGATCATTGATGACCTGGGTCAGGCCTGGAAATATATCTTTGACGATACTCCACCCAAAAAGGGCAAGGTCACCTCTCCGACGACTCCGGTTTGATCAATCTTCCATTCAGATATCTATGAAAAAAACATCCATTATCGGTTGGTTGATTTGCCTGGCTGGGTTTGTTTATGTATTAATTGCTTTTTCGAGTATCTGGCCGCTGGCCAATGTTGATGTTGGTAAACCGAAGGCGGGATATGTGGTTCTGGCTCGCAAGGTGCTTGAAAAGCAGGGGATCGACCACCGGGGCTACGTTCCCTTTGTGAGCCTTTCGGTGCGGGATACCGTTCTCGACACCCTGCAAGAAGAACAGGGGATCCAGGCTGCCAGTCGATATGCTTCCGAGCCAAACGGTTTGGTTCGATACTATGTGAATTTTAAAAAGAAAGGCACCCCGAAGACCCTTTCCGTTGTGTTGCATCCCGAAGGTCAACTAATCGGGTTTGGTCAAGCGGATGATCCTGATCTGGAGAAGGGTGGCTTCACAGAAAGTGAATTTCGCTCGGTTGCCGCAGATTTGATTCGCGATAACTACGGCATCCAGCTAGGAGAACTGGAGGAAACCAAATTTGATAGTGAATCGAAGGATGGTGTTATCCACTACCGATTGGAACTGCACCGCGCCTTCAAAGGCAGTGGATCTTTGAACGAGATTTTCGCTGTAATGAGCGGAGGGAGAACCATAACCGCTCTGGGGCGGCGAGTCGAGTTGACTAAAAACGCAGCGCTGGAACTAAAAATACGCAAGGGGCCGGAAGCAGCCCTCAATCAATTCGGGCTTTTGATTCTCGGCATCGGAATAGTGCTCGTTTATATTGCTTTTCTTTTCCAACTGCGGAAAGGAGAAATCGAGCTGGTACCGGCTCTAAAGGTCGCTGTGGTGATGTTTATCATGGTCCTGGCGTCGGCCATGCTTGATTCGAACGCCCACTACCAGAGTTGGGACCCAGTCTGGCCCATGGTGACGAAGTGGACCCGGCTGGTGAGTTCCGAGTTTTTAATGGCACTTTGGGCGCTGCTTTTGGGTTGGATGCTTCTCGCTGGGGGCACCCGCTCGCACTTGGATGCCACGGAAAAGATGGCCACGTTCTGGGACTACGTCAGATTTCGCTGGGATTCGCCGTCTGTCGCGATGGCATCGATTCGCGGTGGGGCGATTGGCTTTGCGGCCGGGGCGGTGGCGATCTTGCTGGTCAAGTTTTTTGAAGTATTTCTAGATGGTCAGGTTGGTTTGCAACCAAGGGCCTTTTATCTCTCCATGCTTGATCGGCAATGGCCCGCTCTCGCGATCGTCCTATTTTTCTTCCCGATCGCGGTGGTTGAGGAGGCTGGTTATCGATTATTTGCGGCGATGTGGATCCGGCGTCATACCAATTCAATTGCGTTAGCTATCGTGATTCCGGCCCTGCTTTTTGGTATATTTCACACTTCCCTGGGGTTTCTCCCACCGGAAAAACCGTGGTGGGGCAGGGTCGTCCTGATGGTGGTGATCGGGTTGATTTGGGGCTGGGCTTTTTTCCGGTTTGATTTTCTCACGGTGGTACTCAGCCACTTTATGGCCGATGTCACCATTTTCAGTTGGCCGTTGTTGATGAGCGGGTTTGCTCCGTCACAAGTCATGGCCGGGCTCGGAATTTCCGTGGCCCTCTGGCCCGCACTTTTCTGGATAGGGAAGTGGTCGCTTAAAGGCCTGCGATTTTCAAAGCCAGATAGGGGACCAGATTGAAGAAAATGATCAAAATCTTGTAGACGCCGATATTTCTGAAATAGATGTCTGCAAGTTGAGTTTCGCTCAAACCGAATGTGCGTTGGTGTATTTTGGTGATCCGATCTTTCATCGTTACAATGATGATGGTAACCGTGAGGAGCATGCCAAAATTAATTAGCAAACACCAGCCGAGAATCTCTATTATCGTTTCCATATTTGAAGTCGACGAACCAGGTGCTAAAAATTGTACCCTGTTGAATCGCGGATTGTACCCTGTTGAATCATAGATAATTCTACTTCAGAGCAACCAGTACTCTGACTTGATTGATCTCAGACTGCCCGCCTTGAAGTTTTAAATTGAGGGTGCGTCCGTCTTCGCTGAGGAGGATCTGATTACTGGAACCCTCCAGCCCACGATGGTGATTGGATACGAGATGCTCGGTGGAGGCGCCGACCATTTGGTCACTTTCCCAGAGTCGATCAGAAGTGAAAATCACTCCGATGACGGGGTGATCAAAGGTCATGGAGGTCTCAATTTCGCCTGCTTTTTTCATGCCATCGTCATCGGGCCACATTTGGAGGAGGTAACTTCGCATTTCCTGGCCGTTGGCCGCCAGCGACTTTCCTTCAACATTATCCTGGCCAGATGCAAAAAACCCTGGGGTAATGGCGTCCACCTCAACCGGAGAATCTGCGACAAAGTTATCGCGTTCCACAAAAACCCGCAACTCGCCGGACTGGCTCTTGCGGGTGTTGGAGGCAACTCCGGGAAACTCAATCACGATATCGCCAATATTTTTTTCAATGCCGGAAAGCAATTCCCAGACTTTTGAAAAGGCTCGCGGATTGTAGGGGACATCGACAAATTTATCCCGGTTGTAGTCGACTTTAACGGACTCAAACTCAAAAACATCGCGACACTCCCGGGCGCTGGGCAGACAAATCCCGGTTTTCCCTGAAAACACGATCGCCTCGGTGGCATCTGGAGAACGGGCATCCAGTCCCACTGTGATGGCCCCATCTGAGAAGACCAGATTTTTCGCAGATAGACCAATTCCGATGGGTTGATTCTCATGATCGTTGACTCTGGACCGGGTGGCCAGGGCGACGCCTTCGTGGAGGATGGCAGCGCCCGTGGCATCGACCTCAAACACTGCGGGGCCCTGCACGGCGAGAGATTTTCCATCAGCCAGAGAAAGGGATATGGCTCCAGACGCCAGGTGATATCGACCCTGAGAGATGACGCCGTCTTTTCCCGGGCTGGTGCCCCCTGACCAAACGGTGTCGTCGGTCATCTTGCTGATTTTGGCAACGGCTGGGGAGTTCAAGCCCGATGCACCACCTGCAAAATAAGTGGTGATTAGAAATGCCCCGATGGTCACAGCAGCGGCAAGTCCAGCGACGATGGTTGCTTTGTGTTTCCAACTGAGGGTGGGGAACGGAACGATTTTTGAGTTTTCATTGAGGAGAGTGGAAGCTTCCATGGATTGGAGCTTTTTGGAAAAGTCTTTGACGAATTTATCGTCTTGAGTCTCCGCCCACATTCGGGTGACCAAGGAATCCACAAAGGCATCTTCGCTTTTGTTGCCAGAGACGATCTGGGTGATCCATTCTTCCTCGGTTAGATCCGAGCGCAGACGCTCAGCTTCTTCCGGGGCTTCCAAAAGCAGTCGGGCAAGTTGATCTGCGGCTGAGACGGAAAGATCGCCATCCCTGAGGAGGCTGAATCTCTCGTCCATGGTTAGTTCCTGAAGATCCATCGACTCTAGTAAAGCTTCTGAATAGGCGCTGGAACGGTCTTTAAGTGCATGGCGAATCCATTCGGAAAAGGCCAGTTCCTCGCGGAGGGCTCTGGCCAGGGTTTCGTCATTTTTCATCAACCCGCAGAGAAAGTTGATCTCATCAGGAGAAGCTTCTCCCATCACGATGCGGTTAATGAGGAATTTTGGATCGGTTGATTCCATAAGATTTAGATGGGTTCGGGGCTGGAGAGTCGGCGGACTACTGGCTGTGGGTGCAAGGTATCGAGCCGTCTTTCCATGCATTTTTTGAGGGTTTCTCGGAGTCGTTCCAGGGCTTTTCGAACGGCGGGTGGGTTCATTCCCAGTGATTTGGCGATGTCGAGGGCGGATGATTCAGTATCATATTTGGCATGGATTAAAGTCAGGCTTTTTTCAGGTAGTTCGTTGATACATTCGCGAAGGGCTTTGACTTTGGCGAGATCATTGTCACCAAGTTCCTCAACCTCATTCTCGGGAGCGGAGGATGAGGAGATGAGGACATCGGTTAAATTATCCGATAAAATGCGCTTTCTACGGGCCGTCTTTCGTCGTTCATTAATGACCAGATTCCGGGCGATGCCCCGCAGCCAAGCTCCGAAGTCGCGTTCTTTGTCGAATTCCTCCAGCCGGTTGTAGGCGATGATAAAAGCTTCCTGGGCAATGTCGTCGACCCAGAGAGGATCAACGCCGAGTGATCGCACGAACCCACGCAAACTCGCGTGATGCTCGCGCACCTGCTCAACAAACATTTCCCGATCACTTATATTCATTGCTTCACATTTGTTTGTCATCAGCCATCCGGGTGTGACACTGTTAGTTGATAGTTTTTAGTTGATTGTTGAGAGTCTAAGCCAATGCAACTCTCAACTTTGGTAGCCGCCATTATGAGAAGTTCTTTGAGCCGGAAGTGATCTGTGGCGCTGGTTTTGCAGACAAATCCTCGGTTATGGGAGAAATGAACGTCTTCGCAGGTGGACTTCAGACTGGAAAAATCGACCCTGAGATCGTCATTATAGCGGGAGAGCCCGTAGCCATCTCCCCGGCGATCTGGGTAGACCATGGCTGCGACACGGTTTTCTTTTCCTTTCTCCTCGATGTAACGACTCATTCCAGATGAGGCATCCTCGCAGGGGAGAGGGTTGGTGCGGGGCAAAAATATGACTTCAAAGGGTTCGCTTTTCCCGGAATCGATGGTCCAGAACTGGGCGTGTTCATCAATATACTTCAGGCGGTTGCGCAGCTCGCTAACGTAAGAAATCAGATCAGCCCCGATCATTTCCATAACCTGCCAGATGGGCGATTCCGGAGTGAGTTCGGTGCTTTTGGCAAAGCGGCGTAGCAGTGTGATATCGATCGGGGAACTGGTTTTGGAGATAATATCCCTCTCCACCCCAAGCCATTTGGCAGTTTCATTTGGGCCTCGGGTATCGAACCATTCTGCGGGCTCGAGCCATTCACAGAATTTTTTAGCATCGTCGTAGAGCCCGAGATCTTGCAAGACCAGGCTCAGAGCACAAGTTGGGTGGTGGTCACGGGGAAACTGATGGTGATCAAAATTGCCGCGCCTGGGATCATGATCGAGCCCGACGTCGACGACCAGGGTTTCAGGATCGTCGAGATCTGCCTGGGTGGGGTCCCGCCGCACTACCGGAGCCTGATGAACATGGATCAAAAGACAGCAGGCGAGCAGGTCGTCTTTGTGGGCACCGCCGGGATGGGTCAGGATTTGTCGGACTATTTTCATGAGGTGGCAGTCTATACCGCCCGCTAAGAGGTTCAACTCTCCAATTTTTCATTGCTGAATCGTCGAAATTTGTCAGATTTGCGGGATGGAAAAAAAGCGCATTGCACTCCTCGGACATCGGTTTATGGGCCGGGCACATTCCAACGCCTGGCGTCAGGTATCCAAATTTTTTGACACACCCTACGAGCCGGTTCTTCAGGTGGTATGCGGACGGGACCGGGCTGATCTCAAGATTTTTGCGGATCGCTGGGGCTGGGCCGAGGTCGAAACCGACTGGATGAAAGTGATGGAGCGGGATGACATCGACATCATCGACATCGCCCTGCCAACCTATCTCCATGCGGAAACGGCGATCGCGGCGGCGGAGGCGGGTAAACATATCTTTTGCGAAAAGCCATTTTGCAATACTCTGGCCCAGGCGGAGGCAATGCTGGAGACGGCCCGCAAGGCCGGGGTGGTGCATTATCTGAACCACAACTACCGGCGCTGTCCGGCGGTGCATCTCGCCAAACAGATGATCGATGCCGGGGATCTCGGCAAGATCTTGCACTGGCGCGGGGCCTATCAGCAAAGCTGGCTCCTGAATCCGAATCACCCGCTAGACTGGAAGCTGCAGCGCAGCACCGCTGCCGCTGGTCCGCTCTGGGATCTGGGGTCTCATGCGGTGGATCTGGCCCACTTTTTAGTGGGGGATTTTGCGAGTATTACCTGCCAGACCACGCAATTTCAGACGGAACGCCCCCTATCGACCGATCCCTCCAAAAAAGGCCATGTCGATGTGGAGTGCTCGGCTTTGATGCTGGCGGAGTTCAACAATGGTGCCCAGGGAACCATCGAAACGACCCGCTATGCCTCGGGCCGTCGCAACCGCCACACCTTTGAGGTCTATGGCACCGGAGGAGCCCTGACTTGGGATATGGAGGATATGAATCGTCTGAAATTTTACTCGGAAAATGATCCCCGGGACCGGGCTGGTTTCCGGGATATCCTCGTCACCGAGCCGGTCCACGAATATGCCAAAAACTGGTGGCCTCCGGGCCACATCATTGGTTATGAACACGGTTTTGTGAATGCCGCAGCTGATTTTCTGGAGGCGATCAAATCCAAAAAGCAGATTTTCCCGAATTTTGCTGATGGCGTTAAAATCATCAAGGTTCTGGAAGCGGCCTTGGAATCATCGGAAACGAACCAAAGAGTCTTCCTTTGAAATTCTATCAACTACCTTAATATGCGGAAAATTATAGTAAGAACATAACCTGAAACGGCCCTTGCCAAACCTGTCGAAGATTGAGAAAGTAAAAGTGTGAAGTTATCGATTAGTCTCCCTTTTTTGTTGATCCAGGTGATCTTCCCTTCGGTTTGGGGATTGCCCCCAGGCGACTACACTGTGCCGACAGGGCTCACTGTTTCCGAAGCGGTGGCACCGGGACTCTTAAAATATCCGATGATGGCGACGTTGGATGATTCCGGTCGGCTTTTTGTGGCGGAAAGCTCAGGGGTGAATCTGGATAAAGAGCAGTTGCTCAAAACAAAGCCCCACTCCATCAAACTACTGACCGATACTGATCGGGATGGCATCTACGATAAGGTGACGACTTTTGCCGACCAGATGGTTTTTCCCCAGGGCGCGCTCTGGGTTTACGATAGCCTTTACGTGATGGACCCTCCCGGAATGTGGAACCTGACCGACGCGGATGGCGACGGAGTGGCCGAAAGCAGGGAGCTGATCGTGAGTGGATTTGATTTCACGGGCAACGCGGCTGATGTCCACGGCCCCTTTCTCCACCCCAACGGGCGTCTCTACTGGTGCCACGGCCGCAAGGGGCACGAGGTCAAAGATTCCAAAACCGGTGTGCTGGTCAGCAAGGCTATGGGAGCGCGAATCTGGTCCTGCCAGCTCGATGGCAGCGATGTGCGGGTACATGCCGGGGGTGGGCTCGATAATCCTGTGGAGATCGATTTTACCGTGACCGGAGAAATTATCGGAACCGCCAACATATTTCATGGAAAACCAAGGGGGGATTGCCTGGTGCACTGGCTTCATGGCGGAGCCTACCCCAGAAGTGATCAGGAGAAAGTGCTCGGCGAATTCAAACGAACCGGACCTCTGCTTGAGGAAATCCACAATTTCGGACACGTTGCAGTTTCGGGAATATGCCGCTACCGCAGTGGGCACCTCAATCGCGACTGGAAGGATCAATGGTTGGTGGCGCATTTTAATTCCAACCAAGTCACCCGGACCCGGCTGGAAAAAAAGGGTTCCACCTTCGCCGCTGCGGAAACAGATACGGTTTTTCAGCTTAACCGGGCCAATGCCCATCTCACCGATGTCCTCGAAGATCACAATGGCGACCTGCTTGTGATCGACACGGGAGGCTGGTTTCGCCAGGGCTGCCCGACTTCGCAAATCGCCCGGCCCGATGTCAATGGGGGCATCTATCGCATCGCAAAAAGCGGCACGCCCTATCAGCCCTCCAAATCGATGAGCGCCGAAGTGTGGGGAAAATTTGATCCCATTCAGGTGGCTGAATTTTTGAAATCAGATGATTGTTTTGTTCAGGAAAGAGCCGTGACCGAGTTTGCGATTCGGGGAGAATCCGCGCTTGCCGAGATTGAGTTGATCTTCGAAGACCCCAAGTCCACCGAAGATGCCCGCCGCAATGCCGTGTGGGCGCTGGCGCGGATGCGCTTTTCTGAGTCTCCTGATATCATTGCCCGCGCCCTCCAGGATCCTGCGCCAACGGTTCAGATCACCGCCTGTAACGCTATTTCAGTGACCCGCACTTGGCAGCAACTCGCCAAGCAGGAGACCGGTGATTTGCTATTTGAGCTGGATCGCAATAAAACCATCTCCGGTACCCTGGCGAAGATGGTGCGGACCTCAGAGCCGGAAATCGCCAGAAACGCAGCGGTGGCTTTGGGAGCCATGGGCGAAACCCGGGCGGTGGGAAGCCTTTTCGGACGGGCAGGGAGGGAGGGCGGTAGTGATCGCGCTCTGGAGCATGCCATAATTTATTCCCTGATTGAGATCGCCGATTCGGATGCCGTTCTCGCCACTCTGCGGAGCGGGAATACCGCCCAACAGAACGTCGCCATCTGGGCTCTGGAGGGAATGGATAATTTTCGGCTCGGTATCCTCGATCTGGTTCTCTACTTTCATAGTGACGATGATACCCTGCGGAAAACCGTCACCGAAATCGCGAAACGCCATCCAGAATGGGATGCTGCGATTGCCAACCAGTTTTACTTTTTCACCGACGAACTTACCCCGCAAAAAGAAGCGCAGATCCTCGATCTTGCCCCTCATTTTGCGAACACCCCGCCGATCCTTTCATTTGTTGGCTATCTACTGCATCATGATGATCCGAAGGTTGAGAACCTCGCCCGGCGGCTTTTGCCGACTTTCCCGGCTTACGATTTTCAGGCTGATTGGCAGGTTCCCTTTCAGCGCTGGTTAAGCGATCCGGCAACCATCGAAATTGCCCTCAACAGCCTCTCAAAAACGAGCTCCAATCTCTTTGATAAAGAACTGGCCGCGATTGCAGAGGACAAAAAGTATTCCCCGATCATTCGGGTGAAGGCGCTCCGGGCCAAGTCCACCAAAGGCAAAAATAACGCCATCTCCGGCTCTGCCTTCGCGCTTTTGCTGGAAATTCTCGAGCAGGGCAAAGACGCTGCCCTCCGCTCCCAGGCCATCCAGATTCTGGAAACGTCCAGTATTTCTTCGAAAGAACTCACCGAGATTGCCCGATTGTTGGATCGGGCTGATCCGGTTGAATTACCCCGTCTTTTCAAGCTTTTCCGGTCTGTGCCTGACCCGGAACAAGCGAAAGTGTTGTCGGAAACCCTGCCCAAATCTCCCGGCTTCGGCGGGCTGAACATGGGGGAAGTTCGGGGCCTTTTCTCGGGATTTGATACCGGGACCCGAGAGGTCATCTATCAGGCCATTGCCAAAGTCGAGCAGGAGCACCTCAAACGGAAAGACAATCTCCTCTCCCTGGTCGCTGATTTCGAAAAGGGAGATCCTGTCCGTGGCCGTAAACATTTTGAATCGGGCAAGGGGGCTTGCATCACCTGCCATAAAATTGGCGATCTTGGCAAAGCGGTGGGTCCAGATCTCTCCACCATTGCGCGGGTTCGCAAACCAGTTGATCTGGTGGAATCCATTCTCTACCCCAGCGAATCCATCGCCCGGGATTTTGAAAGTTTCATCGTCACTTTAAACGATGATTCTCAACATCTTGGTATTATCCCCAGCGAGACCGAAACCAGCATCACCCTGACCGGGGTGGCGGGACTGGTCGAGCATTTGGATCGCAAACAGATCAAAACCATCCAGAGAAATCCCGCTTCGCTGATGCCCGTAGGTCTGGACCAAAGCATGACCAGAGATGAACTGCTCGATTTGGTCAGCTTTTTGATGACTTTGAAGTGACTTCCTTCGGGGCTGTTTTTGGCCTTTGGGAGCGCTCATCAGACCCCAAAATCGGGCCACTAAAAAATCTGTTTTCAGCGCCGCCTCGGATTCAGCCAACTGCCACGACGTTAAGCTGAATCAACCTCTCACAATCCAGATCAACTTTAGGTTTGGCGAAGGGCGGAAATGTGAAACAAATGTCAAAATTCTCTCGTAGCATCCCCCACTTCATACCTCCATAGTCAAACCCCAAGCAGGAGCCGTTGACCTGAGATTCGAACTTGGTTTGGGATAGTTCCACTCCGGGATTTCAGGGGATGGCTTCGAACCAACCACTACACCAAATCAATTTATGGCATCCGATAATCGTATCTCAATCGAAATCAGCCCCGAAAAAAAACCGCCATTGAAGCCGCCGTAGCGGCACTCAAGGAAGCACTCGAAGACATCACCATCAATCTCACCAAAGAAGAGCGGCAATTGCTCCCCAAAGTGGCCGACAAGACCCTGGCTTTTGATGAGAAGTGCAAAGCCTACATGGCCAACCGACCCGAGCTGGTACCAGGTTTTATCGATGGTGATGAAATGGCAATAGACCGCAAGCTCGTTGCCGACCTGCTTCCGACCCTGCGGGAACTGGCCCCAATCTGCGAAGCCCTCCAGGACACCTTCTCCCTGGCCTACACCGACATCTATGTGGCCGACCTGGCCTTTCACCAGAGCGTGAAACAGGCTGCCAAGCGAGGGGTAGCCGGTGCCGACACGATTTACGACGATCTGAAAATGCGCTTCCCCGGTCGCAAAAAAGACGATCCCGAAGCGACTCCCGCGCCCTGAAACAGGTCCATTTCCGAGGTCGGAGGGAGAAACTGCAGGTTATTTCAAGGAAACCCGGAGGTCCGAGGTAGAAAGCCGGAGTTATTACCTCCGTACCCGGAGTTCTCTGACACCAACAGGGACCACCGACCTCCGCATTTCTGGTTTCGACCTCCCAATTTCTGCCACGGACCTACGAATTTCTGGGTTTGACCTGCCTCTGGTTCCGAAGACCTCCGAATTGCTATCTCCTACCTCCGAATTGGAAGCTATTTACTCCGAATTGGGAGCTAATAACTCCGGATTTCTCTCGCTGAACTGGAAATTTCTCCCGCTGACCTTGGATTGACTGGCCGGAAATTGCTCATTCAACCCTGTTGAATCCTCGACCTTACCCTTATACTTTGAAAAGTTGAGGTTTTGGAACATTAAACGAAAGTTAAGGGACTGTTGAATTATTCACCAAACTCCGGCAAAGGGGTCAAAACCCGAGGGCGAAACGCCCGCCCTCCGAGGAGAGCGATTTTCGCGAAAAATTCCGCCATTCCGGTTTGGAGACTTTTTCCGGCGCTGTGAATAC
>JBGSJM010000395.1:0-3832 GCA_041742015.1 Verrucomicrobiales bacterium | reverse complement strand
GTATTCACAGCGCCGGAAAAAGTCTCCAAACCGGAATGGCGGAATTTTTCGCGAAAATCGCTCTCCTCGGAGGGCGGGCGTTTCGCCCTCGGGTTTTGACCCCTTTGCCGGAGTTTGGTGAATAATTCAACAGTCCCTTAGGGTAAATCAAGTTCAGCTATGACCACTGCAGTTCCTGAGTCCCAGCGGCGGCAAGCTCGCCGATCTCATACGGTTCATGCTCAAAATCGAAGCTCTTGAGGACCGGTAAGATGCAAAAGTGGTGACAGGCTGGATGTGGAGAACGGACCGCAAAGGAGCGGTTCTCAGTGATTGCTCAATCAAAAAAATCTTGACTCTGGCTTTTACTATGGTGATAAGAACCACCAACTAAACACTGTTTTTCCGTGCAAAAAATATCAACCAAATTTCCCCCACTGGATCCCCGGCATCATACGAAACTGGACTCATGTCCCCTTTGCGGTGGGAAAAAGATTCAGCCGTGGAAGGAAAAAGATGGGTACCATGTGGTCCAATGTGCCGATTGTTCCTTCATTTTTGTGGAGGAACATCCATCCGAAGAGTTTCTCATCGACTTTTATGCGCCAAGCTATCAGCCAAAGGGCGAGGAGTTTGTGCCAGCGGGCGACACTTTCCGGAAATTAAAATACAAGTGCTTCGCCAGTTGGATTTCCTCCAAATTCCCCGGGGACAAGGAAATTCGCGCTCTGGAAATTGGCTGTGGGCAGGGGGATTTTCTCAGTGCCGTGAAGCAAAATCCCAGGTTCAAAGCCACCGGGTATGATTACTCCAATGCCTGTGTCAAATATGCCCAAAGCTGCGGGCTGGACGCCCATCTCGGAGATTTTCGCGCGGCTGGTTTTGCGGATGAAAGTTTTGATCTGATCGTTGCCCTGCATGTGCTGGAACATGTCCAGGACCTGAATGCCACTTTAGCGGAGTTTTACCGGCTTTTGAAACCGGGCGGGCTTGCATTTGCGGTCTGCCCCAGCGTGACCCATTTCAAGCAGGCCATGGCCGGAGATTCCTGGAAATATCTGGGGCCTCCCGGGCATCTTTGGTATCTGTCGCCCAAGACCTTCCCGATGTTCTTCAAGAAAGCTGGATTTGGCGAAATTCTTCATTGTTCCCATTTCTACCATCGTGCTCACGTCAGAATTCTGGCCAGGAAATAGACTGGCCCCAAAAGCTCACCCACCTCCCATTAACCACCCATGCCCGCTTCCACCAATTCACCAAACTTCGACGATTACGGTATCAAACCCAGAGTCTTTTCGGTCATTGATTCCATCGAAAAGCGCCTCAACCAGCCCTCCTCTGCTGGTCTCCTGACGGGATTTACAGATCTGGATCGCCTGACCAATGGATTTCAAGGCGGGGAGCTGATTGTCTTCGCTGCACGCCCGTCCATGGGTAAGACCTCGCTGGTAATGAGTATGGTGGAATTTATGAGCATCGGAAAACCAGATGCTGCACCCGGCGCGATATTCAGCCCTGGAGTTTCCGCTGAGCGATTGGTGGAAAGGATGATTTGTTCGCGGGCAGAAATCACTGGGTACAAGGTCCGGGCCAACTTTCTCGATAAACGGGATTTGGCCCGGTTGGTGAAGGCCGCCTCCGAAATTGGGGAGGCACCGCTGTGGATTGATGACTCCTGGACCCTGACGATTGATGATTTGCAAACGAAAGCGGAATACTTCAAAGAGCGACACAATATCCAATACATCGCAATCGATAACCTGCAAAGGATTCAGGCGGGTAGTATTTCTGGTCGCGGCTACCGGGAACTAGGAATCGGAGCGATTTGCCGGGGACTCAAAACAATTGCCCGGAAATTGGATATCCCAATCATTGTTCTTTCCCAACTAAGCCGGAGGACCGACTCCCATCGAGGGGGTCCAAGACTAAGTGACCTGCGGGATTCGGAAGCCATTGAGGAGGAAGCCGACCTGGTCGGGCTGCTGACGCGTCCCGAGTATTATGCCGAGGATCCGGAAGAGCGCGAGGAAATGGCCGGATACGCTGATCTCATTATCGCCAAGAACCGCAACGGCCCAACCGGAGATGTTCGTCTCAAGTTTTACAAGGAATTCATGAAGTTCGGGAATCGGGTATCGATAGAATAGTCTGCCACCGTAGATTTCCCATTTGTGTTATAGTGGGAAGCACAAATGGACCCGAATTTCAAAACGAAACCCACGGACCCGGCCAGGCTGGTAGCCTCGACCCTTGCGGCGGTCGCGGCGATCAAACACCAGGCCTTGCTCAATCGACAAATCCTGCAAACCGCAGTCTGGCTCATCGCCGGAATCGGGCTGGCTCTGGTGGTTGACTGGTTTGCGGTCTGGCAAGGTCCGGCAGGCCGCTGGGCGGGGCTGGTTGCGGTCGGATTGCTCGGTGGCACTCTGGTCTGGGGTATCCGGAAGTTTTTCCTGCGCGGGCCGGATCGAGCCAGCGCCGCCAGTGCCCTCGACCGGATCCAGAAAAACTCGGGAGATCGCTGGGTCACCTTTGCCTCGCTCCAGACCGATGGGGCCAAAACCACGGGATCGGAGGCGATGGTCCAGGCACTTGTCAAGGAGATGGTGCCACTCTGCCAGTATGTGGACCCGCCCACGGTCGAGCCCCTGCCGGTGCCGCGCCTCTCGCTGATGGCTCTGGGAAGTCTCTTGATTTTTCTCACTGGATTCCTGGCGTTTTTCTACTCTCAGGGGTCGCCGCGTTTGCTGGCCCGTTTTTTCCTGCCCGGGATGGATCTGCCTCTGACCCGGATCGAACAAACCTCCGACCTGCCCCGAGCCCTGCTCAAAGGGAGCAACCTGGAAGTGACAGTCTCGGTCAAGGGGAAACGGCCCGCCTCTGTGTGGCTGGAAATCGACGATGGACGAATCCTGCCGGCGGGGGAAAATCACTCATTCGAAATCGAGAATCTGCAAAGCTCTTTTCGTTACCGGGTGGGTGGAGGTGACGCTCTCACCGAGTGGCAGAGCGCCCCGGTCACGACCCGACCGCGGCTGGGAGAGGTGACTTTCACTATCACTGAACCAGCTTATTCGAAACGGCCTCCGCAGGTCTGGAACCATTTCCCTAACCAGATTAGAGTGATCCAGGGCAGCAAGTTATCCCTGCGCTTTAATGGTGATTTACCTTTGGAAAAAGCTGATTTGGAAATCGCCAGCAATGTGAAGCGAACCATTCCGCTGGAGTTGATCAACGGCTACCATGGCTATCACCGAGAACTGACCTCCGATTTTGTCTTTCGACCGGTTCTCACCAGCACCTTAGGTTTTTCCAATCTCGATTTGCCCTTCACCACCATTATTGTGGTGCCAGATCAGCCGCCCTCCGTGAAATTAACCCGTGAGTCAGCCCGCGAAACGCTCAGCCCCCAGCACGGGCTGGATCTCGTATTTGAAGCGCGCGACGACATCGGTCTGGCCGCTGCCAAAGTGGTTTTCTCCATCACCAGTCCCCAGGGTGAGACCCGGACTGTTTCCCGGCCCCTCGATCTGGGTGATCAAGCGGATCAATCCGCCATCGACCTGAAAACGAATGTTCCCCTCGATGATCTGGGCCTGGGGCCGGAAGACAAAATTTCCTACGCGGTACAAGTCCGGGACAATTCGCTCCAGGAATCAACCACCGCCACAGTAGCGGAAAATGAGGAGAAAAAAACCGGTGAACGGGAAAGTCAAATGACCAAACGCCCCCTGAAAATCGGCGGAGCGAGCGGCCAGTCCGAGTCCCAACCGCTAAAGATCGCCAGCACCGAAATGATCAATCAAATCGATGCCAAAGAGAAAATGATGTTGGATATCGAGACTGCTTTCCG
>JBGSJM010000394.1:0-3527 GCA_041742015.1 Verrucomicrobiales bacterium | reverse complement strand
GCAAGATCACCCACCTCGAAGAATTCGCCGACGTTTTCCTGAAAAAGTGCGACCTCGGCCGCACCATCAGCCGCTACATCGTGCTCATCGCCAGCGAGCAGAAGCTGGCAACTTCTTGCAAACAACGGAAACGCCATCGCTGTAAAATGTTGAATTGAACTGAGCGGAATTACTGAAACAATGAATCATTGATGCCAGCCATGCCTAAACAATCCAATCTCAGCCCGTTTAGCGACTACTCCGCATACATTTCCAAGTTGAAACGTCTGTCGATAGAGTCCTACCTTGCTGTCGATTGGAATACGCGTGTGCATGCTGCGCTGAATGGTCAGGCGGGTGCCGAACTCCGACTCGCAACTCCTTTGGAAACAAGGCGTAAGTTTGGCGCATTCTTCACAGGGACTGAGCTTGGGGCAAAGCTGATTGACTGCGGCACGGGCTTCGGTCCGAAAAGTGTCTTCTACGATCCTGCCTGTGGCATGGGTGACCTGCTTATCGCGGCGGCGCGGCGACTTCCTCTCTGCAAATCGTTGCCCAAAACGTTAAAGCAGTGGGGCCAGCAACTCAGCGGCACAGACCTCCATCAAGAGTTCATCGAAGGCGCAAGAACACGCCTTGTTCTTCTCGCACGCCAGCGACACAAATCTGACGAGGTTTTGCAGAGTTCGAATGCCGAGTTTTTCCCCAACATCCGGGTTGCTGACGGCCTTAATCAAAAGGCGCTTTTTAATCGCGCCACTCTCTGGGGTCAGAGTACACCAATTAACACCCTTTCTACAATTTTGAGGGCTGCCTGCACTTGCTTTCTGTGGGCCACCGCGCCGGGATATTGAAACCGTGGCTGCCGGACCATGCGCGAAAGCTCAAAGTAGCGTCAGACGTCGAGAGGGTATATGTGAATTCGTTTACTCTGACCCCACTGAGGGTAAATGTGAATTTGTTTACTCTGACCCTACTGACTCTGACCCTACTGAATGAAAACAATCAAAAAATTGATTTTCGTAATTCCGCTTATTCTGGCATCTTGTCAGCCAGATCATGACGCTTACTTAATTAATCGAACGAGGGAGAAGGCTACACTTTACTACGGTAATAAATCTAAAGAAATACCTCCAAATTCGGAGATTTCTTACGAAGATTTAAAGCATGATAATAAGCTTTTTTTGGAAATATCAAAAAGAAGAATTATGCTGGGAGAAAAACTAAAGGAAATAGATCTGGATTACCATGCGCATGCGGCGGCCTTTGTCGGTGAGCCTCATCACTTATTGATTCAGATCAGCAAAGATGGATTCTTATATTTAGGCTACAGAACAGTTAAAGATAGACGATCAGGCTTATTCGAAAGGCAACCCGAAAGCTTTCCGCTAAGGTGGAATTAGAGGGCATCGAGGCGGACTGAGGCGGCCCCGAAAATCCGACCGCTCTCGACTGGGTCAGAGTATGGGGTCAGAGTAAACGGATTAACATGAATGCAAATTCGAGAGCTCTGGTCCCAACCACTATCGCCCGGTGTTTTCAATAAGCCGCAATACGAGGCCAGGCGCATCGGAGAACGCTGCCGAAAAGAGAACCGAAACGCTGAGACGCCGAGATCACGGAGGAATGCGCGGAGCGGGCATGGATGCACGGTCAAAAGCTGACATTGAAATCTTCAGGTGGCCCCGAACTCACCAACTCAGCGCCTTTCTCTGCGCCCTCCGCGTTTCGATGAAATCATGATTCGATGCAGCGGTATGGAGAGCCACCCCGGGAGTATGGTGGCTGCTCAGGAATGCCTGAGCCGGTAGTCCCGCGGGGAAAATCCGGTGCTTTTCCGGAATTGGCGGGTGAAATAATTGCTGTCGTTGAATCCGACGTCGAAGGCGATTTCGGTGATGCGCCGGTCGGTGTGGCGGAGCAGATGGCAGGCGCGGTGGACCCGTTGGCCGAGCACCCAGGCGAGCGGTGAGGACCCGGTGGCGGATTGGAAGACCCGCAGGAAACTCCGGGTGGACATGTGGGCGATGCTGGCCAGTTCCTCCAGATTCACCTCGTGATGGATGTTCCGCTCCAGGTGCGACAAGGCCTCGCCGATCCGTAACAAGGCGCGGCCGTCCGGTGAATGGGTTTTGCCATAACAACGCGAAAGCATGCCGATGATTTGCATGAAGCAGGCCGTCGCCATGAAGCCGAATCCCGGTTCGCGGGCATCCAGTTCGCCTTCCAGTCGGTCCACCAGGCCGGTCACCTGTGCCAGTTCCCTGCCGTTCAAACGCAGGCGGCCTTTCGACGCCTGCCGGTTGCGCCGTGCCGGCTCCAGCGTGAAAAGCGCATGGTAACCGGCCACCGACGACAAGTCCTGGAGACCCATTTTCAGTTGGTTGGGTTGATAGAGGATGTTGACGAGGCGGAGATCGTCGAGGTCGCGGTATTCGTGCTCGCGCGGCCCGGCGATCACAAACACATCCCCCGCGGTCAGCTCCCAGGAATCGTTGCCGGTGACGTGCAGGCATTTTCCGCCGGTGACGATCACCAGCTCGGCGAATTCGTGTGCATGCGGTTCAAACGATTCCTGGGGCTCGCGGCGTTCGACGCTGATGGGGAAACCGTCGGGGTGGAACCAGTCATGGACCTTGAGAATGCGTTTCACTGGCGGGATCGTGCTGGTTTTTGGCCAAACTGTGGAGGTTTTTCGGCAGGAATTCGCGCAAAGTTGACAGCCCTTCCCAACAACCCATCCATTATGGCATCCTCAAAATCCATCGCCCAATCGTACAAACTCGCCCAGACCCGTTTCGCCGACCTCGGTGTGGACACGGAGGCCGCGATGGCGAAACTGGCCACGATCCCGATCTCGCTGCATTGCTGGCAGGGGGACGACGTCGGCGGATTCGAGAACACCGGTGAAGGGCTCAGTGGCGGCATCGCGGTGACCGGAAACTACCCGGGCAAGGCCCGCACCCCCGATGAGCTTCGCGCCGACCTCGACAAGGCCCTCTCGCTGATCCCCGGCAAACACCGGCTCAACCTCCATGCGTTTTACGGCGAATTCGGCGGGAAAAAGGTCGGGCGCAACGAAATCCGCCCTGAACATTTCCAGAATTGGATCGACTGGGCGAAAGCGAACGGCATGGGCATGGATTTCAATCCCACCTGCTTCGCCCACCCCAAGGCGGCGGACGGATTCACGCTTTCCCATCCGAAAAAGGCCATCCGTGACTTCTGGATCGAACATTGCATCGCCTCGCGCGAAATCGGCGCGGTGATGGGCAAGGCGCTCGGCTCGCCGACGGTCACCAACGTCTGGATTCCGGATGGCTACAAGGACACGCCGGTGGACCGGTTGGCTCCGCGCCAGCGTCTATCCGATTCGCTCGACCAGGTTTTCGCGAAAAAGCTGAACCCGAAGCACCACCTCGACGCGGTCGAGTGCAAGCTGTTCGGGATCGGCAGCGAGAGTTATGTGGTCGGCTCGCACGAGTTCTACCTGGGCTACGCGATCAAGAACCAGAAGGTGCTTTGCCTCGACGCCGGCCATTTCCATC
>JBGSJM010000393.1:0-14416 GCA_041742015.1 Verrucomicrobiales bacterium | reverse complement strand
CCACAATGAGGTTCGCCAATTGCCCAGGGTCACGATCAACCAGATGGTGAGAAATGGGGCGAGAGTTCCGCCGATCCTGCCTCCGAGAGCGACCATTCCGCTGGCCCGGGCGCGGCCACTCAACGGAATCCATTTGCGAATTAAAGCCATTGATGTCGGATAGGCGCCGGCCTCCGCCATGCCGCATAAAAGGCGAGCGATGAGCAGCCCAACAAAACCCGACACCAGCCCTGTCATCGCGGTAAAAAGTGACCACAGGACGATATAAATCGTCAACATGGGGCGCGCACCGAAACGATCACTGGCCCAGCCTGCGGGAATTTGGAACAAGGCATAGGCAAAGAAGAATGAGCCAAGAATGCGCCCAATCTGCTCCTGGGTCAGATTCATGTCATTATTGAATGACACTGATTTCACGATTTCACCCATGCAGATGCGGTCAAGATACAAAATAAAGGCCATCAGCATGGTCACACCAATGATGCGGCGGCGGATGCAGGTGGGTGCGCTGCGGGGTATCGTAGTCTGACTCATGCAGGTTATTGTGGCTTGGCTGGTTGGGAAGCTTCGAGCCGGGCTTTTTCCTCGGCAGCCCGTTTGTCAACATCCTGGGGATGTTTGGAAAATGACTCGAACACGTCACCAACGACCCGGTCGGCGAGCGCCCCAAGTTGTTTTAAGATAACAGCTTCTGCCTCAGGCAACAGGACTGAACGACTCGGCTCGTAACCACCGACTTTGTGGGCATCCGCTGTTGCAATGTAGCCGATGTTGCCATTTGCGTAGCCGACAATGATGGGGACGGCCCGGTCTGCAATGGCTGATTCCAGCTTGAATCCGAACTCGACCATCGGTTCACCTGGCATCGTGAGAAAGAGGAACGGGCCAACCTTCATCGCCATCAACTCCGCAGGCACCAATCCTTCTTTGCCGGGAAGATTAATTACCTCCCTGGCAACGCGGATCTGGTAAAATGATTCGCGTTTGCGGAGGTGCTCGCGGGTTACGCCATGAGATGCTGCTCGCGTTACGGCTGCACCGAGATCGCGGCCCGCCCACTGAATATCGGCCTCATCCGCGCAGCGGTAGGGATAACCCGGCAAGTTCGGGCGAATATCACCAGCGCAGCCCTGAATAAAAAGGGTGGAGGTCTTACCATTATAGACATTCTCAACAAAGGACTGTGCTTCACCGGGAAAATCCGCCGTCATCTTAGGATAGCCGTTGGGATAGGGCTGCGAGCCTTTGTCACCCCAAGTGAAGCAGCAGGGATGACAAACCGCATGCATTATCACCGCCACCGGGGTCAGTGACTGGCCATCATCAAAACGCAGAACTTTGACTCGGGGATCATTGGGACCATCTGAATTCAAACGCACCACGGCCCGCCCATCAATGGTCTGACGGCGATTGATTCCAAAGGATATGTGATCTTCGCCATAACCGACATTTACGATTTTCAAGTTTGCAGCCGCTACTTTCGCGGCATCCGCCACCTTTTTGATCAAATCTGAACCCCATCGCAAATTCTCAGTATAGCCCGGTGCCGAATGATTGTGGGATGCAGCGACCATGATGTTCGTGGCGGGAATTCCGGTCTCCTTTTCAATATCAATTCTGACCCGCTTGACCATTTCTTCCCAGGCACCAATTGTGTCCATAGTCACGATGGCCGCCTTTGTTTCCCCGTCGTCCAGAATCAAGACCCCGGCCCGCAACGGATCGCGCACTCCGTTGACTTCGCGCCGGTGCCCGATCACCGTCATGCCAGCGACAACCTCCGGTGTGATGTCAACCTTGGCGACCCCGGCCTTGAGATTGGAAGTGACGGGGAATGTACCATCGACAGACTGGGCAACAACGGGGATGGGAAGACCCACCAAGAACAGGCAGACGGCAGTAAAGGTGAGATATCTTTTCATGGCGAACTGAGTGGCATCCTTCCCCGTTTACCATATCCAGAGGCAAAAGAATGCGGTATGATTCAAAAAATTTTAGTCAAATCCCATAACCCCGGTAAGTCAATCACCATGCGCTGGCTCGTTCCTGCCCCTGATAGTGGAAGGCTCAATCAGATTCGGATTAGAATATGATCGATCATACCCTGTCAAGTTAGCAATTGTACCCTGTATAATCAGCGGTTCTCGCTCAAAATCTATTCGTCTTTTTCGAGGAGCGAATTGAGCTGAGCGCGGTAATCTTCCGACAAGGCGATGTTAGTCGGGATGTTTCGAAACTCCGGGGGAAGACTGGAAATCAGAGATATGGCCTGTTCCAAGTAGAAAATACCAAGTGATCGCTGTTCACTTTCCAGACACCGCGCAGCTTTACCATATGCGCTGGCGAGTCCGATCTTCAGGTCTGGATCGTAGGGGCGGCGGGCAATAATTTGATCACGCAGTCGAATTTCTTCGCGAAAGAGAAGCACAGCTTCGTCCTTGGCATCACGATCAAGCAGTATTTGTCCCAAAAAGTGGATGGCTGTGAGAAGGTGACTTCTGGCTTCCTCCTGGAGAGTCGGTGAAACTACACTGATTTGGTTGGCCATGGTTTGGAGATTGGAAAAAGAATCGAGGGCTCCCTTCAAATCTTTGGCGCGATATTGGATCTCGCCCATCCGCGAGAGGATCTGCATAATCTCTCTTTGCAGGCTAGCGGTTTGTTTTTCAGACAACTCGTTTGACTGTTCGTTAAGTATGTCGACGATCTCATCAAGGGTTTCGATCGCTTTTTTGGATTCTCCCGACTTGAGGTAGACTTCAGCCAGAGCGAGATACGAGCTACTCAATTCACGGATTTTGGAAGCGGAGAATTCTCCGCTGTATTTGAAATCTTCCAACCACCAATCTCTTGCTTTGATAAAGCTTTTGGTCGCCTGGGCAAGTTGTCCCTGTTTTTCATAGATTAAACCAATTTGCAAGAGATCGCGAGCAGCGAGAAGTTCAAGGCTTCGCCCCCCGAGACGGGAACGGATTTCATAAGCGTTTTTGTATTTATCCAGGGCCTCGTCGAGTTCGCCCTTCTCCAAAGCCTGCCGCCCGCGCATGGCTGAGGTCTGGGCAGAGATTCTCAAAGTGGTTTCTGATTGGCGATCTTTAGGAAGATTGGCCAGAAAGGTCTCGGAATGATCGGCAACGATGGAATAGATTTTATTGGCTTCAGCGCCTGCGAATTCGCTTTGGTTAAATTCATTTATAATAATCAGGGCGAGTTGCTCGGCCTGTTTGCTGGAGATCATGGCTTCGTCGCTGGATTCCCTGGCCCTCTTGGCCTGGACGAAGGCGAAGAGGGTGGCCCAGATGGCCGCAACCAGCAGGAGAGCAAATACGATATTGAGACGCCGAGCCTGCTGGACTACGCGTTGGTGATCTTTTTCCTGGATAAGACTCCAGACCTCGCGCATATCAGCGGGACGCTTTGCCGGGTCAATCGATAAACAGCGCTCAATTAACAATTTCCGCGACGTCGGTATGTAAAAATTATCTGGCCATTGGATTTCTTCGACAGCCTCGATCATGTTGGCGATATTCTCACCATCGAGTTTGTTTCCCGATTCTTGCAGAGTGTCTTCACCTAGGGTGGCTTCGGTATCAAAACTACATTTTTCGGCTTTTGCCAAGTTCTGAAGACGTGGCAAGTCGCCAGTAAGGAGTTTATAGGCTACCACTCCAAAGCTGTAGACGTCCCAGCGAAAACCTTTGCCATCCGCAGAATCACTGGGGGCACGGAGTTGTTCAGGAGATGCGTAAAGTGGTGTGCCGACTGGCTCGAGGTTTCCGGAATGTAGTCCTCTACTTTGACCAAAATCGCAGATTTTGATGTGGTTAGGGGCCTCATCAGTCAGAAGAATATTGGATGGCTTCAGATCGCAATGCACGATATGGTTGCGATGCAGGTAGGAAACGGCGTCTGCTATTTCGCGAATCAAACGCCAGGCTTCCTGATAGTCGACATGGCCGCAGAGGCGCTCAAGGGTGCGAGTTTGCCAGGTTCCATCTGGCATCAAATCCGCGTGGATGCCCATCGCATAGTAGCGAGGTTCATTAAGCAAATCAAAGTCATGGAGGGTAACGATACCGTTGTGTTCAGCGACTTTGGAAAGTTTTTCCAACTCGCGAGCCATGGTGACGATATCCACCGCTCCAGGGTGGAAAACTTTTAACGCACGATCCGAAAGGCTGCGATAAGTCGCACGGTAAACCGTACCAAAAGTCCCCTCCCCTAATGGAGGGAAATGGATTTGGTAGTCCTTGATCTTAATTGGGTCAGGCTCAGACACAGGCGATTGGAAAGTTTAGAACGGAATTCGCTCAATTTTATTTTCCGAATTTAACTCAAATCTCCAGGGGAGAAGCGAGTCAATTATAGCGATATCGACACAATTCTTTCCAGAAGGCTGGATACCACCATCAATAAGCACAATCGTTTTGGGTGAAAAAAACTCGCTCATAACCTGTCGGCAAAGACCGCAGGGGGCACGGCGGGACAAATCCGGCTCACTGGCTGAATCAAGGGTGGAAAGCGCTAGGATTTCAAAAGAGCGATATCCCAGGGCCACGGCGGAGAAAATCGCGACCCGTTCCGCACACATGGTGGCTCCATAACTGGCATTTTCCACGTTACAACCAATAAAAGAGCGGCTTTCCCCCAATTTAAGGGCTCCGACTGAGGCCCCAACGCGGAATTTGGAGTAGGGAGCGTACGCAGAATCTGTCGCAGCTCGGCGGGCTGCATTGAGGTGATTTGAAAACTGGATTTCCCAGTCACTTAAATGGTCCCGCAGAGTTTTGATGACCGATCCGTGGAGTTGGCAAAGAAACTGTCCTGTTTCGTGTACTTCCAAATCCATCTAATTCATCAAGTTTTCCACGAGAATATTTTGGATGACACAATAAAATTCGTACTGAGCCAGCAAAAGCGCTTTTTCCGGCGGTATCGCTGCAGAAATGCCCAGGAGGGAGAACAGAAGGCGAGATCCATCGTCCGCCAGACCGTGGGCTTTGTTCATCAATATCCGGGTTTGATTCAGAGTACTGTACCACTGTTCAGTGTGCTCGGTTGGTACCACAACCTTCCACATCGGGCCGTTCGGGAGATTTGCGGGGATGTCCTCCTCTTCTTCAAACCACTCCATGGGATTATCGACTTTCTCAGCTCCCTCGATATCCTGCACCACGATCGCCCGGTCCTGAGCGAAACCATCCACGATATCCGGTTTGACAAATTCATCCCACTCCTCGGTTTCTTCGGAATAGTAGGGTTTGCCCTCCGCGTCCACAATCGGGCAGGGAAGGATGCTCTCGCGAATTTCTTTCGTAAACCTCTCCCCAGATGCCAGCGCTGGAATTTCAGAAACGAAATGCCATTCTGCAGTATTCAGGAAATCAAGAACCCACTCATTCTCTCTAAGAGTAAATCTCATCAGCTATCTAACGCAGACATTGGGCCTGCCTTTAAGAATCATTGAGTGAATCATAAAGTCTATTTTACGGAAAACCAAAAAATAATCTCAGGAATCCAAACGTCTACCCGTTCAAGAGCAAGAAGAGTTTAACTTTTCAAAATTAGGAACAGTTAGCACGCCTGATAATTAAGTTTGCGATACTGGAGAAAAGAACGATATTTATTTATAAAAAAAATAGCCTCCAATCACCAAAAATTCTAATAATTATTAAAATTATACTTGATATAGAGGCGTGGGTGTAGTTAATTTTAGAATCACATTATAATAAGAATCGCAACAGAGGAAAAAATCCAATGCAAATAACAAACGACACAAACAACCGGGTAGTAGAAGGCAATGCCAGTGCAAATCGCATGGCTGATTTCATCATGTTCGCACAGCGATCATTTCTACTCGACTTATCGAAGGAACTGAACCAGGGCAACATTTCCTATGCTCAGTTCTTTTTGTTGGGCTATCTAAGCAGTGAGAACTATCTCACGATGACTGATATCTCCAAAAAAATGGGCCATTCAACCGCCGCCGCAACTGGCTTGGTTGACCGTCTCGAGAAGCTGGGATATGTGCAAAGACTTCACGCTGCAGATGATCGCCGCAAAGTGATGGTTCAAATCACCCGCAAGGGAATTGATTTGGTAGGCACTCTTCGCGATACCATCGCTACGAACATTGAATCGGTAATGATTTCCCAGGCCAGTGGCAAGGACAACGAAGACAGTATCTATTCGCAATTGAGGGAATTTGTCGAAGCTCGCTAAAAAGTTTTCCAAATCCTGATTTCGACCACGAAACCTCGGAATCAGTATTCACGAACAGACATTCCGAGTCGATTATCCAAATATCTTGCGATTCAAATAGACGCCTCCAGGTGGCCCACTGGAGGCGTTTTTTTTGCGCACTATTTCCTGCATCTTTAAATCCTTGCAGATCGTCAAAGTCAAGATTATGTATAAATTTGTGCCATGTTCAAATGTCTTTGTCTTCTTTTCTTTTTTGTTTCGTGGCTGTCCGCTGCCGATTTTCTAATCAGCGAACCGGATTCTCTGCCAGCAGTGATTAAAAAATTGCAACCCGGAGATACTGTTGTTTTGCGGAACGGAACCTGGAAAGATGCGAATCTTATAATATTCACCTCTGGCACCGCTGAAAAGCCAATCACAATCAGAGCGCATACCCCGGGGCAGGTCATTCTTACAGGAAATTCGCGAATCGCGCTAGGCGGCAAGCATGTCGTGGTCGATGGTTTGTGGTTTCAAAATCCCACCGGTGAAGACTCAATAGTTTTGCGGGCAGATTCGAAAAAATTGGCCAGTGATTGCAGGGTAACCAACTGCGCCGTGACCGGAGATGCGCCTGCAGTTGATCCCACCAAATCCAGCAAATTTCTATCGATCTACGGCTCCCGGAACCGCGTTGACCACTGTTATCTGGCGGGCAAAACCACGGTAGGCACAACTATGGTGGTCTGGCTGGCAGAAGGACTTGAAGCAAATCACCAAATCGATCACAACCACTTCGGGCCCCGCGTCCGCCTGGGTCAGAACGCTGGCGAAACCCTCCGCGTCGGAGACAGCAAAACCTCCATGTTTTCGGCCAACTGCCTCATCGAAAACAACTTGTTCGTGAAATGCGATGGAGAGGCGGAGTGTATTTCCAATAAATCCTGCGGCAATATTTACCGATTCAACCACTTCAAAGAAGTCTCAGGGACACTTACATTGCGTCACGGCAACAATTGCCGGGTGGAAAATAACCTCTTTGCCGGGGCCGGAGCAAAAGGAACCGGTGGCGTGCGCGTGATCGGAGAGGACCATGTTGTCACCTGGAACCGGTTCCAGGATCTCACCGGTGATCGGGAACGCAGCGCAATTAGTTTTATGATGGGAGTGCCTGACTCCCCCTCCAACCTCTACTTTCAAGTGAAACGAGCCATCATCTCCAGAAACACCTTTTCCAACTGTCGACACAACATTGTGATCGGCATGGTTGGCGATAAAAAAGCGAGCCTGCCTCCAATCGAGACGGCCATCACCAACAATTTGATCGAAACCAATCTGGGCGAACCCTTCGAAGTTCATTGTGAAGCTTCTGGCATTACGATTTTGGATAATAAAACCGGAAAAGAACTGTCAACAGGAGTCGCTAAAATCCCAATCACCGAAGTGACGGGTCCCGTCTGGCGACAACCGTAACATTAGCCAGATTCAAAATACAAACCCAACATTGAAATGTTTCCTCCCATCGTTTACAAAAGCGGTTGAGAAAGGTTACATCAATCGAGTCATATCCCAAGATCTATCCCATTTAACTGTGAACGAGTCCGAACTCAAGACCCATCTCAAACGGCTCGACCTGCAACCCAGCCGCAAGCTCGGGCAGAGCTTTCTTATCGACGAAGCCATTGCTGGCTGGATCGCAGCGCAACTCGAGCCCGGCCCGAATGACACCGTGATAGAAGTCGGGCCCGGGTTTGGAGCCCTCACCGCCCACCTCGCCGGAAAAGTGAAACGACTTATCCTGATCGAAAAAGACGGACGCCTCGCCAACTTTCTTACCGAAAAATACGGCCCGATGGGGGTTGAAGTTATCCATGGTGACGCCACCGAATACGATGTGCGCCCCCTATTTCGCGAAGGCCCGGTCAAATTTATCGGTAACCTACCGTATTCCGCCGGTTCAGTCATCATGCAGGTGTTTCTCGACGCTCCGTCCCCCGTCTCCAAAGCGGTGGTTATGCTCCAAAAAGAAGTTGGCGACCGTCTCTGTGCATTGCCCGGCACCAAATCCTATGGGCTGATCTCGGTCCTCGTGCAATCCCGCTGGGACATCACAGGACTCAGAACGATCGGTCCGGGGCCATTTTACCCCCGGCCCGAAATCGATTCCAAAATCCTTAAACTCAGCCCGCGATCCGAAAAGAACCTGCCCCGCCATTGTCCGGAAGTGCTCGCCCAGACCGTGAAACAGGGCTTTGCCAAACGCCGCAAGCAACTGCATAACAATCTCCCCGTCGAGCGGGAGCGCTGGACCCAGATCTGTGAAAAACTGGGCTTCAGTGAGACGATCCGTGCCGAAACCCTGGATCTCGAACAATGGGTCAATCTCTCCAACGAGATCGAACCTCATCCCTGTCACGGGCTGCCTCCCTCAGCCGGGGAGCCGCTTGATTTTGTCGATGAAAGTGATGTGGTCATCGGTCAGATGCCTCGCAAAGCCATCCACGCCGAAAAGAAGCTGCATCGGGCCGTCCACGTTTTCCTGACCAACAAGCGCGGTGAACTCTATCTTCAGCTCCGCTCCGCCTTCAAAGATACCCACCCTGGAAAATGGGACAGCAGTGCCTCCGGCCATGTTGACCCCGGCGAAAGTTACCGTGACTGCGCCATCCGCGAAACCTGGGAGGAAGTCTGGACCCGAGCTAAAGGTGATTTCACCCGCGTCGTCCGGCTGCCCGCCAGCGAATTGACGGATCTGGAATTTATCGAAGTCTTTCACGCTGAGGTATCGGGCAAAATCCGGGTCCACACCAGTGAAATCCACAGCGGTCGATTCTTTCAGGTTGAAGAGATCGAAAAATGGATTGAGCAACGACCTCAGGACTTTGCGACCGGTTTTATGACCTGTTTGAAGGCCTGGCGAAGAGGTATTACCGCCTGAGCGGACTAGGTCGTATACCCGCAAAAAGTCCAGGTTTCTTCACCAAAATATTCCCGCGCCCGGTGGACGAGCGGCTCGCCACCGTCAAAATGACGCAGAATCGCCAGCATGGTTGATCCACTCCCGGAAAGCAGTGCAGCATGGACCTCGGACTGTTTCAAAAGCCAGCTTTTCATCAGCCTCAGGATGGGGAATTTCATAAAAACCGGGCGCTCCAGATCATTTACCATCGTTCCCCAGGGACAAATCTGGGGAAGGGTTTCTGGAAAACTAAATTCCTGCGCGACAGACAGATTTTGGTAAGCCCAGGCCGCTGAAATCTGAAATCCCGGCTTCAAAAGCACGATCGGCAGACGCTGACACATGGTTGGGTCCAGCGGAACAACGATTTCCCCACGACCACTCACATCGCAGGGTTGATCGTAAATGAAAAAAGGGACATCCGAGCCAATCGAAGCTCCGATCCTGGCAAGCACCCCAGTTGGGATCTCCAGATTTCCGAGGATGTTGATTGCTTTAATTACGGCAGCGGCATCGCTGCTTCCTCCTCCAAGCCCCGCACCAGTCGGGATAATTTTTTCCAGATGGATTTTTAATCCGAATTTCATTCCCGTGTGCCCCTCCATTGCCCGGACCGCCTTAATCACGAGGTTGCTTTCATCCGTCGGCAGCGAAGCATCCGAACACGAAAAATCCACCTGCTCTTTCGAGGTCAAGTTCAGTTCCAACTGATCAAAAAGCGATAAATTGACCATCCGGGTCTCGATTTCATGAAATCCATCATTCCGTTTTCCGAATACTCGAAGCCACAAGTTGGTCTTGGCGGAGGCGTGAACCGTCAGTGTTGAAAGACTCATCTATGTCGTTATTATCTTCTTCTTAACCAGTAAAACCAATCACGGCAAGAAGCCGTCCCGTCTCCCCTTTTTCGATCCGATAACTATAATATCGATCCAGATTTTGTGCCGTGGAAATTCCACAATCATAAAATTGGCTTCTCGGAACCCCAGCAGCCAGACAATCGTCTGCGATTTTCGCTGCAAAATCAATTTCATAGTCGGGCGGACGGATACACGGAGCCACTTGGACGATCAGATCTTCCGGCCGAGATCCAAAACATTCTTTCATCTTTGCGATGGCATTAGCGGTGATGCCCAGCTCCGATCCCTTTTTGCCGGAATGAACCAATCCGCACGCCTGATTGATCGGGTCTACCATAAATACCGCAGCACAATCCGCCACATAAACTCCCAAAAACTGCCCTAGCGCTCGCGTTACCAGCCCATCCGTTTTTGAAAATTCCGTGTTTTCTGGCCCATTCCTCCCACAAAGCTTCACCACTGCCGCATGAACCTGTTCACACATCGCCAGACACTTTCGATCCACCCCGAGAAACTCTAAACACTCATCAAAATGTGGCTCCAACCGGGCAATCGCCATCGACCGATCCGTTTTTACGTCGACCTCCGGGTGACGGCAGATAAAACCGTGGGTTAATCCCTCTACCGCAGCGAGAGATGAATAGGTATCGATCCATTGTTGGCTCATGATTTTTAAGACCCAACCAACGATCACCAAAAGCACGTTTTCAAGTCCCGATCTTTTCAGGAAAACTGATGCATCTTAAATCATGAAAAAAATTCTACCTATCTGGCTCCTCCTCCCTTTAAGTTGTGTCTTCGCCGCACCCTCCGCCCTTGATCAATTTCCTGATCTAGCAACTTTCCCTGATCGCACCGCAGAATTGCAGCAAATTCTCGACCGGAAAGCTGGCATCCCTGGTGGTATCTACCGCATCACCAGTCCCCTTCTGATCCAGCTCGCGGAGAGAAAAGAAACCGCCATCACCCCGGAGCATGGCGGCGTCACGCTCATCATGGACGGCCCCGGCCCGGCAATTCGCATGCTCGGCTCCCATGGGGGGACGGCTGATCCCAAAAGCTTCCAGCCCAAAACCTGGCTGGAAAGAATGCCCATCGTGGCGGGAATTGAGATTATCGGCAATCACCCGGAAGCTGACGGGATCGAGCTGAAAGGCTGCTTTGAGCCAGTGATTTCAAAAGTCGCTGTGCGGTGGTGCCGCCATGGGATTCATCTTGTGGAGCGCAACCGCAATGTCGTGATTTCTGACTGCCATCTTTACGAAAATGCCGGGATTGGCCTCTTTCTGGACGATGTGAATTTGCATCAAATCAATGTCGCCAATTCGCACATCAGTTACAATCGCGGGGGCGGCATCGTCGTGCGCGATGGCAACGTCCGCAATCTGCAAATCACGGGCTGCGCCATCGAAGCCAACATGCCGGGAACCACTCAGCCGACCCAGACCGCCAATATTTTGCTCGATGTGTCCGGCTCGGAACTCGACAAATCCAAGTCCATCGCTGAGATCGCCATCACCGGCTGCACCATCCAGCACAGCGCCAACTATGGTGCCACTGGTGATGCCACCATGGCGGAGGGCGGTGCCAACATCCGCCTTCGCGGCAAAGATCTCGCCCCCATCGATTCCGTTACCATATCCGGCAATGTCATGAGCGACACCACGAACTTAATCGACCTTGACCGATCTATGGACGTCACCATTTCTGGGAACACCTTTTTTGCCCCAAAACCAGCCAACCTTATTGTGACCAACAGCCAGCGCATCCTCGTAAACGGCAACACCTTTAATCCCCGTGAATTCGAGCGCCCCGGGACGATCAGCTTCGAAAAATGCCAGGATTGCCTCGTGACCAACTGTATCCTGAACGATTTCACGACCAAAGAAGGATCCATCATCCTGCGCGAGTGTGATGGATTTCAAATTAGGGGCAACACTCTGACCGGTTGTCAAAGCGGTATCGTGGTAGAGAAATCGAAGAATTCAAACATCCACGACAACCTCTTTCAACGATTTGACGAAAACGAAAAAAGAATTTCCGTGATTGAAAGTGTGGGCATCAATGTTCGCCCGTAGGCAGCACGCTTTCGTGGCGATTTGCCTACAGAAGGAAATGGAAGTGACGAAACATCCCATTCTGGGCGACCTAAAAAAATTTTCACTTTTTTCTTCTAAGTGGTGCGAAAAACTGATTCATTTGTGTGGATTCAGAAATCACTCATGACCACCACCTCTGATTTTAAAAAACGCTTCACTGTCCTTCATTCCCTGACCACTTGGGTTCTTTTTGCTCTCCTTCTGGGTTTCGGTGTTCCGATCACCCATTCAGATGACCTTGATGGAGATGGCTACGACGATGAAACGGGATACTATTTCAGCGCCCCTTCCGCTCCCCCTGAAAATCCACCCACTACCTCAAATGATTTTGGCGATGATGACGGAGATGGTCTCGTTAATATCGAAGAACTGGCTCACGGCACCCAAGTCAACAATTCCGATTCTGATTCCGATGGTATTAGTGATTGGGACGAGATTTATGGGTTTTCGTTTAGCCTGGCCATTCACCATGAACAACTCATCACCGAATACCAATACGATCCGGTGACTGAAAACTACATTGAAGTCCAGCGAATTGAGAACTACACCCAATATACAGAGGAATGGACCACCACTAATCCCCTCAATCCAGATAGTGATGGAGACCTCCTGCCAGATGGGCTGGAGCGCCAACTAAACCTGCACCCTTTAAATCCCGCAGATGGACAAGCGGATCAGGATGGCGACGGATTGACCCGAGGAGAAGAATACCTCATTGGCACCAGCGACGTTATGGTCGACAGCGACCAGGACTCTGTTGACGATGGCATCGAAGTTCTGGTGTTGGGAAGTGATCCCACCAACCCACTTGATCCCGCCCCGCCAGTTGTCGAGCCCAGCGCACCTGCTTCTCCAAATACGACTGAATCCGGCCCGCCCACACCGGAGCCAGAATCCACCCCGGTGAATCCCGAAGAAACGGTCAACCCGTCTCCCACCACGACTGCCCCGCCCGAGACCACCCTATTACCTGCCCCCAGTATTGGCGGCCCCAAAACCCTCGCCGAGGTGTTGGCTTTGGATAGTGATGGAAATGGCATCTCTGACCTAAAAGAACGAATCCTCGGTTTTGATCCCACCAATCCCACGGACATGCAGGGCGATGGAGATTTTGATGGGCTATCCGATCAACTGGAGGCCCTTCTCGGCACCAACCGCTCCATCGCAGATACCGATGGAGATGGTCTTAACGATGGTGCCGAAGTGACTGGCCGGACCATGTCCAGTCTCTATTCCCTCCAGATGGCCTCTCCCAGCTACACCTATGTTGAACAATACGATGAATCAACCGGGACTTATTTTCAAAACTATGTAACCGTCTATCCCGAGCCTCCTGTTTTCACCAGTGATCCAAAATTAAAAGATACAGATGGTGATGGGTACGACGACCTCTTTGAGTTGACCTACAACCTGAACCCCCGCGATCCGTACGACACCACCTATTGGAACTATGAATTTGAGCTGGCCAGCGGACTGTCGCAATATAGCGATCAGGATGGTGATAACCTGCTTAATGGTGATGAATTTCAATACCGCGCCAATCCTTTTGTTTACGATACCGACGGAGATGGGGCCAGTGATGGCGATGAAGTAAATGGCATCCAGATTTACGAGGATAACGGATACTATCAAACCTACACCTCCTACGATTACAACTGGGAAACTGGGGAGACAATCCAGAACGAATATCAATCCTGGTATTCTATGCCAAGTTACCGCACTGTTTACGGCAACCCTGCGGTAGCCGATCAGGGCACCCAAATTTCAAACTTCACCATCGATGCGGATGGGGATGGCCTCACTCTTGATCAGGAATTGCAATTGGGCACCAGCGATGCAGATACCGATAGTGACGAGGATGGTCTTACTGATTTTCACGAAGTCATGGAATTAAACCCCATGTTAACCCGCCTAAACCTACCCGGATTTGATCCCACTGTTCCGACGGATGGAAATGCGGACTGGGATGGGGACGGTATCGTGAACCATGAGGAGTACGTGACTTATGGCACCAATATATTACTGAATGACAGTGATTTTGATGGGTATGAAGATATGGTTGAGATCTTGATTGGGACGGATCCAAATGACCCGCTGGATCCAGAAATCGGGGATCCAAGTGTTGGGGAAAGTCAGACTGGAACTGGCGGAACGGGCACTGGAACCACCGAAACCGGTACTGAAACCACCACGGGCACAGGAACCACCACGGGAACCGACCAACCGTCCACCACTCAAAACCAGGTACCTCCATCTCCGGCAATCCCGTGGGTGCCTTTTGTTTCCGCTCCTGATGCGCCTGATGCCAATGAAAA
>JBGSJM010000392.1:0-9383 GCA_041742015.1 Verrucomicrobiales bacterium | reverse complement strand
CCCAGACGTCGGCTTATGTGTTGAGCAACCAGCGGCAGCACGCGCCTCCCGGGGAAACCTTTACGACCTACAACTTTGAGGTGGAGGATTTCCACACCTATTTCGTGGGGGACGCGGGGGTTTGGGTACATAATGATGGAGCAGCCTGCGAACGCGTGTTTGCGATCTATATTCGCCACCGAGATCGTGGAATGGAGCCATGGGATGCGTTCAAGCGGACAGTCGAACGGACACCCAATGTTCCTTCGCAAACCTACGGTTTAGCGGCCGGAGATGCGATGGAGGAGATATATCGGCTGGCTGCAGCGGGGGAAAATGTGACGATTCCGAGTCACAAGATGGTTAGAGATCTGATGGAGGGGCGAAATATAAGTTTCGAAAAGGCTGTGAAAGATTATGGAGAGGATTGGGCTACCATAAATCGACTTGATGAAGGTGTATGGAAATCATTATCACTCGAATCCCATCATTCGATTCCCAAATATATCCAGCGGATAATGAAACCCGGGATTTCGGCGGACGAAATTGATGAGGTTCCATCATTCCTCACTTCAATGCATAACCACACTCGTGAAATAGACAGCCTTCATTCAGTTATCACGAAGTATATCCCGGAAACTGCACAGGGCCGGATAGCAAAGTTTGGAACGGCTAATCCACTTCGGGCAACATTAATGGATGAACTTGGAAAGGCATATGATGAACTAGGAATGAGTGCCTTTTGGGGTGTTGTTAAAAATTTTGCTCCTTAATACTATGAATGAACCCAATTTTGATCCAGAAAGTGCTGAAATCTTGCACAATACTATTTTTTTCTCGGGAATCACCGAACGCCTTATCTCTTCAGGTGAGATTTCCGAGTATGAAAACCTCTATTCTGCGCTGAATGCGATAGACGCGCCCAAGTCCACTATGGTCATTGCGGAGTTCATTACCCTATTTCGCCCAGCAGTAAACGAAGGGTTTGATCGGCTTAAAATAGAAATCGGAGCGGAGAAAGCTCGCGTCGAAGAATTGGAAAATCGCTATTTGGATGCAAACGAAGAAGTAGTCGCAATGATCCACAAGCTTTATGAAGACCTCGATGGGTGAGCAAGGTTGATGAATTCAAAAAGAATCTAGGAGTAAAGTGGGTAGGAGTAAAGTGGCTAAAGCGGGGACAGACAAGAATGTCACTCAGCAGGGACAGTTGCTCGATGGGCTTAAATCGCTTTACACCGATGACAGATATGGTCATCTAAATCTCTGGCCTGTTACGCGTGATTGGATCAAAAGAGAAATGGGTAACAGGTGGAACCCTGAGTGGGAAGTGTTATAAGAAATGGAAAAATATATTCAATTCGTCATCGCCAAAAATTGGTAAAGCGGGGACAGACAAAGTATTTGCAGTCAACAGCTAAATATCAATAACCTTTGACAATCAAATACGCAGGCCGCGAAAGACAAATTTTAGTGAATTTCCGCTTGCTCGAATGTGATTTTAATAACACTGTCTATCCAAACATGAGGCAGCCACGTTTGAGAGGAGAAGGAACCTATTTTGTCCACACGATTTCGAGGATCGTGGATCGACGATTTATCTTTGAAGACAACGAGAAAGAGCATTTTTGCCAACTGCTTCGTCGGTTGTCCGGGTTCACCGGGCTTGATGTGGTCACCTTTTGTGTGATGGGCAATCATATTCATCTTTTGATCGAACAGCCCGACCAAGCCACCCTTCCCGCCCTGACCAAGGCGGAGTTGCTGCGCCGGGCGAGGTTTCTCTACGACGCAAATACCATCAAGGATCTGGAACAGGAATTTCAACGCGCTGAAGAGGCCGGCGATCAGCCCTGGATCCAGCGGATTCTGGACCGTTATGCCCATCGCATGGGGGATGTGTCGAAGTTGATAGCATCTTTGCCGCAAACCGCGAACACTTTGGCAAACGCCGCACCAGCGGAGCCCGGCAAATGCGTGGCGGGCATTGGGGAGAGCTGCGGGTGCTTCGTGATTTGCAGAGTCAATGAATCAGGGATAAAACAGGAAGGGGGCCCAGTTTACCCCATCCATTAGGTGAAACCAGGTTGGTGAAGCCGCTGCCGAGCGATTGCAGGCCGAACGGCGTACAATTTTAGCCCATTGTTTCCAAAAAGAAGCAGTAACCAGGGTGTTTTCGTTCCCAATCGGGACGATCCAGCCATGCAGGATGTTGATGGCATCTGATTTTCGGATTAAACTCAATCCAATTGCTGGTTGAACACCGAATTTCAAACAATCTAAACAAAATGGGCCAATGCTTCACAACTATTTGTCTGTCCCCACTTCACCGGACGAATAGATGCTGACAACGCCAACGATGTTGACAATTTTCAAGCACACCACATTGTGCCAGGCAAAGGGAATCCTAATGCCACTGCAGAGGCTCTGGAGTGTAACCAGATACTGGATAAGTACGGAGTAGATTTGAACGAAGCCGCAAATGGCATCTGGCTCCCCAAAATGGCGGGGAAGACCGGTGAAATCCATCCAACTTATGGGCAATACCACAACGGTTCCCATCCAACTGAATACGTAAAGAAGATTCTCCAAGAACTAAAAGATGCTGAAAACCGAGTCGGAAGCCCTTCCACGGCTGATGCGTCCAATAAAATGCGGGATGAACTTCAACGAATCGGACAAAAGGTATTCGAAAGTGAAATTAAAGTTCATCTCTAAACTTTCACCGGCTTACAAATGACCAAAATTAACCTTCTTGATCTGAAAACGGATTGGATAAATATATTGACCAATCTTTCTTCCGAACTGAACAATACCAAATGTCAGGTGGTTGCATGTTCATTTAATCCACGGTGGACATGCGCGATATTTGCGATTGAAAAGAGTGCCCCAGAGAATCCAGGAATTTTTCCAAATTTTGACAAATACAACTTTGGCTCGTATGAATTCGACGAGCATGTTCCGCCATTGGATATAATTTACTCAGTTTCTGAAGGGGAGGAGAAGTATGGTTTGATTCTAAATGGGAGTATGATCCCCTGGGACAAAGGTGATTATGCATTCATTAAACCTGTGATTAGTTACACTGCAATCTGGACTAAGGAGTTTTTGGTTGAGAGGCATCAGGATGTTGCCGTTTTGTATTTCAAGGATTCCGATGGTTTATTTCCTATGATTCTACCGACGAGAGGTTCCTTAGCCCCATCCCCCTACTGGGACCCATATTTTTATATCGCCGGCGGCGACGATTCAGAATACTTTAGAAAAATTTTCGGGTAGTTGCGGGCTGGACAAAGAAGCGGGAGAGCGGAGCAGACTACCTATTATTAGAACATTAGAACGATACAAGACAACCATAGCGCGTTGTGTGCCAATCGCCTGATAAAACGAAATTTGGGAAGCTTCTCGGCTATGAACCCCTCTGCTGTCGCTATGCCGAAACCAAGACTGCGACTCTCAACGCAACCCACAAAACCTACCCACGCCGTTGATTGTCACCGCCCCAATAACCGATTTGTCCAAGGGAAAGTTTGCCTACTCTCACCAAACAAGGAAACACAAACGCCCACCTCTGATGTGCTGTCCTGGTTAACCGAAGCCATTGATTGATCTCTTCAATCTCAAAGGCAATCCGAATTCAGTCATCCCTGCGACTCCCCAAACGATGTGAGCGAATTGTTACCCAAAACACGGCTGAAAATCGAGAAACAGACACTTCAAACAATGACTCATCGGTCGCCCAAAGCTGTGGTGCACCTCAGCGCAAGTCACTTGATCGCCTCAGGCTCCCCAAGGGAGGAGCAAAACGCCCCCCCCCTTCGAGGATCACTATTCTTCCCCACTTCATAAATTCGGATTAGGAATCCCGCCGGGATTCTCCATGAATAGCCAGGGGTCGACCGCCCCCTGGATTTAATCCTGAAATTCATACAACCCTGGTAAGGGTTGGCCTATCGCGAGAAAAAGGCAAATAATCGGTCTTCCAGCATTGTTATGGCGAGCATCCACTTCCAGCCCGCCCGTGGGCGAACCCCATCCGGGGTTCGGACATTGGTCTGTTTAGACCAGGGGTCTTTCGACCCCTGGCTATTCAAGGATAACCCCGCCAGGGTTTCCGAATTTGTGAAGTGGGGAAGAATAGCGAGTCGATTAGCCCATACTGCTTTTCAGGTCGTCGGCGGCGTTGACTCTTGCGGACCGCGACCAAAATGCTCACCAAAAGCTTCCAAAAATGCCGCGTTGGCTGCGGTCTGGCCCTTGGCCTTCTCCACCCGGTAAATCTTGCGGGATTCCGCAAAGGCGTCGCTCATTGTTGCAATCAGGCTGCAGCGCACCAGATCAGCGACCTTTTCCGCCTTCGATTCGATTTGCGACAACTGTCGGGCCAGGGCAATGTCTTTATTCATCTCCGCGATGTCCAGATCGAAAGGCAGCGAGCCCGGATTCTACGCGGCGTAGTTCTGGGCGATTTCCAGCAGACCGATGTCGGAAGAATGACTTAAAGGCTGCCAGTCCCATTTGGTAAAGTGTCGAAAATAACAACTTATCCCGCCTCAGCTCAAAATGATTCCAGAGAGCTCGCTCGGGCGACTATTTGGCATAAAGACCTAAAAATAAACAATTAACATAAAAACACGATCCGAAACGGGTAAAAATTACCCGCCATTTGGGTAAAAATTACCCGTCATCGGGTAAAAATTACCGTAAGCAACAAAAGCGGCACAGTGCGCACACGGGGGAGAGAAATTCTGGGCGAGGAATCCTGACAATCACGACAATCCTGACACCTGGATCTCAGGCTTCCTTTTTGGATTGCGCCCAAGCTGCGGGCGTCAATGTGTCGGGAGACTCTCCCGCCAGGGTTCTTTCCAATACATCTTGGAGATATTCGGATGGTTCGATACCAAAATTCTGGCAACTCGTGATCAAAGAAAAAATGACGGCACTGCGATGACCCGCTTCAACTGACCCGAAAAACAACCAGTTCTTCGCTCCCAGCTTGGTCGGACGAATCTTGTTTTCCACCAGATTATTGTCTATCTCGATCCTTCCATCTTCCAGGTATTTCTGTAGTCGATCCCATTGGTTGAGGGCATAGAAAACCGCCTTCCCGGTTTGACTTTGGGGGAGAAATCCTTTCTCGGCGTCTCTTTTGCGAAGGGCTTTTTCCATGCTCTCCATGATCGGCTTGCTTTCCGATTGTCGAACTTCCCTTCTTCTTTCGGGTGGCGCATTCGCCCGTCGAAGATCATTCTCTATACAATAAATCTTACGAATTAACCCCAGTATTTCTTCGTTAAACTCCCTGTCCACCCCCATTTCACGAGCATCGTAAAACTTGCGGCGAACATGTGCAAGGCAGCCTGCCAGACTGATCACCTCGCTTCCCCGGGCCTTTTGATACGATTCGTATGCTTTGTAGGCATCACATTGAATGGTCCCCTGGTAGGTGCCGGGTATGATCTGGTTTAGACAGGCTGCAGATCGTCCGGTTTTCCAATGATAAACGGTATGACCACCAGGTTGGTTGACGACCCACAGATATCCCTGCGCGCTGGAGCCCTTGCCGGGCACCAGGTATTTGATTGGTGTTTCATCAACCTGCAAATAGTCATGGAGGAACTGGTGAACGCTCATGGCCTCGACTATCGGAGCAAGCAGTTCACTCGATTTTTTGACCGCATTCCCCATGGTTTGTTGGCTGATGATCACTCCAAAGCGCCTTTCAAATATCTTGGATTGCCTATCGAGAGGTAAATGATCGCAGTATTTGCCGATTAAGATCTGCGAGACAAAAGAGATGTCGAGGATGGATTGAGGTAGCAGGTTGGCGGGGAGGTCTGCGATGATAGGCTGATTCGGTTCGTCGACCGGTATCCGGGTCGAGGTGTATTTCCTTCGTGTGATCCTCTTTATATAGACCCGGGCGGGATCGATCGCGATGCGATCAGACCGCTCCTCCCCGATCATTTTCCAGGCCTCGGGGTTGTTGATCACTTCCGGTGGATCAATGATAGTCTCCTCAACGGGCAGGTGTTCGGGGATGCGGGCGCGGGAATTGGGCTTCTTTTTCCGGGGAGTCCGGGATGATGACTCAGGCTCAGGCCCGTCAGCCTTTATGGCCTGGTCAATTTGCGATCCTGCGAATAAATCCGGATGGTCAAAAGCAGTCTTTTCGCTGGAACGACCATAGAGTTTGGCTGATAAAAACTGAACCTGCGCGCGAAGATATTTATTCTCCACTCGCAGGTCATCCAATTGCGTATTGATTGTATCAGCCACTGATAAATTGGTATCACATGATTAAGATGAGTGAACATTTTTTTCTTTATATGTTTGGTGTTTATTTCCAAGTTTCATACCACTCCATACCAGGGGCGGGTGCCTCCGTCTCGAAGTTCAATGCCATCTGTAAGCATGGCCAGAGCCGTGGCTGACAACTTGATGGACTTGGCGTCAGAGGTGGATCGCGGCCATGAGAACGTTCCTTTTTCGAGTCGCTTAACCATGACCCACAAACCAGTGCCGTCGAAGTAAAGTATCTTTAGTCGGTTGCGCCGTTTGTTGGTGAAAAGGTAGAGGCTGCCGGAGGTGGCGTCTTCGTTGAGTTGATTGACCACGACAGCGCTGAGGCCACCAAATGACTTGCGCATATCACAAGGTTCGATGGCAACGAGGATTCTTAGCGAATTGGGAAAAGTAATCATGAAAGAGATCTGATGAGTTTTGCAGCCATGATGATATGGTGATCGTTTTGCACGTGGATCTTTACATTGTCACCCACTTCGATGAGGAGACGGTCTCCACCACTTGGTGAAGGTGTGGGTGGTTCAGCTTGCTGGTGGGTCAGTTCGACGAAGGTAAAAGGCTTTTCGCCCGCCTCTCCATCCCGAAGCGAGTCTAATGTGGAGCTGGTTTCCGGTGCAATCTGAGTAAGCAATCGGTATTCGCCGCGCACTTTTCTTCGTGCTTGTCTCCAGGTGATAAGCGTCGAGTATTTGAGGCCACGCGCTTGGGCGAATTTGGTTCCAGCCAAACCGCTTTTCTCAAATTCATCGAGGATCGCGTCGCGCAGATCCGCCGGAGTCATCACACGGCCCAGAACGTCTGTTCGCAGGATTTTCCCATGGGACTGGGAATCCGGGGCTGATTCGTAGGTACTATCTGTCATAGCCCATATCCTACGGCGAATAGTGCCTATGACTAGATGTGCTGCTTTTGGCGCTTACTTTGCTCCGACATTGCCATCCTTTGCTCCGACATTGCCATCCTTTGCTCCGACATTGCCATCCTTTGCTCCGACATTGCCATCCTGTGCTCCGACATTGGCGACTAATGGAGCGGAATGGTTCAAATAGGGTCTGGATAGAGAAATCTTTAAGCCGGGAATGCAAAGGATCACTCCCGCAGGCAAATTCCATCAAACAGTCTTTTCAAACCTCACCACTTTTCACCATGGCTATCTCCGAAACCAATTGGCTGAAATTCAGAAACGCACCGGAATAGAGCATCGCCTTACCTCACCTCTCTGGCTCTTTGCGTAAACATCAGTTCAAATGGTGACCTTTGCCATGATGTCACATCCCCCTTGAACCCGCCAGGAAAACACCTTGCCCCGACGGGAAGACCATTCAAATTTAGTAAATAAGAAGACCAGAAGACTGCCAATGAATCCATTTTCATCTCTCCGCTTGGTTTATTTGTTTTTGGCCCTCGCGATTCCGGGTTCTGGGTGGTCTGCGGATGACATTGCCTATTTTGAAACCCACATCCGCCCGGCTTTGATCGAAAACTGCCTGGAATGTCACTCGGAGGCTAGCGGCAAGCGCAAAGGCGGTCTGTGGCTGGATCGGCGGACCGGCTGGGCCGAGGGCGGTGACAATGGCCCAACCATCGTCCCGGGTGATCCGGATAAAAGCCTCTTTATGCGTGCGGTGCGTTATCACGAGCCGGATTGGGAAATGCCGCCGGAACGAAAATTGCCGGATGCGATGATCGCGAAATTCGAGGAATGGATTCGCCGGGGCGCTCCCGATCCACGCACCGGTGCGGTGGCACCGAGGCCGGAGGACAAGGGGATCGATCTGGATGCTGGCCGGAAATTCTGGTCTTACCGCCCCATCGCAGACCCGGCCATCCCGGCGGTGAAAGACACCGCCTGGCCAAAATCGGACATCGACCGCTTTATACTCGCGAAACTGGAGGCTTCCGGCCTGCGCCCGGCTGCGGAGGCGGACCGCGCCACGCTCTTGCGCCGACTGACTTACACGCTCACCGGCTTGCCGCCGACGGTGGAGGAACAGCGCGCTTTTCTCGATGACCCGTCGCACCAGCCAGAACAGACAGGAGGGTCTGGGTCACGCCAGCCGGACGCGCTGACAAAGGTGGTGGATCAATTAATCGCGTCGGAGGCCTTTGCCGAGCGCTGGGCGCGGCACTGGCTGGATCTCGTGCGTTACTCGGACACCTGTGGCGGCGGGCGGACTATGCCGCTGCCGGATGCGTGGCGGTTCCGCGACTACGTGGTGACGTCGTTCCGCAAGGACAAGGGACTCGATCGCCTGATTCGCGAACACATCGCCGGGGACCGCCTCCCCGCCGCCAACGATGACGAAAAGATGGATCAGGTGACTGCCACGGGTTTCCTGGTGATGGGGCCGCATGTTTATGAAGAGCAGGATAAAGGCCAGCTCGACCTGGACATCGTCGATGAGCAGCTCGACACCATCGGTCGGGCTTTCCTCGGGCAGTCGATTGGTTGTGCGCGTTGTCACGACCACAAGTTCGACCCCATCCCGACGCGCGATTATTACGCGATGGCCGGCATTTTCACCAGCACACGCTCGGTGCGGCATGAAAACGTGTCGCAATGGTACACGATGCCCTATCGACCCACTCCCGCCGAGGCAGCGGCCCTGGCGGCCTACGAACGAGAGGCCGGGCCGCTCAAGTTGCAAATCCTCGACCTGGGTCGCGAGCTGAGCCGGTTAAACGACCGGGGCGCGGTTCTCCAAAATCGGCGGCTGGAAGCCACCGCTACGGTGGGCACCGTGGTCGACGATACAAAAGCCGAGCTGAGCGGAGAGTGGAAGGAATCAACCCACACCAAACCGTTTTTCGGTGCGGGCTACCGGACTGCCTACGGCGAGGCCCAGGCCACTTACCGGGTACCAGTCGAAAAAGCCGGGCGCTACGAAGTCCGGATCTCCTGGAGCGCGGCGGCAAACCGGGCAGTGGCTGCGCCGGTGTTGATCCGCCACGCGGGCGGCGAAGCAGCGGTGACAGTGGATCAGCGGGAGCAACCCGGCATCGACGGGCTTTTTCACAGTGTGGGTGTTTATAGGTTTGAAAAAGGCGAGGCCAGCGTGACCATCGGCGGCCCTAACCGGGGAGGTGTCTTTATT
>JBGSJM010000391.1:0-3011 GCA_041742015.1 Verrucomicrobiales bacterium | reverse complement strand
ATCAGAGAAAAAATGTGGAACTCACAGCGCGTTATTATCACCAGGCCCCCTCCTGGACAGAAAAATGCCATACCACCGTCCTGGTTCTCTGGCTGTTCTACATGCTGGGTATCATCGGGGTTGCCGCCATGTCATTCGGCTACGTTCCACTGTTGGTTGAAATGAAATTCGTAACCTCAGCCCAAACCGGTTACCTGGTCCTGGCGGTTGTTATCGTCCTGCTCGCCATCCTTGCCTTTGGGGTTTCCCGGGCAGCTACCTGGGCGTGGTGGGCCTCGGTCATCTATGCTTTTGCCAGTATCGGGATCGGCTACTATATGTTTAACCACTTCGACTGGGCGGCAATCAATCAACAGATGATGTCATCGGTGGCAGGTGACGACGAGCTTGCCGGGGTTATGAAACGGCAGCAGGAAGCTTCCATGAAAGCTGGCTATATTTCCGGGGGATTAACCTGGCTCATCTGGGTCGGCTATTTGTTTTGGATTCGGAAACACTTTGGAAATAGAAAATCGGGCAGCGAGCAGTTGGCGTGAAGAGGGGAATCACGAGAAAGACCAGCCCGCTCGTGGAACCGGTATGCGCTGAGTCCCAGCGTTGCTTTATTGGCTGTCTTTGATTGCTGCGGATTCATTCTCCACATCATAGTATGTCCGCCTCCGTAAACTGTGACTGGACTTTGCCCGCTACCTGTCGGAAGAGCCAGCGCAACGGTTCCCGCCCTTTCCCCTCCGTGCAGCCATCCACGATGGTGAAGGCGAGAAAGATGTTCCAATCACGAATGCTGGTGAAGAGCGCCGTCATGCGTTCCTGATTGAACTTGCCCTTCGCCTCAAACTGCCGCCACAGCGCATATGGCTCGTCGTGAAACTGGACCATCATCTGCATGTCCGCATCGTCGCAAAACTCAGCGAGGAAAGCCCGCGCCAGCGAAGCGTGGCTCTTTGGTGCGGTGATGGGAACGCCAGACTCGGCATCACCCTTAAATGTGTCATGTGTGTGGATCAGCACTCTGAGCCGCCAGTAATCCGTCTCGGAAATCTTTGGCCGCAACGTCATCAGGTTGCGGTCAACCTCCGCGATGTGAGCGCGAATGGTCCCTTCGGGATGCCCGGGGCGAGGATCGCCCCAATCCAGATTGCGCAGGTAGCGAGGGTCACTCGTGATCGCGTCGAAAATCTTTTGGTAGTCACTCATGTGATAAAGAGAACCTACGAAAGACCAATCAAACAGGGTACAGTCCGCGACCAAACAGGGTACAATCAAAGGCAAATCATTGGTTTCCGGCTTGCAGGCGGGCTATGATCGGCGGCTATTCCCTCAAAAATGCCAGGAGATCAGCCAGATCTTGTTTGTTAATTAGCCCCTCCAAACCGACCGGCATCAGCGATAATCCGGTGGAGGTGGTTTTTAGGATTTGTTCCCGCGAAATGGTTTCAGAGTGACCGCCGGGCATTCGGATTTGTATCGCTTCGCTGGTTTCCGAGGCGATGAGGCCGGCGAAATTTTGACCGCTTTTGGTCTCGATCTGATACGCCGACCACCGCTCTTCAACGGCACGATTAGGATCGAGAATGTCAGTCAAGAGAGCCTCGGTTGGCTTGATTTTGACATCTGCGAGAGGCGGACCGACATCCACGCCGATGTCAGACTTGCGATGGCAGGTGACGCAGGCCGCTTTTTCGAAGACCACCTTGCCAGATTTGGAATTGCCAGTCAGTTGGGAAATACCACTCTGATAGTCAGCAATGACTTTGCCCCGGTTCGGGTCGGTTTTTCCGAAAAGATCCATCGCCAGGGCTTTTAATTCTGGATTGGTAGAGCGCCCGTAACTCCAGCGCTGCATCGCCGGCATAATCGATGCCGGGATCTCGCCGGCTTTCATCTTTTTCATCAAATCAAGAGCGGTCGTCGGATTGGTGGCGATGAGATCGAGGGCGACCCGACGGGGCGTAGGGCCAAGATTCGCCCAACGCGCGAAGAAAAAGTCAGCGACAGCTTTCCGGTTAAAGCGGCTCAAAGCCTGGCAGGCGGCCTCTTGAATGCCAATCGGTTCGCTTTGTTCAATCAATTTCTCGGCGATTTGGAGGGCGGCCTCCGGCCCCTTCTGGGTGGCGAGGGGTAGGGCCGCCAGCCTTTCCCGGGGTGTTTTGGCGCGGTTCAGGACTGTTTCACTAGCCTGATCGACGATCCCCTGAAGGGCACTGCGATACGGTGTCAACTCTGTCGGCGGGGCGGAGATCAATGTGCTCAAACTCCTCTGCTTCAAAGAACTGCGCGGAAGGCCGGAGGCGATTCCCTGGGCGAGTGAGAACTTCCAGGCGGCGGTTTGGGCCTCATCCAACAGGAGAGACCGCAGGACCAGATCCAGTTCGGGGATGTCCCCCCTAGCCGCCACCACCTCGGCCAACTCCTTAATCACCTGGAGAAAGGCATCGGTGTCGGGCTGGCGCTTCAAAACTTCGGCGAGAATCGCTCCGGCGCGATTTTTTGAGCCACTGAGGATGGCCTTCCTCATCCACGGATCGCTCTGGGTCTGGGGCTTGCAAATGATCTCGGTAAAGGTCTGGGTGACTTCGGGGTCTTCGAGATCGCCGAGTTTCAGGATTGCATAAAAAGCAGCCCGATCAGGTTTTGCTTTCGCCAGCTTGATCAGGGTATCTCGATGGTCCGCCGGACTGATGATCTGAAGGGCGTTTTCCACCACCTCGCGAGACTCATGGTTCAGCGCGAGCTGGATTTGCTTTTCAGTCAGCAAACCCTGGCCGTGCAAAAGCCAGAAGGCATGTACAAAGGCCTCCCCGGAGACGGTGTTTTCGAGTAATCCGGCGACTCCCTCGGAGAACTTACGCTCCATCAAAATCCGCTGGCCGTGGATTCGATACCAGCCATTTTCACTTTCCAGGGCTTTGACCCACTCAGGGGATGCGGTAGGGAAAGTTGGTTTCCCTAGTTTGCTACCTGTGGGGACGACCCGCCAGATCCGACCATGGTCGAAGCCAGCTCTCATG
>JBGSJM010000390.1:0-5837 GCA_041742015.1 Verrucomicrobiales bacterium | reverse complement strand
GAAGGCACCTATCCCGCTCCAAGAGGGTTTGGTGGAGGGACCGTTGATACGAAATATGTAGCATTTAGATTTCGACCCGATGGTTCCACTGATTTGCCGAATAAATCAGGACAGCAAAGTAAAGACACTTGGTATCTGACTCTGGTTCAGGGGGAGGGAGCCGCAGCGACAGGTGCGCTACCTCAAAACTATTTCTGTCTCCAAATCAACCCTTACAATGGGGTTGTAAGTGAATTCAGACCGTAACCACCTTGTGCGACGGCTTGACGATTTTCGATCACGGAACGAAGCTTCCAAAATCTTAAATTCACCAGCCAACTACTCCTTTTTAGCTTCCCCCGTTTCCGCAGCGATTGGAGCGGGCTTGTTCCGGGCGGAGTAAACCAAGACTCCTTTCAGGGCATCCGCAGCTCTTCCAATTTGCGGGTCGACAAATTTTTCGGCTTCTTTTTTAGCTTCAGGGCTCAGGTTTTCGCGGTCAAACCACTTCATGAGAGCGATTTCCTCACCTGGACTTAATGGAACCGGAATGTTGGGAGTGACTCCGTTTTCATGAATGGTGATATGGTTGGGGGTGTAGTATTTCGCGGTGGTCAGACGGATCGCCTTGCCATTGGAGCCCTCGATCGGGAGTATGGTTTGTACCGATCCTTTTCCAAACGAGGTGGCCCCCACCACCACACAGCGCTTCAAATCCTGAAGGGCACCTGAAACTACCTCGGAAGCACTCGCGGAAAATTGATTCACAATTATCACCAAAGGATAATCCCTTTCCCGACGCTTTTGTTCAGCTGAGGTTCGATAAGTGCGAATCTCCCCGGAGCCGGGTTTGCCTTCGGTGGTGAGGACGGCGGTCCCGGCTTTGACAAATTCACCGCAGATGTCGATAGCGGAGCGGAGCAGTCCACCGGGATTATTGCGCAGGTCGAGGATAAATGCCTCCATGCCTTCCTGCTCAAGTTTATCAAGTCCGTCAGCCAATTCCTTGGCACTCGGCTCGGAGAATTGCAGAATGCGGGCGTATCCGATCTTGTGGGGTCCAGCGTAGGAACTTGGCAACATCATGATGTCTTTGACTGAAGTCTCCCGGATCACCTCGCGCACCATGTTCATTTCCAATAGTTCACCAGTAGCAGGACGGCGCACCGTTAATTTCAGCGTCTCGCCAGGTCGACCACGCAGCATATTCACCGCCTCAGCCAGCCCCACGTCTTCGGTCAGGACATCGTTGACTTTTAGAATGTGGTCGCCAGCGAGCAAACCAGCCCTGGCAGCGGGACCATCTTCACGGACGGTAACGACTGAAAGTTGGTCGTTTTTGGATGAAACCGTGATTCCGATGCCTTGATAAGTGCTGTCCGTATTTTGTTGAAGTTGCTTAAAAACTGTGGGTTGCATGAACTGACAGTGGGGATCGAGATCTGCCAGCATCCCTTCCAACGCCGAATTGATCAATTTTTCATAAGTGACCTTGTCAGAATCAACATATTTTTCACGGATGGTTTCGAGCACCCGGGTGAAAAGTTTCATTTCCTCATACCCATCGTCCGGCACGGCAGCCTGCTGGGAATGTGCCGACTGCGAGATCGCCAGAATTGACCAAAGGCCGAACCAGATAGGTTTGAAAAATTTTCTCATGTTTTAGGGATTGTCCGCTGATAGAGGTACGAATTCAAGACCCGTTTTTTAGAACGCTCACAGAATCGTTAATCAGAACTTGAAAAAGTCCATTCTTCTCGTTAGCGAATCTTGGGAGTGAGAGTAGAATGGCCACCCTTTTCTGAATTTATCGATGAAAGCATCGCGCCAACAAACGGACACCGTTGATCCATCTCAGTTTGCTCCAGGGCAAAGGTGGCTCAGTGAGACCCAAGTGGAGTTAGGTCTCGGCTTAATTATTGCCACGGATTTTTCGACTGTTCAGGTCCATTACCCGGCCGCCCAGCAGACTCTTACCTACGCATCCCGAAACGCTCCTCTGCGGCGGGTATTTTTCGAAGTCGGGGACACCATCATCACCACGGAAGGCAAAAGAATGCCGGTCCATTCGGTCAAGGTCGAGCAAAAGATCTTCATTTACGTCGGTCCCAAAGGTGAGGAAATCCCTGAAAGCCAGCTCTCGGACACGATGAGCAACCAAAGACCGGAACAACGCCTGCTCTCCGGCTCCTGTGATGATGGACGCCTCTGGGCATTGCGTCAGTCCGGGTTGCGGAATCGGGCCTATTCACGTTCCAGTGACGTGCGCGGACTCCTCGGGGGCCGGGTTTCGTTGATCCCCCATCAGCTCTACATCGCCGAGGAAGTCGCCAAACGCTACGCCCCACGAGTTCTCCTCGCTGATGAGGTCGGACTCGGGAAAACGATCGAAGCCTGTTTGATCCTGCACCGTCTCCATCTCACCGGCCGGGCCCGGCGAATTCTCATACTCCTGCCGGATACCCTCGTTAATCAATGGTTTGTAGAACTCTACCGCCGGTTTGCGATGACCTTTGCCATTTTTGATGAAGAGCGGGCCGTCGCCATCGAAGCTGGTGCCGCGCAAAGTGGCGATGGAAAAGAGTGCAATCCGTTTTTCGATGACCAACATGTGATTTGTGCCCTCTCCTGGCTGTCAGGAAATCGTCACCGGGCCGCCCAGGCTCTTGCCGGGGAGTGGGATCTTCTCATTGTCGATGAGGCCCACCACCTCCAGTGGTCAAACGGGGGCTCCAGTCCTGAATACGAGCTGGTATCTGCACTCGGGCAAATCATCCCGGGGCTGCTGCTCCTCACCGCGACTCCGGAGCAACTCGGTCGCGAAGGCCATTTCGCCCGACTGCAACTGTTGGACCCAAACCGTTTTTCCGATTTAAAAGCTTTCGTCAAGGAATCGGAAAAATATCAGACTGTTTCCGATCTCGCCGACCGACTCGGCACCGACACTGTCCTGGAAACAGAACACTTCGACATGGTCCGGGACTTACTCGGAGAGAAAATCGCCAAAGATTTGGAAAAAGACAACACCATCATCCAGCGACTGGAGGTCCAAAACGCCCTGGTCGATCTCCACGGTCCGGGCCGGGTGCTTTTCCGAAACCGCCGACTGGTATTGGATAATTTTCCGAAGCGAATCGCTCACATCATCCCCCTCGAGGCTCCAGAGTCTAAAATATTCAATACCAAGGTCGATTGGGTTGTCAAATTGCTGAAACAAATCGAACCAGAGAAAGTACTTCTTATTGTCCATACCAAGGAAGAGGTCATCGCCATCGAAGACGCCCTGCGCGATCGCATCAGCGCCACTGCGGCCATGTTTCACGAGGATTTAACTCTGCTGCAAAGAGATAAAAATGCCGCCTGGTTCGCGGATACATCTCTCACCGGAGCCAGGATTTTAATTTGCTCAGAAATCGGTTCCGAGGGCCGGAATTTCCAGTTTGCCCGACATCTGATCCTCTTTGATCTGCCGCCGGATCCAAGCCTGCTGGAGCAGAGAATCGGGCGATTGGACCGGATCGGCCAGACAGGCGACATCAATATCCACGTCCCCTATATCGAGGGTACCGGCGATGAAATGCTCGCACTCTTTTACCACAAAGGCCTCGGAGCCTTCGAGCACACCGTCCACGGAGCCGCCATTCTGTATGAAAAGTTCCAAGATGAGCTGGAAACCCTGCTCAAGGCGGATTGTGGAACCCGCGAAGAGGCCCTTCCCAACTTGCTTGACCGAGTCATCAAAACCAAGAAACGCATCGACAAACAGCTCGAAAAAGGGCGCGATCGTCTGCTGGAACTCAGCTCCTTCGATGAGGAAAGAGGCCGCTATCTGGCCAGGGAAATCGAAGCGCGCGATGAAGACCGCCGCCTCGAGCATCTTGTGCTTAAATTGTGCGATCACTTCGGAGTCACCGTTGAGGATCTGAATGATCGTTCCTATCACCTCATCCCCGAGCATCTCTTTTCCGCCGAGTCATTTCCTGGGCTGCCCGCCGAGGGATTGAGTGTGACCTTCGACCGAAAACAAGCCCTCGCCCGCGAGGAAGTGGTTTTTCTTACCTCCGACCATCCCATGGTGGCAGGGGCCATCGACAGCCTCCTCTCTTCCGACCACGGCAATGCCTCCTTTTTTAAACTCGAAGGTGCCGGAGAGCAACTCCTCATGATTGAGGCCGTAAGCATCCTGGAATGTATCGCTCCGCAAAAATACCACGCGGAGAGATTTATGCCCCCCCAGCCCATCCGCGCCCTCATTGATCAAAAAGGACGGAGCCGGAGTGGTGATTTCACCATTGACCGTATCCGCACGGAAGCCCGCCCCGGTCCCCCTTCTTTCCTGCGGGAAAAAGCCAACGCACTCAAGGCCACAGTTCCTCCCCTGCTCCAAGTCGCCATGAAAACATGCGAAGAATCCGCAGAAAGATTCCGCAAAGATGCCGTCGAAAAAATGGAAGCCATGCTTGGGGCTGAGATCGAACGCCTCGAAAGGCTCAAAGAAATGGGGCATCCCGTTCGCGACCTGGAGATCGAATTGGCCAGAGAGGAAATGGCCACCTTGAAAGAGTACCTCGGCAATGCCCAACTACGGGTTGACTCAGTCCGGATGATTCTTGGCCTTGCCTAAACTGAATTTGGGGTAAGTTAGCATCGTTCCTGTATGGACCTGAAACACATCGTAGAGGCTATGATTTTCGCTGCCCCGGACCCGATTTTGTCCTCCGAAATCGCCAAGGCGATTCGTCGTGGGGCCGAGGAAGCAGGCCCAGCCGAGACCGAAACCCTAGGCAACACCAACGAGGCTGAGGTTACCCGAATTATTTTGGAGCTGGAAACCGAATTTGAGTCCCAGCAGCGCCCCACCATCCTCCAACAGGGACCGACCGGCTGGCGAATCGTGACCCGACCCGAGTTGGCCAACTGGATTCGGGCACTCCTCCCCGAGATGCGGCCCGAAAAACTCAGCCAGCCCGCTCTTGAAACCCTGGCTCTGGTTGCTTATCGGCAGCCCATTACCAAAGCCGATATGGAGGCGATTCGCGGAGTAAACTGCGATGGCATGGTCACCAAACTAATCGAAAGAAATTTGATCGAATCCGCTGGTCGGGCCGATTTACCGGGACGGCCCATGTTATACAAAACCACCAGCCACTTTCTCGAACACTTTGGAGTGCATAATATCGATTCCCTCCCCAATTCCCGCGAACTTCGCAATGTAAAGCTGCCCACCGCTGAGATTGAAGAACCAGCCGCAGAGGAAAAACAGGCCGGGCCCGATCAACCAGACTAATATCTTATGAACCTCGACGAACTTCGCAAAGAAATCGATCGCATCGATAGTGATTTGATTCGCCTCCTTAATGAAAGAGCCGACTTCGTCCACGAAGTCGGAGTCGTGAAAAAGAAGGATAATCTGGAAATCTATGCGCCCGACCGCGAGGAAAAACTGCTTCGTTCCGTCATCGCCAAAGGCAAGGGCGGGCGACTTCCTGAAAAGTCGATCCGTGCGATCTACCGGGAAATCATGTCCGCCGCCCTGGCTTTGGAGGACGATATCAAAATCGCCTATCTCGGACCAGCCGGGACCTGGACCCACCAGGCCGCGATCAATAAATTTGGTCACAGCGTCGAGTATCTGGCTCAAGCCTCATTTGCCGATGTCTTCGATCAAGTGGAAAGAAATTTGTGCGACTACGGAGTCGTCCCCATCGAAAACTCAACCGAGGGCGCTGTGACCCACACCTTGGATCTATTCGCCGACTCGGCCCTGAGAATCTATGGTCAAATTATGCTCCCCATCGAAAACAACCTGATGGCCAGGTGTGAGCGCCAGCAAATAGAAAAAATCTACACCCACCCCC
>JBGSJM010000389.1:0-20005 GCA_041742015.1 Verrucomicrobiales bacterium | reverse complement strand
TGGAGATGCATTGCCACTGTTTTTCTTTCCTCCGCCAACCCCACCACTGATAAAATCTCCAGCGATCAACTTGATCAATAGGCCAGCAATCACAAAAAAACCGATGATCGCAACCGCAATCCCGACCATTTGGCCCATATTTCCTCCTGAACTAGCTCTTCTTGGCATGGCTGAAATCTTGTACCTTAAAACCTAACCCGCCATTTAGGAAGTCTAAATTCCATTCCATTCAAAATTTTACCTCCTCAGAACCGCCATGTTAAAAGATTTGTGGTTACAATGGACTTAATTAAAAGAGTCGATTTCGGAAACCACCCCACCCCGACCTAACTACACATCTAGTTCATCACTGTCTCCCGCGACTCGCCCCCGAAGTTTAGCCTCTATGAACCCATTCAGGTCACCATCCATAACCGCAGCGATATTACCTGTGCCATATCCGGTGCGATGGTCCTTGACCAACTGATAAGGATGGAAGACATAGGAACGAATCTGGCTTCCAAAATTAATGTCTCCCTTCTCCCCGTACTGCCTTTCCATTTCTGAGCGTTTCTTGTCCTCCTCCAACTGAAGAAGTTTGGTCTTGAGGATTCGCATAGCCATTTGTCGATTTTTCAACTGACTACGCTCCACCGAACAACGAATATGAATGCCTGAAGGGATGTGTTTGAGGTGAACGGCAGTCTCCACTTTGTTAACGTTTTGCCCACCTTTCCCTCCACTTCTTGTGGTCTGAATATCAAGGTCCACCTCATTAATTTCAATGGCTGGTTCTTCAGCAAGGTCCGGAGTAAGCTCAACACTTGCAAATGAGGTGTGTCTCCGTGATTGCGAGTCAAAAGGAGAAATCCTAACCAGTCGATGCACCCCACGTTCGCAATTAAGTAACCCGTAGGCATTGTCTCCTATAAACCGGATCATGGCACCACGGATACCGCACTCCTCGCCTTCTTGCCAATCGACTACTTCGGTTTTGAATCCCTCTTTCAGCCCCCAGCGCTGGTACATCCGAACCAGCATTTGAGCCCAGTCGCAAGCCTCCGTCCCCCCTGCCCCGGCGTGAACCGTGAGATAAGCACCTTCTGAATCGTGTGGTCCGCCAAGCAATGTTTTTAATTCCAGCTTATCCAATAAAGACTTGATTTCATCACACTCAGCGACCACTTCTCCGAATATCGAAGCATCGCCATCTTCCCGGGCCATCTGGACCAAAACACCCAAGTCTTCGATTCGCGATGCCAGTGAATTTATCGGCGCAAGGATACCCTTGAGCCGGGACATCTCGTTCATCGTGGATTGAGCCAGATCTTTTTGGTCCCAAAAACCAGGCGACACCAACAAGTCTTCAATTGAAGACAGTTTGGAATAAAGCGTATCAACGTCAAAGATACCGCCGCAACTCCATGAGTCGGGCAGCTAAAGTTGGAACATCAATCTCTTCAAACTCTACGTTCATTGGTTGAGACTGTTCCATTTTTTCTTTCGAAATCAAAAGGGAAACCATCTTTTTTATCAATCTCAAAAATCCCGAGGTAAGATGGTGATATTGAAAACTTCAGGAACTGTCATTGGCCGAATTCCTCTAACCGAATCCAGCCTCATCGTGCAATGGTGCACCCGTGATGCCGGAATTATTAAAACGGTCGCTAAAGGAGCCCGCCAGCTTAAAAGCCCCTTTGCCGGGAAGTTGGACCTTTTTTTTCGCTGCGAACTTGAGATCCATCTCGCCCGCAGCAGTGATCTCCATATCTTAAAGGAAAGCGCAATCACCGACAGCCGACTTGGATTGCGAAGAAGCTATCAGCAAACTCTGACCGCTTCCTATTTTGTAAAGTTAATTGAAAAGGCCACCGAAGCCGCAACACCAATTCCAGAATTCGATGACCTTCTAAACCGCGCCCTTGGATTTCTCGACAAAAATGAGGTTAATTTGAAGGCTATCTTGCATTTTGAAAAACAAATTCTTTTGCTTCTCGGAATCGAAGTTGAAGGAAACGATCCGCCTCAAACCTTAAATCACCACTTAACAGGAGGCATCCCAAAACAGCGTGACGAGCTAATCAAGCGGCTCATAAAAACTGACATTTAGTGGATTACAATTCCAACAACCCATTGCAGAATCACTGGTTGCGACGACCACGAAAAAGCTTCTGAAACATAGTTTCTCTTCGTGGAACCGGGGGGGGCGTAGGGGTCGCTACAGGCACAGGAGCCACAGTAGCATCAACAGGCGTTGAACTTGTAGGACCACCGGCTGGATTTCTAAAAATAGACTCCGGCTCATTGGGTGAAAGAAAATCTAATCCATCACTGATTTCCGGGGTAGTCGGATTATAATCTCCTCCAAGCTCCCCTGACATCCTTCTCACTTCGGCCATTCTTTCTGGAGTCAAATATTGGTTCAGAAAAGCACTTATTATAGGTGCTGCCTTTTTCCCACCACTAACAACTTCACCTGGCTGGCCTTCATAAACCACAGCGAAGGAATATACTGGGTTATTTACCGGAAAATAACCGGCAAACCACGCAATGTTTCGATTCTCGGAGGTTATCCACTGGCCAGTTCCGGTTTTCCCACACACCGAAATTGGGTGAAACCCTGCTTTCCCAGTTCCATACGACTCATTAACCACAGCGTACATCCCCTTACGAACCGCCGCCAGGGAATGACTTCCGACCTGAAGTGTGTTGCGAACTTCGACTGGAAATGCCTCCAATACATTGTGGTTTACATCCTGAATCTGCGACACCAGCCTGGCTTTGTAGACTGTTTCCTGGTTGGCGATCGCCGCCATCATTCGGGCCACTTGAATTGGCGTCGTCTTCACCCGCCCCTGACCAATACTTGTGTTCGCCTCATCCCCATCGGAGAGTTGATAGCCATATTTGTCCAACCAATACCGGTTATTGGGAATAAATCCTGCGTTCTCTGTCAGCGGTAGCCCGGTCTTCTCACCCAGTCCCAGGCGGTTTGCCATTGAACTCATTGCATCAGCCCCCACATTGACGGCGATTTCATAGAACCAAGTATTGCAGGAACGGGCCAGCGCAGATACGACATTCATGTCACCTTCAGCATCAGAGTTCCAGTTTCTCATGGTCAGATTCCCGACCGCCCATGAACTGGGGCACGGATAGGTCTCAGACGTAGAAATGTATCCACTCTCCAAAAAGGCTAATGCTGAAGACACCTTATAGGTAGATGCCGGAGGATAACTGGCCTGGAAGGCCCGTGGAAAAAGCGGTTTTTCTTTGTCTTCCAGAAGTTTTGTGTATTTTTCCTGGGAGATCGAGGGGATAAAATCGTTGGGATTAAACTGAGGATAACTGGCCATTGTCATCACATCACCATTATTGACATTCATAACAACCAAGGCACCACGATGAGTCATCTGTTTGAGTAGGCCTTCCGCAATCCTTTGCATATCAATGTCGATTGTCACAATGACATTGCTGCCGGGCCGGGGAACGGCTAGTGTGTCCTCGCGAATCTTATTTCCTTTTCCATCCCATAACTGACTAATTCGTCCTGGAGTCCCAGTTAGCTGTTTGTCGAATGAAAGCTCCAAACCCTGAACCCCAATGGCGGCCCCCCAAATTGGTTCATCAGGAGCAATAAGCGCAACAGACCGAGGTGGCCGCTTCCCCACGTAACCAATCACATGAGATAATAAAAACTCGTTGGGGTAGTGACGCAGGTAAACTGGAATCAATTGCAAACCGCCAACCTGTGCCTTTCCGAGTTTTTCACTTTCTCTTTGCGTCAATTCTCCGGAGAACAATAACGGCATCCATCGCCTGTTGAGGTAGTGATCCTGCACCAACTTCGGCGCCAGATCCCAATTTGTTCCCAACAAAACGTTAACATGATTGATTCGATCTGCTGCGAATTTCAAGATTCCTCCCTCATTGGCGTCATCCCCCCAATTTGGGAATTCTATCGCCGCATAATTCACCACTTTATTTTGAGCCAGCGGCTTTCCATTGCGGTCCAAGATCTGGCCTCGAGGAGCTGGAATGCTGAATGTGAAAGTACGTGCGTTTTCCTGAGTGTTAAAAGTCGAAGCAAGCTTCGCTGCCATCGATTCCTCCACCGTTTTGGTGCCCGGGGCACTAGACCAGGATTTCTTAACCCCACCGTCCGAACCTTCCACCACAGCAACGGTCTTCAGGGCCTCCAATTTTCCTGCCTCCCGAATCAATGCCACGACCCCAGGTGAACTGATATTTGCGGACTGATCCCGCTCTCGATTCAAAGCTTCTTCCTTCTTCGCCTCCTCTGACTCCACTGGCAAAGCAACAATTGGAACAGGAGCAGCTTTGGAAACTTCATCCCCCATTTCATCCACTACCCCAGCAATAGGAGCCACATCCACCGGTTCCTCTTCTGAAATCATTTCCCCAGGGATGTCAGGGCCTTCTGGAGGCACAACGGTTGGAATTATCGGATCCAGATCCCTCCTATCCCGGAAAATACTCTGGGCTTCAGCCAAGCTTCCGGCCATTCCGAATATGGCAAGAAAAATCGACGCCTTATAAACCATATTGCTGTTACTGAAATCAATTCTCATTCTAGGATAGGTTTAAATCTTAACACTAAATTCGACTCAGGCACCTTGAAATACATCGCTTTCAAGCGTGAGTTTTCAAGAAATGTGAAATTTCTTCGGCCAACCTCAAATTAATACCCGGAATTGATGCTATGACGTGAGGCTCAGCCTTGCGCAATCTCGACACGGAACCAAATTTTTGCAGCAGCCTCTCTTTTCTGCCTCGACTGATCCCAGGACAATCATCAAGGATGCTTTCCTCAATCCGCTTTTTCATCAAAAGTTGGTGATAGCCATTTGCAAACCGATGTGCCTCGTCGCGAAGACGCTGCAAAAGTTTCAAAGCCCCCGTTTCATGAGGAATTACAATTGGATCAAATACACCGTATCGGAAAATCTCCTCCTGCTGTTTGGCCAGCCCAAAGATCGGTAGATCTTGTAGTCCCAACCTTTGCAACTCCTTCACTGCGGAACTTAGTTGCCCTTTACCTCCGTCTACAATCACCACATCAGGAAGGCGGACAAAAGCTCGGCCCTGATTCTGAGCTTCTGACTCTGCCTCTATTCGTCTCATTGTCTCCATCGGATTTTCCTGGGTCATATCAGCCTGATCAGCGCCAACTCTTTCCCGGGCTTCCAACAAAATTCTGGAATACCTCCGCCGCACCACTTCGGCCATGCTGGCAAAATCATCCTGTCCCTTTACAGTCTTGATTCGATATCTGCGGTAATTGCTGTTGTCCGGGACACCGTTTTTAAAGCGTACCATTGACGCTACGATATGATTATCTGAAATATTAGAAATATCAAAGCACTCCATCACCACCGGAACCCGTTCCAGCCCCAAATACTCTTTTAACTCTGCGATATCATCTTCGGGGTTCAACGCCTTGCCTGGAACGCCCCTTTTTTTGAACTGCCGAGTCGGTTTTAATGTTTTCTTGATATTATCGATCATGTCTCGCAGCTCTGCGGCCCTTTCAAAATCAAGCTGTCCGGCAGCTTCCATCATCTCCTCCTCCACTGATCGAATCAAATCTTTGGAATGACCTTTCAAAAACTCCGAAGCCTGCATCACTTTCGCAAGATAACTCTCTCTGGTAATTCTTCCGATACAAGGAGCACAACAATTCTTGATCACATCGTCGTGGCAATGCTGATACTCCATCTCGCCCGGCTTTTGGGGTCGGCAACTGCGAAGACCAAATTCCCGGTTTATCCAGGCAATAGTTCGCCGGAGTGCTCCAGAATGAGCAAAAGGACCAAAATACACGGAACCATCTTCTTTCTTTAAGCGAGTTAACTGAAACTTTGGCCAGGGATCATCCATATGTATCTTGACCAACAAAAATCGCTTATCATCCCGGAAGGCACTGTTGTACTTCGGGCGATACTCTTTGATTAATTTCCCCTCCAGCAGGAGCGCCTCCTGCTCGTTCCGGACTTCGTGATATTCAAAATCCCAAATGCTCCGAATCAATGCACGGGTTTTGTGTTCCGCCAGTTGCTGACGAGATGGTGTGAAATATGAAGCAAGCCGCTTTCGAAGATCTTTCGCCTTCCCAACATAGATAACCACTCCCAAACGATCTTTGTGAATGTATACACCCGGTTTATGAGGCACATCCTGCATTTGCTTCCTCAGCCTCGCTTGAACTTCGTCCGACACAGCATTCAGGTTGCCCCGAAACTAACCACCTATCAAGCCAGTTCCCAAACAGATGCACAAAAAAAGTGAGTGGCAGAGCCCTTCGACTCTACCACCCACTCGACTACTACTGAAACACTGAAGTTGAGAAATTTCTAATCAAACGAGTAAGCAGGCGCTCCGTGTTCGGCGACATCCAAGCCTTCAGCCTCCTCCTCTTCGCTAACTCTGACTCCACCCAATATTTTGAGGATTAGGAAAACCACAAATGAGAAAACGAACGCAAAGGCAACAACCATTCCGATACCAGTCAACTGCCCCATAATGGTGATGTCCTTGTTTGATGAAAAAATTGGAACCGCAAGTGTGCCCCATACCCCACACATGCCGTGAACTGAAACGGCACCAACCGGATCATCCACGCGGATCTTGTCGAAGAACAAGATGGAGAAAACCACGATTACACCAGCAATAGCACCAACAACTATCGACATAAGAGGAGGAATCTGGTCAGGACCCGCAGTGATCCCGACGAGCCCAGCGAGAATTCCGTTGAGAGCCATTGAAAGGTCAGGCTTACGAAGAACAAGCTTTGAAACGATCATCGAAGCAACACAACCGCCGCAAGCAGCGAGAGTTGTCGTAACAAATACCAAGGAAACAGCAGCGGGATCTGCGCTCAGCACCGAACCGCCGTTAAATCCATACCAACCCAACCACAACATAAACACACCAATGGCAGCGAGAGGCATACTGTGACCAAGAATCGGCTTAATCCCATGTTCCGTGTATTTCCCTTTTCTGGCTCCGAGTAAAATACAACAAGCCAGAGCAGAAAACCCTCCAAAGGCGTGAACCATGGTAGAACCCGCAAAATCATAGAAACCGAAACTGGTGAGAATTCCTTTTCCCCAATGCCAAGAACCAGCCAGCGGGTAAGCAAATCCGACCAGCAACAGAGCGTAAATCATGAATTTGCCCAGCTTAACGCGCTCCGCCACGGCCCCTGAAACGATGGTGGCAGCGGTTGCCGCAAACATCGCCTGGAAGATAAAATCAGTCCAATAGGTGTAGTTTCCGTAGGCACTGGTCTGATCCGCATCGCTACCAGGAGCAGCAATCCCCCCCATCGCAAACAAGCCGTTCCAAGCCGCCTCAGCCCCCTCAGTGAACGATGAAGGACCGGGATAGTGAGCCTTGAACCCCCATAGATAATAGGTGAGAATTCCCGTCGTTACGATAAAAACATTCTTAAACAGAATATTCACACAGTTCTTCTTCTGCGCTAAACCTGATTCGAGGGTCGAAAACCCCAGGTGCATAATAAATACAAGAGCCGCCGACAGCAGAATCCACAGATTATTTACTGTAAATTTTGCATCAGCCGCAGCAGCTGTCGCAGTTTCCGCCGTCACAGCATCCTGTGCAGCAGCTATCCCAGTGAGTGCCAGCAAAGAGCACCCTCCGGCAACCAACCATTTGTTATACGTTTTCATTTTAGTCATATTTTTCTTTTTATGTTAGGTAGTTCAGGGTGGCCCCCTTTACATTAATTTACGCAAAAGCTCTAAAGCACAGAGCATGCCAACCTTGCTGAAATTTAATATCGCGCGATATAATTTGGATTTTTTCTGCCCTTGTTTCGAATACGCAGTTCGATGCCCCGGCAAAGGAACATAAAGAGAACCCTTCGTTGAATTCCGCCCGTGCGCCGTGTAAACTCAGACCCTCAGACAATGGATTTTACCCTTCTAATCATCTCCACCCTGCTTTTTCTCGGTGGATTCATCTTCACTGCGGTAAAACTGCTCGCGGGGACATATCACCCCGGTTACACCAATCTTTTCCTGATCGGACTGGGCTTTCTAGTTCAATGCAGCTTTCTTTACCTGAGGGGGCAACTTCACGGGCGCTGCCCGATTACCGACGGGGCCGAGATGCTGGTCTTTATCGCCTGGAGCCTGGCGATTATGTACTTTGCCCTTGGCAGGGCGTTTCGCCTCTCCCTGGTGGGGGCATTTACTGCACCAATTTTGGCAATACTGCATCTTTTCGCCCTAATTTTAACGGTTCGAAATCCCGCGATTGCCCGACCGATTGAAAAAATGGATCATTGGCTGGAAATGCATGCCGCCATGTCCCTTCTCGCCTATGGAGCATTTGCCCTAGCCGCCATATCCGGGGCCATGTACTTGATCCAAAACCGGCAACTCAAGAGCGGCCACCCGGGATTCCTGTCTTTTAACCTCCCTCCAATCCGCTACCTGGCGGATGCCCTGATCCAGCTACTCGCGATTGGCCTCCTTTTGTTGACAATCGGAGTAATTGCCGCGTTTTTCATGAAAAAAGCTCCCACCGCCCTTCACCTCGGTTTACTGGGTGGCGTCTGGTTTGTTTACACCGCCATTTTGGCATTTCATCTTGTCAATCGACCTTCCGCAAAATGGCTATCCCTTTCATCTCTCATTGCATTCGGGTTCTCCCTGATTACTCTTTGCGCCATTTAATTTTCAAACCTCGTGCCGATTTTTTGTTTAGGAGTCAATCACAAGACCGCCCCGGTGGAAATCCGGGAGAGACTGGCTTTTTCCGAAAAACACCTCCCGGAAAGTCTGCACGCCATTCTCAAGGTGGAGGGAGTCACTGAAACCGTGATACTCTCAACCTGCAACCGGGTGGAAATCTACGGAGCCGCTGATCTCCCGTCATCAGCCATGAACTCACTGACGGCATTTCTGGTTGATCATTTTGATGTCAAAGGTCACCCCATTGATTTCTATCACTACGATTCCGAAAGGGCCGCCCACCATCTCTTTGAAGTATCGAGCGGTCTCGATTCCATGGTTCTGGGTGAAACCGAAATCTTTGGACAAGTTAAAAAAGCCTACGCTTCAGCCCATCAGGCCGGAACAACCGGAAAGAGAATGAACAAACTCTTTCAACAATCCTTCTTGATTGGGAAACTGGTCCGCTCAAATTCGAAAATTCAACACGGCTCAACCTCCATCGGCTCGGTCGCCGTTGATCTGGCCGAAAAGATTTTCGGGAATCTCAATGGCTGCCAGGTCATGATCATCGGAGCCGGCGAAATGAGCCGGATTACCGCACAAAGCCTAGTCTCCCGCGGTGCCAGTGGAATCATCGTTTCAAACCGCAGCTTCGATAAAGCCGAGGAGTTGGCTGCCATTCTCAAAGGCAAGGCCCTGCGATTTGATGACTGGGAAAACTCACTTTCCCAGGTGGATATTCTGATCAGCTCAACCTCTGCCCCCCACCCCATCATTAAGACAGATGCCATCAGGAAAATCATGAAACACCGCCGCGGCCGCGATCTTTTACTGATCGACATTGCGGTGCCTAGAGATATCGAGGATGACATCCGAAAAATCGATAATGCATTCCTATACAACATCGACCAGCTCACCACCATCGCCGAAGAAGGGAAAAACCGGCGGGAAGAGCAAATTATTTTCTGTCGCAACCTCATTTTAGACTATTTGGCGGCCAAAGGCATTGGAGCCATTCAGGATCCTTCCAACCCAAGTTCCCACAATTTTACTCCCCATAATGGCACCAGCCCGATTACCGACCCATGAACAACACACCACTGATATTAGGAACTCGGGGAAGTGATCTGGCTCTCACACAAGCTCGTATGGTGCGAGACGCCCTCGCCAAATGCCAGATTGCCTGCGAGATAAAAGTCATCAAAACCATCGGAGACAAACGCCCAGATTTAAAACTCAGCGAGTTCAGCGCCAAAATCGAAGGCGTACATGACAAGGGCATTTTCACCAAAGAACTGGAAGAAGCCCTTCTCGCGAAAGAGATTGATTTTGCGGTTCACAGTCTAAAAGACGTCCCCACCGAGTTAGGCCTGGCTTTTGAAATCTGTGCCACCCTGGAAAGAGCCCCAATAGCAGACGTCATTTTGTCGACCCAACAGGGTACAATCAGCGGCATAACAGGGTACAGTCAGCGATTCAACAGGGTACAGTCACCGACTCAACAGGGTACCGTTTCGGATAACCCCTTTGGCGGAAAGACCATTGCCACCAGTTCAGTGCGTCGGGCGGCGCAGTTAAAATGGGTGTTCCCAGGGATCAACATCGTCGATATTCGCGGCAATGTGCCGACTCGAATTCACAAACTAATCGAAAACCCAGGGTGGGACGGGATCATTCTTGCCCGGGCTGGAATCGAAAGGCTGGGGTATTACGAACCGCAAAATCCCGTCATTAATTTTGATGGAACCGAGGTTTTTACATCCGAATTGCCGCTCTCCCTCTTCCAACCAGCGGCGAGTCAGGGCGCAGTGGCCATGGAAATACTCAGGGAAAATAACACCGCCAGAGATGCAATGGCTCAAATCAATCATGCCTCTACATTTGCCCAAATCACCGCTGAACGTTCATTTCTGGAGGTACTTAAGGCGGGATGCCAAACCCCTGTCGGCATCACCACTGAAATCTCACCGGACGGCCAGACCATGCATCTGAGCACCACTGTTTTTTCCGAGGCTGATCTAAACGCCCCACCCCGGACTGGTCAAATTTCATTGCCTGTCAGTGAAGCAGCCAATGCCGGACACCTTTTGCTGGCCAGTTTAAAAGGATGGAAATGATGCAAAATCACGCGGCATGTGATGCTTCATGTTTTGCGCGACTTTCCAAGTATTCTCCGGCAATATCCTTGAGTTGATTGAGTGATTCCACGGTGGAGAGACTGCCCCTGAGCACTTTACCCCCTGGCATCCCCCGTGAATAGGCCATGTAACGGGAGCGGAGACCCATCAGGGTGAACTTTTCGGTGGGAAATTTCCCCCATTCCAGCGACATCTCGGTGTGGCGAATCATGAGATCCCAACGATCCTGAAGACTCGCTTTGGGGAGATGTCGCCCGGTTTTTAGAAAATGTTTGGCCTCGCGAAAAACCCAAGGGTATTGCATGGCCGCCCTCCCGATCATCACTCCCTTGACGGCGGTAGTATCGCGGCGTTTTTCCACATCCAATCCAGAAGTGATATCGCCGTTGCCAATCACTGGAATATTAACGATTCGTGCACAATGATCAATCACCTCCCAATCAGCATCTCCCGAATAAGCCTGGGCGCGGGTTCGGCCATGGATAGCGATTGCCTGAATGCCAACGTCTTCGAGGATTTGACAAATATGAGGTGCGTTAATCGAGTCAGAATCCCAACCTATCCGGATCTTGGCAGTGACGGGAACTCGGACTCCTTTGACAATTTTTTTGGCAACATCTGCCAAAACCGGACAATCTCTCAAAAGAGAGGAACCTCCATTTTTAGAAACAACCTTTTTTGCCGGACAACCAAAATTGATGTCAATAAACTCCGGCTGCTTCCAATCGATGATTTTTCGAGCCGCTTCAGCCATCCGCGCACCATCAGCCCCGAAGAGCTGGATTCCGACGGGACGCTGTGGGTCATCAAATTCCGTGTATTTGCGGGTGCGCTCGTCGGCCTGGATGATTCCCTCTGCCGAGACAAACTCTGTCACCATAACATCAGCCCCAAGTTCCTTGCAAATCCGCCGAAACACAAGATCGGTGACCCCAGCCATAGGGGCGAGGTAGAGGGGAAATTGGTTGTTTTGAAACCAGGAAAGCATGATTCTGATTCTAACCGAACGGTTTGGTGGAGCAACTTTTCACTTTATTCAAAAAAGTGTTTTAGTTTGTCCTCACCACATTCCAGAATCTCAAACACATTGAAGCTTTTTTAGGAATAATCATTGAATGTCTCTTCGCCGAAAGTGTCATACTATCGGCATCAAAAAAAATTGCGTTAGTCTATCACCATGAATCCCTGGAAAACCGCTTGGAATGTTCTGGCCTCACTGGCCCTTTTTTTGTCGAGCTTGTGGATGTCGATTGATGACTTTCGTTATCCCGGTGAGATACTGTTTTCAATGAATTCGGGCGGGATGGTCTGGCTATTTCTCTTCTTGATCCTTTGGTTTTCGCTGGCCCATTTTGTTTCAATCTTCCCAAAGCGAATCCTCTTTCCCTGCCTCTTCCTCGCCATGTCCCGTGTCGCCATCGGTTTCCCCCTAAATCTATGGATGCCAAACAACCTTGCCTGCATGATTGTGTCCGGCTCGCTGGCACTTGTCACCGGCATCTACTTTCTGGGTTCGCTGTTCAGCTTCTTGAAACTGGAACAGCGCCGCTGGTTTCAATTCAAACACAGCTCAATCGTTTTTTGCTTTGGTATCGCGATGGCTGTTGCCTCGATTCCCATTGGGATCACTGGTTTCGTCGCCAGCGCCAAGAACTTTCTGGGTGATTATACCAGGTTCTCTCTCAATTCGATTTCACTGTTGGAGAGGGTCTTCATGAGGGACGGGAAAAAGGTCTTTCTCATCGGCATGATGCACATCGGGGACGCTGAGTTCTTCTCCACTCTGGATCAAAGAATGCGCGAAGAGTTCGAGGGAAAAAGGGTGATCCTTACCGAAGGGGTTTCGGACAAAAATCAAATCCTACCTGCTGATTTCAAATCGGGCCAAACCTATGGAAAGTGGGCTCGAAAGTTGGGTCTCGAAGTCCAAAACTCAGGTGAATCGCCACTATCCCCGAGTCAGGTGGCGGCCCACAACCGGGTTTTGAGAGAACGTGGCATCGCCTTTTTGAATGCGGATATTGATGTTTCGGAGTTGCCAGACAAACACCAAAAATTATTGACCTCGATTCTGGAAACACTCAATTCAAACAACCTGGCTGACGTCATCAAAGGCCCGGAGGGAATTGAAGGTCCCGACTTGGAAGATCTCATGGTGGAAGGACTCATCAAGTTCCGCAACAACCGTCTGATGAAATTTATTGAAGAAACCAGTAAGCTCGATGTGGATGAAATTTACATCCCTTGGGGTGCCGCCCATCTGCCAGACATCGAAAAACGCCTTCTTTCCCAGGGTTTTGAAAAAATTTCCGAAGAAACCCACCCCGTGGTTCGTTTCTGGAAACGGTAATTTTTGCCTTTGTGAATTGATTGTCTTTATGACAATTCTTCCACATTTAATAATATTTTGTAGCGCCGGATTATTTTCGGATCTATAATTTCCATAGAAACATAAACACAATCATGTTAAGACCTATCATCATGTTAGGAGCCGCCGGTATTCTGGTCGCTTCAGCTCTGGGGTTGTCCGGTCCGGGCACCTGGGGTGGCAATCCGCTGGATCTTTTCAGACAACTCCCCGATGTGGATCTTAGTTTCAAAGGAGATTTTCGTGAAGATTTCCTCATGGTGACTAACACCATGAGGAATCAATTTGTAATCGAACCTCTTAAAGCCGACTTGGAGATCGAAGCCTTTGTCGATCATTTGTTGGAGTCGAATACCTCCGCGGAAAACATTGAACTCAATTCTGTGTTTGATTCGCTGCAATCTCAATTCCCTGGCGCTCAATATCTGGCGGCAAATCTGGTTTCTGCCATTTCGCGGGCGGATTTACTAACCCAACTCAAGGCATGGGATGAATTAGCCCATCCAGAATTTCAGGAAATGAGCACTTCCGTTGTAAAACAGGATAAGCGACTCATTGCCTTAAGCGTGCTGTCCCGCCGCATTCCAGAGTTTTCGGTTGATGCAGCCAACCAAGGCGGGGGACGCTTCTTTAACAAGTGTCCGCACTGCAACGGTGTTCATGCTCTGGATCTTGATCGCAAAAATAAAACCCTGATCCTGAGTTGCCCGGATTGTGAACGCCCATACGATGTGCTGGCGGCCGATTCCAGCGGTGCCATGAAACGGGCCAATGAATTTCTGACTGGCTTCAATATTCCCGAATTAAGCAACCTTCACGGAACCACCACCAAAGACAAGGTCATGGAAATTTGGAAACTCTTGGCTTGCCGCTGTTCCTACGAGCACGACCTTTCGGACTTTAACGAATCAGAAGTTTGGAAGACTTCCGACGAAACCTGGCAGCAAAAAATGGGAGACTGTGAAGACACCTCGATTCTGATGGTTGATGCGCTGATTACAGCAGGTATAGAAGCACGAGTTGCGATTGGGTGGAATGGCAACATTGGTCAGCACGCCTGGGTGGTTACGAAAATCGATGGCGAAGAGTTCGTTATCGAATCGACCATTCAGGATAATCCCACCCTGGCTGATCTGGTTCCAGTGAAAGACGCCTCACCTTTCTACCGCCCTGAACAATTGTTTGATCGTGAGTGTCTCTATTTTCAGAATGACTCGCCAGACAAAGTCGCTGCCCACTACTTTTCCGATACATTCTGGAAAAAATCAGGTAAAACTTCTTTTAGAACTCCCCAACCGTAGATCCACACCGCTCCAAAATCCAGACCAGGGCCACTCCTGTCAACATGACTCCAAGGGCAGCGAAGGTAACGGGTGAAAAGTCGGGAAAAAACCACTCATATCCGATCACCTTCAGTTTTGTTTCGCCAGCCTTAACAAAAGCCTGAGTTTCTTCATGTTTCCACGGCCAAATGATTAGCAGGGAGCCGGCAACAAACCCGGTCATCAAGGCTACCGCCGTATCGTGGTATCGTTTGAAAATCCAGGCAAGCAAATGACTTAATACCACCAGCCCGATAACTGCACCGACTCCTACCGGAATCAGAACCCTCAAGACGCTCAAGTCACCACTGGAGAGTTTCACCACCGAATCGATCATCACCAGTGAATAATTCCCCATCAACAAAAGCACGAAGGATCCCGAGATTCCCGGGATGATCATGCTTGCCATCGCCACCACTCCGCAAAGTACCAAATAGAAAAAATCAGTATTCTCCTTCGCGGGAGTCATTAACGCCACTCCAACCGCCACGGCCAATCCGATCAAAAATCCGCCCACGGGAGATGCCCCCCAGTTCTTTACTTTCTTGCCGACAAAATAAATGGACGCAACAATCAATCCGAAGAAAAACGCGTAAACGTGCACAGGTTGGTGCTTGAAAAGGTATTGCAACAACTTGGCGAAGGTCACAATACTGAATGATACTCCGGACCCCAGACAGAGAAGGAACCAAAAATCAATTCGCTGAGAGACCTCCCTGATTTTGCCCTTTGCCAAAAGCTGTAAAGCGGTGAGATCGCAAGATTTGATTGCGTTGATGAGGCGCTCATAAATTCCGGTAACAAAAGCCACAGTCCCTCCAGAAACCCCGGGGATCACGTTGGCAGCGCCCATGGCCGCACCTTTCAAAAATAGAATAAAATATTGTTTCATCAAAGCCTCTCGACAATCCGACTCCCCTCCCAACCCGCTTAAACCGGGTGGGGCGCACCTCAGGCTTTTGCCTGCATTTCCCTTAACCGCTTTCGGATCGCCAGTTTTCTAGCGCTCGACATCCGGTCGATGAATAGCTTTCCAAATAAATGGTCAACCTCGTGCTGGATGGCGCGAGCAAATAATCCGTCCGTTTCAATAGTTAGACTCTTCCCATCAAGCGTCTCCACCTGGGCGATCACTTCTGCGCGCCTCGTGATATCCGACCTGAGATCAGGGAAAGAAAGACAACCTTCGGATTCGGTCACCTTTTCACCCAGAGGCTCGATTTTCGGATTAATGAAAACCAGGGGGCAAATGTCCTCCAGCGCCGTATCCTGACCATTTACGCGGCAATAGGAGATGCAATCTTCATCATGAGACACATCCACCACCGCCATTTGCAGGGCGTGGCCAACCTGCTGCGCCGCAAGGCCGACTCCACGGGCTTCATACATGGTTTCCAACATGTTATCAGCCAGCTCAAGAATCTCTTTGGTCACCTTTTCAACTCGCTTCCCAGTCTGTCGCAAGACCGGATCGGGATAGTTTACAATCTCTAGAATCATTATGTGAAATCGAAGATGCCAGACTGTTCAAAATTGTCAATTAGGCTTGTTGGCCTCCAACTGCTTTATTCCAGATATTCGGCATGGAGTTTGCGAGTCGCCTCAGGGACCAATTCGGTTGGCAGAGTCCAAGTGATCCTGCGTGGTGTTGTGGCTATTTCCAGCACTGAATCCGCTGCGAGCCGGGCACACCCCCGTGCCAGATTGGCAGGATTCAGGGTGATTCCTGATCCAATGGCACTAACTGTGCCATAATTACTTAATAGAGACACGCGGCCTCCCAACCGCTCTTCCAGACCTTGCTGAAAATCGGAAAGCTGGTGGAGGTTTTCGCTCGATAAAGTCAGGGCAATCTTCCAACAACCATCCTCCCGATATTGGCATTTTGTCACATCAGGAGCGACACCGAATTTTTCAAGAATTTGCCACAAATCATCCAGTGCCACCACCGTTCCACAAATTAGATAGACCATCGTTTGACTTGCAATTCCGACGATAGAGCCAGGCTCCCGAGGTGGCAATCTCCTGACCACCGTTCCGTCCAGAGTGGGATCTTCCCCTGGGATTGGTCCGGCGGTTGCCCGTGCATAAAGCGCGATTTGACTGGCTTCGGCAAATTCCACAGCCTGTGCATTCAGGACTTTGGCACCATTTTCCGCGAGTTCTCGGGTTTCTTCGTAACTGAGTTCAGGGATGCGCCGAGCTGCTTTGACCACCCTGGGATCCGAAGTGTAGACGCCATCCACATCGGAACAAATTTCACACCACTCAGCATTGAGGGCAGCAGCCAGAGCCACAGCCGTGGTGTCACTTCCGCCACGGCCAAGCGTGGTAATTTCCCGCCGATAGGACATTCCCTGATAACCCGCTACAATCACAATATTCCCTCTCGCCAACTCGTCTTGAACTCTGATCGGTCGGACTTCGATGATCCGGGCATCAACATGGCGGTCGTTTGTCAAAATTCCGGCTTGTGAACCAGTAAAGCTAATTGCATGGGCACCCAGATCCTTGATCGCCATGGAAAGCAGGGCCATGGAAATGCGCTCACCAGTGGAAAGTAACATGTCCAACTCCCGGCGCTCCGGCGACTGACTGACTTGATTGGCCAAAGCCAACAAATCATCCGTAGTATCCGCCATGGCTGACACCACAACAACTACGGAATGCCCCGCATCCCGCGTCTTGATCACTCGCCGGGCAACTTCCTTGAGTTTCTCCGGTGTCGCCACCGAACTTCCACCATACTTTTGAACAACGATAGACATCGAATTGACCCTACCAAAAAATATGCCCCATGGCCAGCAGCACGATGACTTGTCGCACCAATAAAATTTTAAGAATATCTTTATTGACTTCCACCACAATTTTTATAATTATGCCAAAAATGAAATCGTGGATAGTAACTATTATAATGGTTCTTATTGGTTCTGAGACCTCACATGGTCAAGGGAGGTGAACAAATTGCGGTCCGGGTCAGTTTGGCTCCTACAGTTCAATTTACACACCATACCAATCTAGAATCAATACTCAGCCTCCCCAAATTGTATCGTCAACCTGCACAATTGTCATACTGCTTCCATCTAAACCTTGCGACCTATATGTTCAGGGAACCCTTTTAAAAACAAATGCCTACGACAAAATTGAAATCGTCACTCCGAACTTGGATCGTGGCTCATACAAATACTCTCTTCAACTAAGGGACAAATCGGATTCCACCAAATCCAAGGAGCTTGTAGTTTCAGGAATCGTGGCAGGCGGAAAAGTCACTGTTGATCTGAGACACACGGAAATGGCGGCTCTTTCTTTATTCCGTTGAAAGATTTTATTTGGGACGTTCGCCAGGCGCTTTTCTAGGAACTATCAATACTCGTTAGATGTCTTCTTTCCGCTACTGTCGGTCCACCAATACAAAATCCGCCCACAATTTTCGCAAAAAGTTAACTCCTGCTCGGCCTTCACATTCATCTGGGTGGACTTCGTAACCTTCATGTGACAACCAGAACATTGACTATCCACCAGCCCAACAACCGCGTTCCCATTTTTGGATCTAAAAATCCTTCGGTAATCAGTTAACAAATCATCATCAAGCAGGGCTTCAACTTTCCCGCGGGCCTTTACTTCCTCGGCCAGTTCTTTTTCCCAACTTCCCCGGCTCTGGTGAAGGACGGCAATGTCCGTTTCCACAAAGGCTTCGGAATCAGATAATTCCTCACGGGCCTGCGCCAAAACTTCCCGAAGTTCTTCGGACTTCTCCATCAGCGCCATTTCCTGATCTTCCAGCTGCCCCACTTCGGCTTCATAACGCAGGATTTCAGCTCCCATCGTCTGAAATTCATCATTTTTCTTGGTCTGGAACTGTTGGATCTTCAATTTTTCGATGGTGCCCCGGCGAGTCTGAACATCCAACTCAAGTTTCTTGATCGCTTTTTCCACCTCCGGAACGGCGGAAAGGGCAGAGGCAACGGCCACCCTGTGTTTCGAGACCCGATCTCGCATATCCGCTTCCGCCAGTGGGACATTTGCAATCTTCTTTTCCAGGGATACGATGTTTTTGTCGCGGTGCTGGATGACAATGAGTTTTTCGATTTGTGGCAACATAGTCTGTGGTGCTGTTTAATGTAACACAGCAACTGGCACTTTACAGTATCCAAATGGAGGGTATTGGACATTTCTCCTCCACCCGAGGATTAGAATGATTTCCAGCGATGGATCTGAGAGTTAAAGACATCGGAGAAGACCAACTAATTGCTGACCTGATCGGCGAATTTTGCCCAGTTAATGAGGTGCTGGTCGGGCCGGGAGACGACTGTGCAGTGATCGATCCCGGGCCACAATCGAAAACCCTGCAACTCTTAAAGACCGATTGCATGATCGAAGGCATCCACTTCTTGCCCGGAACCGATTCAGAGAAAGTCGGATGGAAAGCCATGTGCCGGGTCATCAGTGACATGGCTGCGATGGGCGGTTTGCCAGGCCATGCGCTCGTCACTCTGGCGGTGGACTCTGATCGAACGGTTTCAGAGGTTCAGGGTTGGTATGCAGGCATGAGGGCGGCGATGAAGGCCTATGGAAACTTTACCATTGTCGGCGGGGAAACGGCCAGACTTCCTTCGAAAGGGGCTATAATTTCAATTGCTCTGACCGGGCGAGTGGAGCGTTATCAATATGCAACACGTTCCGGCGCGCAACCTGGAGATTGGATCGCGGTGACTGGGGCTCTGGGCGGTTCATTTTCCAGCGGGCGACACCTTGAAATTCGCCCACGCCTCGCCGAAGCTCGTTGGCTCATGCAGCAGCCGGACCGCCTCAGGCCCACCGCGATGATGGATTTGAGCGATGGGCTGGCCAAAGATCTTCCACGCCTCGCGAAAATGAGCAACATCCCTGGCTACGAACTGGATCTTAAAACAATTCCTATCAACACTGACAGCGAATTGAATGCAGCCCTGAGCGAAGGCGAAGACTACGAGTTGCTCCTGACATTTGGGGAAGAAGCCCTCCCGGAACTAAAGCCGCTTTGGGAGAGTCAATTTCCCAATTGCCGTTTAACCTCAATCGGGAAAATGACTAATCAGCCGGAAAGAACATTAATACATGGAGGCTGGGAACATTTTTCTTCATGAAACTTGTGATCGAAAGTGCCGCTGCGATGATCTCATTTGGTGAAAACCTTGGCCAGTGTCTCCAGCCAGGATCTGTTTTGGCACTGGTTGGGGAACTCGGTGCGGGAAAAACCCACTTTTGCAAAGGGATCGTTAAGGGACTGGGGGGAGTGGACGATGTGACCAGCCCGACGTTTTCGCTGGTCAACGAGTATCTTTCTGGACGGTTGCCAATTTTCCACTTCGATTTTTACCGTCTTGATTCCGTCGAAGAACTTCAACAGATCGGTTGGGAAGAATATTTGGACGTGCCCGGCATCCTCCTGATCGAATGGGCTGACAAATTCGCAGAAGCCCTTCCCGAAAC
>JBGSJM010000388.1:0-3076 GCA_041742015.1 Verrucomicrobiales bacterium | reverse complement strand
GAACAGAATTGAGTAACGGCGGCGGGACGCCACCGCTACCGCAAATGTGGCAATCTGGATTGCGATTGATTTTGATTTTTTGAAAGTTCATCGAGGCCGCATCAAAATAGATCATTTTCCCCATTTGCACCTCCCCGATTCCAGTGAGGCACTTGATCCCCTCAATGGCTCCGATATTGCCGGCCAGCGCCGAAACCGCGCCGATCACAGGGAATCGTCTTTTCCAGTTTGGCGGTACTTCCGGGTAAAGGCAGGCCAGGCAGGGCGTTTTCCCCGGTATGATGGGGATGACGCGGCCCTCCAGATTATACATCGCGCAGTCGATCATGGGAATTCCGCGCCGCACCGCCTCCCGATTCAGGAGCAGGCGCTCTTCGAACAAAGGAGCCGCCCCAAAGATAATATCGGCTTTCTCGGCGAGTGCTGCGACATTTCGTTCACTGATGTTTTCCGGGACCACTTCCAGTTCGATATGCGGATTAAAGCGATGCAGAGTTTCCTGGATACACCCGACCCTGGGCTCGCCTACGCTTTCGTAACTCATTAAAATCTGGCGATTTAAGTCATCGAGCCGCAAATCCCCGCCGTGGGCGATGATGAGTTTCCCGATCCCCGCAGCCGCCAGGGAAAGACATAGCGGCCCGCCCAGGCCGCCACAGCGCGAGACCAGGGCAGTGGCCCGGCGTAATTTGACCTGCCCCGCTTCCCCAAGCCCCGGCACATCGAGCTGCCACTCGTAAATGCACCGGTCCAGATTTGAAAGGTCCGTCATGATAGTTTCGTCTCGTTTCCCTTTTCGATTTTTCTGCGAATCAGGATGATGATTAGGGTCGCCACAGCAAGCCCCGCCATCCCCCAACTGACTTGTTTGAGAGCCATGCCCACATCCTGTTTCCCAACTGCACTGCCCATGGAAGCAACGATCCCGGTGCTGGGGAGCTGCCCGAGAAAGGTCCCCAGCAAAAAGATACGGTGGGGAGTTTTCACCAGGCCCAGCAATAAATTCAGCGCCAATGCTGGCACGGGGAGCTGGCGCACAAAGAATATGTTTAGCACCGATGGCTTTTCGAGGAGTTTGCGGATCGAGTCGAACCGCTTCAGCCAATCCCGGTATCTTTCCGGGCTGCCCCGCTTGGCGGTTAAAAAGGCAATATAGGAACCAACCACTCCCGCAATCAGAGCCACGGTAAAACCCTCAACAAAGCCAAACAACGTTCCCGCTCCCAGCGCCAGCATCAAACGAGGTGCCCCCAGAGCGATGGCGACAATGCCGGTCAAAAAAAAGGCCACATGGGCTATCCAGCCAATTTCATCGATCATCTTCTTCCAGCCCTGGAGATCGCTCACAAAGGCATTAAGCGGAGTAAAATGAAGCAGCGCGACCATGCCTGCCACGACCAGCGCGAGGACTAGGATGCGACGGGTTTCGCGACTGGTGTTGTTGTCTGGACTCTCGTTCAAAATCAGGTGAAATCAGGACTATCAACCATCAACTCTAAACTATCAACTGGGTGGCTTTACCTCAAGTTTCACAATTTTTGACCGGAGAATCGTTATCATTTCCCTCATCGCCGGGGTCATCGCCTTGTTGCGCCGCCTCAGGATGCCTAGAGGACGCCAGATATTCCGCCCCTCCAACGGGACTTGCTTTAAAGTCCCGGCTTCAACCTCGCTCCTGATGCTTTCACTGGGAACGATGGAGATGGCATTTTCAATTTCGACCCCTCGTTTAACCGTCTCGATGTTGTCAAACTCAACCACCTCCTTCACCGAGATGCCGGCATCGAGAAACATGGCGTCGATCGCCTGCCTGGTGGGCAAATCAGGCTCAAAAGAGATGAATCTCTCGCCATCCAGATTTTTAATTGTCAGAGATTTACGAGTAGCCAGGCGGTGCCCAGGCGGACAAATCACGACCAGACGGTCACTCCAGGCCGCTTCGATTTCGATTCCCTTGCGCGCCTTCGGATAAGCGACCAATCCCAAATCCGCCCGGCTCTCAAGAATATCCGAATAAATTTGATTGGAACGCCGATAACTGATCTCCAATTTTACCTTTGGGAAGGCGATTTTGAATTCATTCAAATAAGGCGGCAATTCGTGAAAGCCGATACTGTAAACCGTGGCGATGCGGAGACTGCCTGACACCGAGTTGCGGAGGGAATCGATTTCCCCGTGGATCCCCTCATAAATTTCCAAAATCCCCTTCCCGGCCCGGAGAAAAATCTCCCCCTCTGGAGTGACCGAGAAATTTTTCCGCCCCCGCTCCACCAGGACCACCCCGAATTTTTCCTCCAAAGCTTTGATTTGCTGGCTTACCGCACTCTGGGTGACGCCATTGCGCTCAGCGGCTTCGGAAAAACTCGCAGTCTCCACCAAATCGGAAAGTATCTTGAATGTCTCGATTTGCATAAATTGAAGTTCCCTATTCGCGCCAGTGGAGAGTAGGCGAAACCGTCTATCGTAACCTTACACACACACATTTTACTTTGTCCAGATGACACTCCAACGCCTCACCTTTGCCACATTTGTGACCCTTACGACCTGGGCAACCGCTCAGGAATGGAGTCGATTTCGAGGTCCCAACGGCACCGGAGAAGCCAACATAAAAGGCCTTCCCAGTGAAATCAACTCAGTTGATTACTCCTGGGTGATGAAGCTGGAGGGCGTTGGGCATTCCTCACCGGTGATTTGGGGAGAAAAGCTGTTTCTCACCATGGCAGGAACGGCAGGTGATCCTGCCGCTGCTAAAGTGGATACCGCCTCGGGCGAAGCCGTCGTCGCAGGAACCGAGCGCAAAGTAGTCTGCCACAATACCAAGACCGGGGAAATTCTCTGGCAATGGTCCGACCCCCTGACCGGTCACAACCTTCACAAATTTAATAATTTCGCATCCTCCACCCCCACCGTTGACCAGGACCGGGTCTATGTGGTTTGGGGCTCGGGAAAAACCACCCAAGCGGCGGCTTTGACCCATGGAGGCGAATTGGTCTGGCGCAAAGAATGGCCCAGTTTCACCTCTGACCACGGATATGGCTCCTCACCAATTATAGTTGATGGAGTCTTCGTTTTTCAC
>JBGSJM010000387.1:0-12840 GCA_041742015.1 Verrucomicrobiales bacterium | reverse complement strand
CGCCGAGGCGGGCGAGCTTATGCAACACTTTGTCTGGCAACAGGGGGAACAGGTTGATCAACGCGTCCGGGATCGGTTGCCGGAATTAAAGGATGAAATGGCTGATGTCGCGATCCTGCTTTTTGAGCTGGCTCATAATCTGGGCGTTGATCTCGGTCAGGCCATGCTCGACAAACTGGAGCGCAATGAAGCGCGCTACCCGGTGGCCAGGGCCCGGGGCTCCAACGCCAAATACAACGAACTGTGAGCGAGCCGGATAAATCCACACCGGGATCAGGTGGCCCGCCCCGTCGGCGCCGGGTTCGCTACGCCGGTAAAAATCCGGTGCGCTTCGAGGACAGATACAAGGAGCACAACCCCGATCAACACGCCGAGACCATCGCCAAAGTCCGCGCCACCGGCCGCACCCCTGCAGGGCAGCATGTGCCCATCTTGTTGCCGGAAATCATGGAGATCCTGCGGCCTCAGCCGGGCGAGCGGGCGGTTGACTGCACCGTCGGATACGGTGGCCATGCCAGCGCCATCCTCCAGGCCATCCAGCCCGGCGGCACCCTTCTCGCCCTGGACTTGGACCCGATCGAAATCGTCCGGACCGAAGAGCGCCTCCGCGCCGCCTCTCCCGTTGCCAATCTAATTGTCCGGCGCCTGAACTTTGCGGGCCTGCGCCGCGCTCTGGATGAAGCTGGCTGGGAGGATGGGGCGGATCTTATCCTTGCCGACCTCGGCTGTTCTTCCATGCAAATCGACAACCCGGCTCGGGGTTTCAGCTTTAAGCACGATGGCCCGCTTGACATGCGGATGAATCCCCAGCGAGGCGTTTCGGCCCGGGATTTCCTGAAAAAAATCAGCGTCACCCGGCTGCAAACCATTCTCCGAGACAACGCGGATGAACCCGAGGCCGAAACCCTCGCCGCAGCGCTCGCTGGCAGTGACCGGGCCACCACTCACGCCCTTTCCGCCGCGATTCGCGCGGCCCTACCATCCCGCTTTGATGAAGAAAAACGCGACGATACCGTGCGCCGCGTCTTCCAGGCCCTGCGCATCGCCGTAAATGAAGAATTCACCGCGCTGGATGCCTTTTTGCAGCAACTCACCGGCGGGTTGCGTCCCGGTGGGCGGGTCGCCATTCTCACCTTTCATTCCGGAGAAGACCGCCGCGTGAAACACTTTATTCGCGATGCCCGCCGTGCCGGAATCTTTACACCTGAGAGCCGCGAACTGATCCGGCCCAGTCCCCGCGAAATCTTTGACAATCCCCGCTCCTCCGCCGCGAAACTCCGCTGGGCCATCAAGACTGGATAAGAAGAGCGACTTAATAACCCGCCCTCTTTACTTTTTCCCGACGGTGTAGAGCAGATTCGAATCGTAAATGTCCGCTGGGGAGATCACCGTCATATCCAGGGGAATGGAATTTCCATATCGTTCCCGCAGAGTTTTCTTCACCATGGGATGCGTCAAATCCAGATCCTTCATCTTTTTCAGAACACCGATTTGAATATCACAGGCCCGATCAAAGGCCTTCCAGACGAACTCCGAGCAGTAAATGGTGGCATCCGACCAGCCAAACTGGCAATCGTAATCCTTGCCCACAAATGAGGTGGCCTCCTTTTTCAGGCGATCCATATCAACACATGATTTGTCTTTGAGGCGGCGCACCTCATAACGTCCATTACAACCGTGGGAAGCCCACACATCCAGTCTGGTTTTCTTGACGGGTTGAACCGCTTCGTAAATGTAAGGCACCCCATTTTCGTGGAAAACCAGCCCGACATGAGTGTGGGGAGATTTGGTAGCCGCCTCAATGGCAGCGGATTGGCGGCTCATGGATTTCTGGAAAACAATATCCCCGTCCTCCAGTTTCAAATCACGGGCATTAACCCAGGTGGACAGAATAATTCCAAAAGCGACAGCAGCAGCAAAAACAAAACAAACCTTTTTCATCCGCAATTAGATGGACGGAAGCGGAAATCAATTCATAGAAATAAAAGAGCGCGGGATCGTGGTATTTTTAGTTATTAACGGCGGATGGTACCCTGTATAGTCGGGGACCGTACCCTGTTTAATTACCGACTGTACCCTGTTTAATCGAAAATCTATGAATGCCCGAAACAGATTGCTGCTCAAAGGCGGCGTGGCGATTGTGGCCCTTTGGATCGCGGTTGGTGTCGTCACCAGGCTGGCGGGTTCCATGAAACCGACCCCGGAAAAAATCGAGAAATATGTCCTGAATCACCCGCTCGATGACATCAAAGATCCCGAAGAGCGCCGCCAAATGATCACCCGGCTGGCCGAAATGATGAATCAACTCGAGCCGGAAGATATGCGCAAACTCGAGGAAAAGGCCACCCGCGAAAGTCGCCGGGCGCTTTTCTCCTCGATGACTCCGGAAGAACAGTGGTTTTTTATGGAAAAAAGGATGGGACGCGCCTTTACCCAGATGATGGAGTCTTTTAACCAAATGGAACGGGAAGAGCGCAAAAAGATGGTGGAGCAGTCCCTCAAACAAATGCGCAAAAACGAGGGTGACCGCCCCATGGACGATGCCACACCGGAGATGGTCGAAAAAATCGCCAGCGCCGGGATGAAATCCTATTTCGAAGATGCCTCCGCCGAAACCAAGCTGGATCTGGCTCCGCTCATGGAGGAGCTGCAAAAAACAATGAGTTCTCTACGGGGTCACGGGCGCGGAAAACAAAAATGAAGACACCTTTTCAGAACAAACCCGGGGGATTTACCCTCCTGGAAATCCTGGTAGTGGCGGCCCTGGTCGCAATGGTGCTGGCCCTGAGCGTGCCTTCCTACAACCGGATCAAGGACCAAGGTTACGCGACTCAGTGTACTGCCAAACTCCGGCAAATCGGGATTGGCATAACCGATTACCTGGCTGAAAACGGCCTCGTCTATCCGGTGCTTGCCCAGGGGCGGGAAAGCCGGGACGACGATAAAACTCCGGTCCTGGAAACCGTCCTCCTTCCCTACGTCAACGATGAAATGATTTTCCAATGTCCCTCTGATCACGAACAATTTTTTGAGCGAACTGGTTCAAGTTACTTTTGGAACAGCCTCATCAACGGTCAGAAATTGGGGCAAATGAACCTGCTCGGGATCGTAAAACAGGAGGCCGGCATCCCTCTGGTCTCGGACAAGGAAAATTTCCACAAACACATCGGCGGAGAGGTCAATATTCTCTATGCGGACGGCCACATCCTCAAGGAATTGAAGTTTACCGTGGAAATGGATTAAGATGATGCTGGAGGTTCGCAATCTGAGCAAATCATTCTCCGCCAAGGCTCCCCCTGCTTTGCGGGATGTGTCTTTTTCCGTCGGGCGCGGCCAGATCTGCGGGTTGCTGGGCCATAACGGGGCGGGTAAAAGCACTGCCATCGGTGCCATGCTCGGGCTGGTTTACCCGGATCAGGGGGAGGTCATCATCGACCAGATTTCGGTCCAGGCGAATCGGGAAACGGCCATGAAAAAGGTCGGGGCGATTTTTGAGTCACCCAATTTTTATGACTATTTGTCAGGCTGGAAGAACCTGAAAATCCTCACCACCCTGTCCGGCCGGATCAGCGATGCAAAGATCGCCGAAGTCGTCGCCTGGGTCGGTTTAAAGGATCGGATCCATCACCGGGTCGGCACCTACAGCCACGGGATGCGCCAGCGGCTCGGCCTCGCCCAGGCTCTGCTTCCTCAGCCGGAGTTTCTGCTGCTGGATGAACCAACCGATGGTCTGGATCCCGAAGGGATTGTGGAGTTTCGCGCTCGGGTTTTGGAACTGCGGGATCGCCTCAACCTCACCGTGCTGCTGAGTTCCCATCTCCTCAATGAGGTGGCCCAGATCTGCGACAAAGTCGTGATCCTCCGCCAGGGGCAGCTCGTTTTTGATGGCCCCCTCCAGCAACTCGCCGGACAGCGCGCCATTTTCCGGATCAAAGCCACCAACGCCACTGCGGAGGAAATGGCCACTGCCGCTGCCGAATTCGGAGCCAGGTGGGTCCCCGGCGGAGAGATCAGTTTTCCGGCCGATCTCTCCGGAGCAAAACTGCTCCATTTTTTGATCAACGAAAAAAAGATCGAAGTATCTGAATTTACCCCGAAATCCGATTCCCTGGAGGCGATGTATCTGGATCTGAACCAACGCCCGCCGACGACATGAGTTCATTTTTCAGCCAGTTGGGATGGGAACTATACCGGATGTTTGCCCGGCCCAGAACCTATATTGGTTTTGGGATCTTTCTACTATTTGAGCTTTTCTTTTATCTACTTTGGTCGCGCGAGAAGTCGGGTATGGAAAAGTTTATCAACAAACTTTCCGGCGGTGCTGATGAATACTTCTCAGCGATCACCTTCGGATTCATGATCCTGATCGCAACCATGTTTCTCCTCGGGGTGATCTTTGTTTCCCTGGTCTCGGGGGATATCGTCGCCAAGGAGACTGAGGACGGCAATCTCCGGCTCCTCCTCGTCCGCCCGGTTTCGAGGATCCGGCTCTTAACCATCAAGTTTATCGCCTGCCAGATCTATACTTTGACGCTGTTTGTTTTTGTAGGGATTACCGCCCTTGGCTTTGGGATACTCAGCCGGGGATGGGGCGGGGGATTTCTGGTCTGGGCACCGGAACTACCGAAAGTATCCCTATTTGGTTGGAACGAGGGCCTTTTGCGATATTTTGTGGCCATCCTGGTGTTCTCTCTTTTCTATCTACCCATCAGCGGGATTGCTTTTTTCCTGAGCTGTTTGAAGATCAAACCTGCCGCCGCAACGACCATCCCGATCGGCATCATCCTCGCTGACTCCATTTTTTTCAAGATCCCCCTCCCCATCCTGGATGATTTTCGTCCCTATCTGATGACTGCGCGGATCAACGGCTGGCTTTATCTCTTCTACGAAAATATACCCTGGGCCAGCCTCCTCGAATCTGCCGCGTGGTTGATGGGCTTCGGTCTGACTGGTTTTGCGATGGGCTGCATCGTATTTGCGCGGCGGGATATCAAGTCGTAGGTGGTAAAGATCGGACAGACAGAGGCTGTTGCAATACTTGTAAACTTGGTAAATGAAAAACGCTAAACTCCATATTTTAATTTTTGCCGCGTTTCTCGTTCAGCTTCAGATTTGTGGGCAAGAACCTCACCACCCCCTGAATTTGGGAAAAGATTGGTTTAATCAACTCAGAGATCCGGCAACTCGAATCGAAGCTTTGCGGCATTGGGATCGTGCGCGCCGTGCTCGGGACAAAGTGGAAATTCCCAAAGAAGAGGACACCCTGGAGTATTTTTCCGCGCATCATCGTGGCATCCAAGTCATCAAAGCCCCGCAGCCAGGTTTCCCTGATTCATGGCTGGTGTGGTGGGCTTATGATTATCGAGCGCAACGTGAGGTGCTCGAAGGTCCGGATCCAGATCGATATCCCCCAGCTTCGGTGCGTCCCCCTGGCTTTAAAGCTGAAGAGCGCGATCGACCGGGAATCGCCTGGCTTCCGGGAGAGCCCTGGCTGGAATCGGTTGGTGCTTTCCTGACAAACGAACAGGGGAAAACACTCTGCAATTACAATTTTCTCGGTTGCGGAGTCATCGCTGATGCCAACGGCGACGGAATGCTCGACTGGGTAGAGTTTTCGAGACTCAGTTTTCGAAAAATGGAGCCCGACAGTGAAAAACACCTTCTATCCGAACAGGCCGACCTGGTTTCAATTGGGCCGATTGATCCGGATGCCCCGCGAACGGCAGCTTGGCTCCTGAACTTCTGCCCCGATTTACCAGACATAATTCGAATCCATCGTCTTGACATTCGGTCTCGGAAAGCCGGAGCCGGACTCGATGTGGTCGCAGTTCCCGCGAACCCCACAGCGGTTGACGCGCCGCCGGAGATTCTCCTGCAGGTGATCCACGAAAAACCTGCGCCGACTTTTGATGAAGTGGTGGCGCTGGGGCCGGGAGAACCACGCGAAAAAGCTGCCGATTTTGCCACTAAAATTTTTGGATGGAAACAGACTTCGGTGGGTTTGGGGAGTGTTGACGCTTCCAAACTCCGGGCAGGAGAACCGCAGCCCGTCACCTTCGATACTCCCCGCCGCGATTTTTCTGTACCCAAGGAGATCGCGAAGCTTTCACCAGGTCAAGCCGCTCTCGCCCTGGTCGACCACAATCGGGACGACTCGCACCGGAAGCGATTTGATCTTGTCCTTGAGCCGCCCCTGCCGGAAAACCCAGAAACTGGCTGGGTGGAGATCACCGCTGAGCCGGGTTGGGGAGCGTCGCGTTTCACAGTTTGGTGGCTGCGTGAGGACGGCGCGGAGTGCTGGGAATGCGAGCCCAAAAACGGTGCCAAAGCGTTTTTCGTTTCAACCGAGGCGCGTGAACCTCTCTCGCATTGGATCTCGATCCTTGCCCATCTCGACCGTGTCCGGTCCGTGGCCCGGTACGAAGCCTACGACGACCTCGACCATGATAGCTTCGGCGGTGATGATCACACCATTTATACGATACAGGCGGGCGTAGTAAAACCTTTGCCCCGAATTACATCCTTTGATCCTTCGGCACCTTCTCTTTGGAACGCGATCCGGGGACCGGTGGATCGCCCCTTGACTAGCGTCCTGGCGGCGACTTTGGGCAACGCTCCGCCGGGATGGGATGCCTCCAGCAAATTTGCGCATCGCGATCTTACGGAAGTGGCCGAGCGCCTGCTTCGGCCAGAAATCATCGCCACGGTGCCACCTCCCCTGGCCCGGCAGGTGATTTATTTGATTGGAAACCACGGCATCGTGGCGCAACGACCTCGCCTCCAAGCCCTGCTCGACCACTGGGGACCCGCAGATGCTGATGAACGGGCTTTTTCCGAGGCCCGGAACGAAGAACGCACCACCCAAAGAATGTATTGGGAACCTTCTGACAAGCGCGAAGTGAAAAGTCTCCGCCGCAATCTCGCCATCGCGAACTTTCGGGTACTTGAGCAAAAACAGGTCAACCACACCCCTGCCCAATTGCGGGAATCGGTCCTGCAAACCCTGCGAATGTTCGATTCGCAAGACGATCCCGTCCGCCTCGAAGTGTGGTCCAAAGAAATCGACGATCCGGGAGCGCCTTGGGCCAGTGATCGGCTCGATAAATTGCGAGAAATCGAATAGAAACCAGGTGGATTTATCGAGTCCCTATCGGATTGGTTCGCCCCGCTGAAAGCCCTGATTTTTTCCAATCAGAATTGCGGTTTGGGTTTCCTTGATTGTCGAATATGAAGCTGTTACTTTGCGTCCTGGACTCGCAAATGAAACTCCTCTTACCTCTCGTTTTTACAATCTGCCTGTTTGCTGCAGCGCCTGCCGCTGAGTCAAAGCCGAACATCATCGTCTTCTACACCGACGACCACGGCTATGCCGACCTCGGCATCCAGGCTGTGATGAAGGACATCAAAACGCCTCATACCGACGCGCTGGCCCGCAGTGGGGTACTGGCGAAACATGGCTACAGTACGGCACCGCAGTGTGTTCCTTCGCGAGGCGGACTTCTCACCGGACGTTTCCAGGCCCGCTTTGGTCTGGAAGACAACGGCTCAACACTCGATGGATTCGACAAACAAACGACCATCGCCACCCGTCTGCAAAAGGCGGGCTACATCACCGCGCAATTTGGAAAATGGCACCTCGGGCCCCCAACTGCGATATCAAAACACGGTTTTACCCACGTTTTCGCGCAGAATGCCCAGCGCCCCTTTTCTGCAAACATCACCCTGGATGGTCAGGATCGTCCAATGAGCGACCTGCCGCCTGAGCAATACCATATCGCAGGCTGCTCGCAGGCTGCTGCTGCGTTGATCAACCGGTATCAAAGTGATCCATTCTTTCTCTACATCGCTTACCGGGCACCACATGTGCCACTTGATGCCCCGAAAAAATATCTCGACCGATTCCCCAGCGAGATGCCGGAGCGCCGACGGCAGGCGCTCGCCATGATCTCGGCGATGGACGACGGCGTCGGCCTCATCACCGAGACACTAAAAAAACTCGAACTCACCGAGAAGACGCTCATCTTTTACATCGGTGACAACGGGGCACCTCTGAAGATCCACAAAGCAGACGAACCCGGCGGCGGCCCTGGCTGGGACGGCAGCCTCAATGACCCGCTGAACGGAGAAAAAGGCATGTTGGCTGAAGGCGGCATCCATGTGCCCTTCATCATCGCCTGGCCTGGCAAAATCGTTGGTGGTCAGACTTTCGAGCATCCCGTCAGTGCGCTTGATGTCGCGGCAACGGCAGTGAAAGTAGCAGGGGCTTCAGCCCCTGAGGATGCAAGCACTTTGGACGGCGTAGACCTTCTCCCGCATCTCACCAGCGAGATCAAATCGGCCCCACACGAGTTCCTCGCCTGGCGCTGGATTGCGCAATCAGCCATTCGTGAAGGCGACTGGAAACTCCTGCGCGGCGGCAAGCGCGAATACCTTTTTAACCTGAACGATGATTTGGAGGAAAAACACAACCTCGCTGCACAGCACCCCGAAATCGCCAATCGTCTCCGTGCCAAACTGACCAACTGGTGCGGCAAACTCGACCCGCCGGGCCTCACCACCGGCCCCATGGCCGAGACTTGGGAGGATTATTTTGATCACTACCTCGAAAGCAAAGCCACTCGCGCTTCCAATCCGAAACCAAAAGGCAAAAGCAGAACAAAGACTGACACCACAACCGGCCCCTCCTGGCAGGCCCGCAACGGCACCCTAAACGAACAAGACGGCATCCTCACCTTGACTCCCGAAGCCGGCCAAAAAGGCAAAGGCGGTGCTTTCCTCACCCGCAGCGGCCTCAACCTCGCTGTGCCTGCCACCGTGAAATTCGCGCTAAAATCCGGCACCTCAGGTCAGGCCGCCATTGCCTGGCGTGTGGAGGGCGACAAGGATTTTCTCCCCGCCAATCGAGTCACCTTTGCTGTCACCGCCTCGGAGGATTTCACGGCCCACGAAATCGCATTACCCGCCACTGCCACCATCATTCACCTCCGCATCCACCTGCCCGGCGGCACCACCCAGATCCGCGACCTCGATTTCCAACCTACCGCCTAGTAGGCCCTCCATTTACAGATGTTTCCCAGTGTTCTATGAACAAGATTTTACTCATCTCATTTCTTTGTGCCCTCGGTAGTGCCTCTCAAGCCGCGCCCCAGCCCAACATTCTCTTCATCCTCGCTGACGACCTCGGTTGGAGCGATACGACGCTCTACGGCACGACGAAGCTCTATCAAACCCCGAACATCGAGCGCCTTGCCAAATGGGGCATGACCTTCACGCGGGCGTATTCAGCCAGCCCGCTGTGCTCGCCGACACGCTCCGCCATTCTCACCGGACTCAGCCCGGCCCGGACCGGCCTCACCACGCCTAACTGCCATCTGCCGCTCGTCCGCCTTCAGGCCATTGCTGGCAAGGCCGCACCGCCCACGCAGCACGCCGTCCAGCCCGATCCCGTCACCCGGCTCGATCCCAAGCATCCCACGCTGTCGAAGACGCTCAAGGCCGCCGGTTACGCCACCGCGCACTTCGGCAAGTGGCATCTCGGTGCCGAGCCATATTCACCGCTGGAGCACGGCTTCGACGTGGACATTCCGCATTGGCCCGGCCCCGGCCCGGCGGGCAGTTTTGTGGCACCGTGGAAGTATCCGAACTTCAAAGAAAAGACGCCCGGCGAGCACATCGAAGATCGCATGGCCGCCGAAGCCGTCGCGTGGATGGAGCAAAAGAAAGACCGCCCGTTTTTCCTCAACTACTGGCAGTTCAGCGTCCACGCGCCCTTCGACGCGAAGAAAGCGCTGATCGAAAAATATCGTCCGCTCATCGATCCCACCGACCAGCAACGCAGCCCCACCTACGCCGCCATGATCGAGTCCTTCGACGACGCCATCGGCACCCTGCTCGACGCGCTCGACCGCCAGAAGCTCGCGGAGAACACGATCATCATCTTCTCCTCCGACAACGGTGGCAATATGTATAACGAAGTGGACGGCACCACGCCCACCAGCAACTCCCCTTTGCGCGGTGGCAAAGCCAGCATGTTCGAGGGCGGCGTGCGAGTGCCGCAAATCATCGTCTGGCCCGGCCTCACCAAGCCCGGCACCCGCAGCGACGCGCTCACTCAGAGCGAAGACTTTTTTCCGACGTTGCTCGAAGGACTCGCGCTAAAATCCTCCGCCGATGCCCGCTTCGACGGTGCCAGTATCCTCCTCGCACTGAAAGGAGAAGCACTCCCCGGCAAAGCCGTCTTCCAAGACTTCCCCCACGCCCCCGGCGTACCGGACTGGCTGCCGCCCAGCGTCTCCGTCCATCGCGATGACTGGAAACTCATCCGCATCTTCCACTCGGGCGAAAAAGGCGCGCACCGCTATCAACTCTTCAATCTCGCCGAAGACCTCGGCGAAAAATCCAACCTCGCCGCACAGAAGCCGGAACTCGTCGCCGAACTCGACGCGCTCATCGACACCTTCCTCGCCGACACGAAAGCCGTCGTGCCCATCCCCAACCCCGCCTTCGATCCCACGAAATACCGCCCCGACCTCGAAGGTGTGCAGACAAACCAAAAGAAAGCCAAGAGCCAAGCACCACCAACGAAAGAGACAACCGGGGCCTGGCAGACCAGCAAAGACGCCATCTTGACCGCAAAAGACGGCAGGCTGCATCTCACCTGCACCGGCATCGATCCCTGGATCAGCTCCACCGCTCTGCCCAAAGTAGCGCGAGGCCCCTTCAAGCTCACCCTGCGCCTGAGCAGCACCGCGAAAGGCCAGGCGCTCGTCTATTTCACCACGCCGAAGTCCCCGCGCTTCGGCAAAGAGCAGATCATCCACGTCCCCGTAACCCACGACGGCGCAGCGCACGACTACGAGGTGACCCTGCCCGTCGAAACCCTCGCCACCCTCCGCCTCGATCCCGCCACCGAGCCCGGCGAAATCACCATCGAGCACTTCGATCTCCAAGATGCAACAGGCAAGGTCACTTCCCTCTTGTCGTCCACACCGGCAAAACCCACAGGGTCAGGTCGCGCAGTGAACCCTGTTGAATCACCCGTCGATAAAACTCGGAAATAAGTACGCCATAAAACAGGGTAAACACAGCAATCATACCCTGTTTAGTCAGCGATTACACAGGGTACAATCGGACTAGTTGCAAGAACCTTGGACAACCAACAGGTCCTTTGGGGAAAGTGGGGAACAGACAAACTATTTGGGCATGAGCCATTCGAGGTTGAAACGCGCCAGCGTCAAGCTCGCACCGGCGAATCCTGGCTTCGTGCCGCGTCCGTAAAAGCAGAGGATGGTGCCGCTTTGAGTGACGGCGATGTCGGAGTACATGCTGGGGCCGTCTTCGAGGAGTTTGTTCGTCACCCAGGTCTGACCTTCGTCACGGCTGATTTTCACGCTGAGGTTTTTGCGGTCGCGATTCATGCCGGGTTCAGCTTTGCTCTTCTCCTTGTCGAGGTTGTGAGGGTTGGAAAAGAGGATCAGGTTTTGGCCTCCGTGGTTATAGCGGACGATTCCACCCATGCAGATCGGTTCCAGCAGGGCATCATCGAACTTGGGCGTGCTCCAGCCGGTAGCGCCGTCTTTGCTGATGGTGACGAGACGTCGATGAGCCTTTGATTCGCTGCGGACGTTGAGCATGACGCTGCCGTCGTTGAGTTCGATGGCGACGGTTTCATTCGGGTTGATCCATTCCTCGGTGCAGGGCACAGAGATGTCGCCGGCCATCCAGGTTTTGCCCTGATCGTCGCTGTAAACAGTGGCGGTGACGCTGGGGCGATGCGCGTTGCCGCCAGTGCCAGTGGAAAGCCAGACAGGGACGATGAGACGGCCGGTTTTGAGCTGGATGCTGTGATTTGGTCCAGTGGCGAGCACTTTCCAGTCGTAGTCTTTTTTGAAGGCTTCAAACGCGGCGGTAATCTCGGTGGGCGTGCTGAAGGTAAGGCCGTCGTCATCGCTGCGCTGGTAAAAGACGCGCTCGTATTCGAGACAGAAGAGCATGTGAACCGTGCCGTCCTTGTCGGCGATGAGCACGGGATTGTTGTAAGTCACGTCGGCGGGATCGACGTTTTTCATCTTGAGCGCGAAGGGGTTCTTCTGCTTCGGACCTTTGACATCAGCGATGCTTTTTGGCGCACTCCACGTTTTGCCATCATCGGTGCTGCGGCGCAGCAGGATGCGGATGTCATCCCAGTCGCTGACACCGGCGGGGCGCTTGCGTGCCTCACACCAGGCCAGCACACTGCCCTTCGCGGTCACGACGATGCCGGGGATGTGGTAGATGTTGTAAGCAGGGTCTTCGCCAGTGACGAAGAGGTCTTGTTTTTCGACAAACGGCTCGGCGGCGCAGAGTAAACCGCAGAGAATCGTAAAAATAAGGGTGATGTAAAAAATGTGATTCATGGATGGATTAGGTTACCACTCGCCCTTGCGTTGAAACCTGGCCTGAGCATTCTTGCCAAACTGTGCGCCTGCTTCGGCCAGGTTGGCGAGAACTTGATCACTGCTGAGTCCATGGCTGCCACGCGCAGCGGGTATGACGGTCTGGCATTCGTTCGCATCCATGAACCGGGAGGCTTCGAGGATATGCGGTTGCTCATCGGGCGAAATGACCATAAAACCATGTTTGTCAGCATGGATGAGATCACCAGGAGCCACTTTACGTCCAAAGACCTCGACCTCGCAGTTCCATCGCACCGGATGGACATGGGCATGGCCAACACAAAGGCGGCGGGCAAGAGCCTTGAAGCCTGCGTTGGTCATTTCATCAACATCTCGGATCGCACCATCGGTGATCGTGCCTACACATCCAAGCGCACGGTGCATGTTGCTGTTCACCTCACCCCAG
>JBGSJM010000386.1:0-5629 GCA_041742015.1 Verrucomicrobiales bacterium | reverse complement strand
GCGACGCGAGGTGCGCAGATTCTTGTGGGTTTGGTGTTGATTTTGGTGGCTCTGGCTCTGGTGACGGAAATTTTCGATTTCAAGGTGATCGGATGGCTGATTACGCGGTCGGCGGCGGTTTTGGCCTTTGCGTTGTTGGTGATATTCCAGCCTGAGTTGCGTAACGCGCTGGCACGGCTGGGGAGCAGCAGGTTGTTTTCGTTCTCGAGTTCACGCCGGTTGGCGTTGGTTGAAATGCTTGCGGATGCGGTGGTCATGCTTTCCAAGAAGAGGGTTGGAGCGTTGTTTGCGATCCAGCGGGATATATCGCTGAAGGAGCAGCTTGAGACGGGTGTGGAGCTGGATGCGCGCTTTTCTCCTGAGCTGGCGATGAGTGTTTTTTTTCCGAAATCACCTCTCCATGACGGGGGCATGATCATAGCGGATGACCGAGTGGCGGGAGCGGCTTGTGTATTTCCTGTTACGGAAAAGGAGATGCAGGATCGTTCGACCGGATTGCGGCACCGGGCGGCGATGGGACTTACCGAGCGTACGGATGCGATTGCGATTGTTGTCAGCGAGGAGACGGGAAGTATTTCCATTTCTGAAAATGGCAACCTTACACGGAATCTCACGGACAAGCAATTCAGGGAGAAGATCGCTGAATTATTTTTGAATCATCCAACAACGAATGAAACTGATAATGTCGAAAAACTGGGTCGCGAGGATCCTTTGTCTCCTACTGGCAACGGGAATATGGTTTCTGATTAAAAGCAACCTGACTTCGAGTCAAAACGAGCCGCAAGATCCTTTGAAAGTGCCCCGGGCGGTGCCTGTGGATGAGCGTACTTTGGCACCAAAATGATCCTTGGGATGGGTGCTGCGACTAGCATTGTGATGGCGGTAGTTAGTCCGAAGTCCTTCCGAATATCGTGGAATTTTTCACCGCCAAGACGCCAAGGCCGCCAAGGTGGAATCAATGCCGATTTGGACTGCGGTATCTAGTTAGGATTTTTACAGAAGGCAACGAAGGATGTTCCAACTTCCATATTCTCGGCTCTCCTGCGTAATATTCATCATAGGAAATTCATGCAGAGTAGGCTGAGGGGACAGGTGACTCTCTACTACGATTCGTGGGGCGGCAGAGGAGTTTGTTACAAATCCGTCACGAAGCACCGCTTCGTGCTTGGCCTCGCACCTCCTACTACCACTGCGACTTAGATGGCCTTGCAAGGATGCCATCCAGAACGCCATGGCCTCACTGCATTTCAGCCCCCGAAAAGTTCCTAGTCCGCACAAAACTAGCTCAGGAATGGTTTATTCCCCGGGGTTTTGGGCGATGTGGATGCTTGTCGTCCAAATTTTCGTTTTCGGCAGCTCATTCGTGTGCGCTGCGGAAATGGAAATTCCTAGATTCGATGCGAGGAATCCGTTTGTTTGGCAGCCTGTGGAGAAAATCCCGATGCCAGCGATGCTGCCCGGTACTGCTCAAGGTCAAAGGTCATTTCCAAGTTTTACCTACCAACCACGTCCAGCGACTCCATTACTGCTAGTAGAACAAGAAAATGAGCTTTGGTTTCCGGCAGAGCTTGATCCTTTGGCCCCGCCGGATGGAGTTCCTGTTGAGGGGAGTCCAGCCGGGTTGGCGATGCTCGAGCAGGCGGTTGGAAATGGGATTGTGGCGGGTGAGGTTTCCGATGCGACCACGCTTAATCCGATCCCAGGAGCCTTCGTTGAAATTACCGGGATGGGAAGGACTGTGGAGACCGATGCCCAAGGGCGGTTTCAATTCAATGGCCTGCCTGCAGGAACGTTTAATATCGAAGCCTCTCAGCTTGGTTACTTTACAGATAAGACGGTGATCACTGTGATCGAAGGTTCGCCGTCACAGGTTCGATTCGGACTACGATCAAAACCGACGGATGATTCTGCGGGGGAGCATCTTTTGGAGGAAGAGGTAATTGTTGGGGAATACACCGAATCAAAGCAGGGTGACTTCAACCTCGACCTTACAGCAGAGCCTACCATTACATCCGGAATCACTAAGGAAGAGTTCACTAAGACAGGCGTAAGTGATGCTGCCGGTGCCGTGGGTAAAATTGCTGGTGCAAACGTCGTCGGGGGTAAATTCGCTGTGGTTCGTGGTCTCGCGGACCGTTATGTCACCACACTTTTCAATGGAGCTTCCATATCTTCGGCTGATCCATCCCGAAAAGCAGTTCAATTGGACATCTTTCCGACAACCGCACTCCAAGGTATCGATATCAATAAAACTTACATCCCTTCCCTTCCTGGTGACTTTGGAGGAGGAACTATTTTAATCAAGTCTCTGAATATCCCGACCGAAAGAATTGCCGAGTTTAAATACAAGATCGGCTGGAACTCCAATCTCAAAGATCGTATGCTAGTCCATCCAAATCGAGAACTTGGTTTTTGGGGCGATGTAGATAAACCCATACCCGACGGACTTTTGTATAACCTTGATGCACAAGGAGAGCCGGTAGAGTTTGCAAGTGGCGGGAGACGAGTTGCTCCGCGTAACAACAACAACCTAGCACAGCGGCAAGCACAGATAAATGAAGGACTGAAACAACAGGGGCTAGCCGATGCTCTACAACCAAGAGTGGATCAACTAAATGAATCCCAAAGTTTTATGCCGCGAGTGGTCAAGCCCGAAGCTCCAGAGAGCTATTCGCTGGTTTATGGTGATCGATTCGAATGGGAGAATGGTATAGAGGCTGGATTTGTGGGCGCGTTCCAGCATTCCACAAGCGATGAAGTGAATGCACCAGGTGAAGAAAACCGCCTTACAGACCCTGCCAGATCATGGACTCAAGAAAGCTACGCAAGAGAAGTTGATTGGTCAGTATATTTGAGTGGAGGCATCAGGTCTGGTGACAAGCACTCGATTGATGCAACATACTTCAAAAAACGTATTGCTACTGATGAAATAACGCACGGTACAGATTTCACCATTGAGGGAGATGGAGTACTTGGCGCACTTGCTAAAAACGAAGAGGTAATCAGCCGCTATGGAGCCTCTGCTGTCTATAAAAAAGAATTTTGGACAATAGATCCGATTATACGGGATACCGAAATCGCTCAACTTAGCGGAAGTCATAAAAACGATATTGGTACAAGTCTGACATGGTCACTTACCAAGTCCACAGCATCTGAATCAAGGCCGCACACCTCTACCTTACAGAATGGCATGCTCGATTTCACTGACCCGTTAGTAGCTGCAGAAGCTGCTAACAACCCTGATTTCATCTACAATCCTGCCTTGGGCAAGATATCCACCATCCAATATCAAACTTTTGTGAATGATGGGAACGGGAGCCAAGATTCAATTCGAGAGACACAACGAATCTATGAAGAAAGTGATGAAAAATCTCTGGAAATCGGACAATCGATCTATTTTACCGAGGATAAGGAAGATGGACCTCGTCTTGAATTTTCAATTGGTGGAAACGAACTTTCCAAAGAGAGGATTCAGGAGGGTAGAATCTATTTGCTTAAAACCGCTAGTTGGGAACGGTGGCTTGGTCGGAATCCTCCATCTTGGTGGCCTGCTGATGGTTCCATCGCCGCATTTGCGCAGGCTTTTCCGCTTGATGGAACGACATTAGCTGACGGTAGTCCACTACCAGCAGGGTTCAGATCGCTTGGAGAGTTTCTGGCTAGCAATCCAAACGCCATAAATGACTTCTTCAATGGCTACAACGTGGAAACAACGGGTATAGTTCCCGGCACAGGTAGCGCTTCTACAAGCGCCGTCTATGTCCAGCCTGATGCTCCATATTATGCCAACGGTGCAGGTCTTGAGGTGCGTAACGTCGATAGTGATTCAACTTTGACTGCCTTGTATGTGTCGGCAACTCTTCATGGAGAATTTTGGCGTGTCGGTGGCGGAGTCAGAATGGAGGAGGAATTCAAATCATATGCCGTGGCTGCGCAACCACTTACCTCCTTTAATGAGAACGATCCAACGCGTTTTGGAGATGTCACCACCAATGCAATCATTCCATCAGTTCTCGCCCAGATTGACATTAACCCTGAGAAGTCTTGGATTAACTATGCATGGTCTCGTACCGTCGCGAGACCAACAGCTTTCGAATATCTCCCAATTGAGTCGATTGATCAAGAGACGGGTATTCTTCGCAGAGGTAACCCCAGCCTTACTGAAACAGAAATTGAAAATTTTGATTTGTCCTATAACCACGTTTTCGATGAAACCTTGAATACAACTGTATCGTTTTTTCATAAAAACCTAACAGATCCAATCGTTACCGTGCAGAGAGTCGATCTCGGGACAAACAGTATTTCTTATGTTAATGGTCAAAGGGGCACTATCAGTGGTCTAGAGTTGGAGGGTTATTGGAAGGGGGATTTACCTATTTCACTGACCGGTAATTACAGTTTTATCAAATCTTCCCTTATTTATGATGTTAATCAGGGACTCACTGTAACCCGCCTTGACACCCAGTTTCCATTCCAGCCGAGTCAGATTCTAAATTTAACATTGGGCTGGGAACCCGAAGAGTCGCCATGGAAAGCCTTTCTAACTGCCAATTTTACAGACGAGTATCCTATAATTTTGCGAAGTTCACCTGAAGCATATGATGCTTGGCTAAAACCACGGCTCACGCTTGATCTGGTCATGGCACGACGGTTCGAATTCGACTCATTTGTCGGCACACTCACGTTCGCGGTGAAAAATCTCACCAACACCAGCCTTGAGTATGAATACAGGGGAGGGGTACCAAATGGAAATGGAGGAATAAGGGAGGGTTTAACCTACACAGTTGATGACCCGGGATTATCTTACTCCGTAGAGTTCAAGGCTTCATTTTAGAATCACAGATCTATTTCCGGTGCTAGGTATGCGACGATATTGCCACATAAAATTATTTGGGCGACTTAACCGCATAAACGAGCATTCACGCAAGACCGAAAGGTTCTTTGCCCAAGCAAAAAAAGAAATATGAAACCAATCCCATTCAATAAATTAAAGATCATGAGTTTAGCACTCATGATGCCATGCGCGGCACAAGCTGCACAAATCGACGTGGTAGCAACACAAACCATCGTCAACCCAAGCACAACCGAAAGCTTTGGTCCGAACGTCAGACAAATCAACGTGAATACAACATGGACTAAAGACAATATCTACATTCTTAAAGATAAGGTTTTTGTCACGGACGGCGCAACCCTCACCATTGAGGCTGGCACGAAAATCTATTCAACGCTTGACGTTAATGGTCCGGGAGTAACAGACGATGTTTTCGGTTCACTCGGAATCGTTCGTGGTGCGAACATCATTGCGCAGGGCACAGCAGAAGAGCCAATCGTGTTTACGACCATCGACGAACTCGAGTATGAGCTTCAAACGGATATCGAATTCGATAACAATGGTGACACAATCAACGATAGCGACGGGCTAGTTGCTGATGCTCCGACAACAGCAACCGCAGGTCTCTGGGGTGGCGTTGTCATCTGCGGAAATGCACCGATCGTTAGCAACACCACTGGTGTTGACGAAAACCGTGTTGAAGGTTTCCAACCGAATGCCTCTAACAACCTTGACGGCGATGCCTTCGCGGATGTTGTTGAGTATGGTGGAACAGATCCTGCGGACAATAGCGGTATC
>JBGSJM010000385.1:0-12908 GCA_041742015.1 Verrucomicrobiales bacterium | reverse complement strand
GGCCATCGTCGCGGTGATGCGGCTGAAACTGGTGCTCTGGTTGCGATGCGCCTCGCTGAGCCGCCGCCGGAAAAAGAGATTCATGGCCCAGATGATCGGAGCGATCCCCAGGACGATGAGAAAAAGCCGCCAGTCCTCGATCGCCATGAGGACTGCGCAGCCCAGCATCTGCCCGGCCTGGACGAGACTGACAAAGAGCACGTTCTGCACCCCCACGCGCACGTTTTCAGCATCCCCGGTCAGGCGGCTGATCAGGCGTCCGACCGGCTGGCGGCCGAAGTACCCCATGGTCAGCCCCAGCCAGTGGCGGAACATGGCGGCGCGCAGATCGTGAATGACCGATTCTCCGATTTCCAGGGCCCATTTAATTCGAAAGCAAAAGGTGGCTTCCGTGAAAATCGCAAAAATCACAAAGCCCGTCACCCACCAGAACAGGGCGGTGCCATCCCCGCGCGCCACCGGACCATTGATGATGGCCCCCACAGCCCAGGCCAGTAACGGCAACTGAATCGCCCGGGCTCCCACGGTGATAAACAGCCCGATCATCTTGCGAGGATACTTTCGGGCAAATTCAAAAAGCCGCTGGATCAGTCGGAAGGACAAGGGGGCCAGGGTCTTGTCCATGTCCTCGCCCCGCTCGCGGCGGATCCGCTCCAGCACTTCCCGGTCAACGATCCCGGCGACTCGTTTGGAGTTTTTTGGGGGCCGCTCGTCGCTCATGCCTTGACCTCCTCCGGTTGGGAACCCTGCTCCGCCAGGATCGCATCGCGATAATATCCGGGCCGGGCCACCAGTTCTTCGTGGGTGCCCTCGGCGGCGATCTCGCCGTGATCCAGCACGATGATGCGATCAGCCCGGCGCACCGTGCTGAAGCGGTGCGCCACGATAAATGAGGTCCGCCCCGCCATGACCTGATCCATCGCCGCCAGGATTTCATGCTCCGTCCCGGCATCCACCGCCGCGGTCGGGTCATCGAGGATCAAAATCGCGGGATCAAGCAGGATTGCCCTGGCGAGGGCGAGGCGCTGCCGCTGGCCCCCGGAAAGGTTCGCTCCATTTTCGAGGAGCAAGGTCTCGTAGCCCTGGGGCAGGGTTTCGATAAATTCATGGGCCGAGGCCAGTCGCGCCGCCCGCTCGATGGATTCACGGGTCGCATCGGGATTGCCAAAAGCGATGTTCGCCGCCACACTCGCGCTGAAGAGAAAGCTCTCCTGAAAAACCAGCCCGACCTGGTGCCGTACATCGTCGAGCTTCCACTCGCGGAGATCGCGCCCGTCCAGCAGGATCCGCCCCTCGTCCGGATCGTAGAATCTTGGCAACAAATGGATCATCGCCGTTTTTCCCGCGCCCGTGGGTCCGACGATGGCGATTTTCTCCCCCGGATTCACTGTAATCGAAACATGGCGCAGGACCGTGTTCTCCGGTTTAAAGCGGAAAGAGACATTTTGGAAAACAATCCCGCCCGCCGTTCGCTTGAGCGGGGCGGCCTCTGGCAGGTCGCTGATCCCGGGAACCGCATCGAGGATTTCGTAAACCCGGTCCGCGCCCGTCAGGGTTTGTTGCAGGTTGTCCGCCACACTGCTGACAGCGTTAACCTGGGCGGAGAGCTGTTGCAGGATCCCCGCAAAAAGAATCAGCCCCGTGCCGATCGGGATTTCCCCGCGTATCGCCAGCCAGCCCCCATACCCCAGCAAAATCGCCATGCTGAACTGGTTTAGCAACGAGACCAGCGGAAAAAGGATCGTCAATTTTCGAAAGACCGATTGTTTTTGATCCCGCACCGCCGCGTTGTCCGTCAAAAATCGGCCCAAAGCCCAGTCCCCCAGGCTGAAGCTTTTCACCACCCCCATTCCCCGGGCCAGTTCCTCAAAGGTCTGGACCAGTTTGTCGACCCGGCGGCGACTCTCCTCATAATCGCGTTGCAGCCAGCGGGCAAAGAGCAGCACCACCATCAGCAGGACCGGCAGAAAGGCCAGACAGGCAAAGGCCAGCCCGGTGTGGATTCGGATCATGCAGACCAGGTAAAAAACCGCCGCCAGCACGATATTCAAGCTCTGCACCACCACGCCATCGATAAAAAGCCGCACCGCCTGGGTATCCCCGGTGACCCGGTTGATCAAAGACCCGGTTGCGTTGGCATCGAAAAAGCGAAAACTCATCCGCTGCATCCGGTCGTAGAGCGCGGAGCGCAGCTCCACCACGATCCGCCCCTGCCCGAGACGATTCGTGCTTATCGCGGCCAGGTAAGTGAGCCACGCCCGCAGCAGGGCGGCCAGGAAAATCATCCCCCCCAGCGCCAGCAGCACGGTGCGGGGCTCCCAGTGCGATGGAGGTTGCAGCCCGAAGGGAAAAATCATCCCCGCTCCGCCGCCGTCAGTCTGAATTTCGGCGCGCAGATAATCAACTGCCAGGCCCACCCCACCCAGACCCGCCAATCCCAAAGCCAGCAGGCAAAGATTCAGGAGCACCAGAAAGAAACATCGCCAGCCATAACGAAAGGTGAGCCGAAATAATCGGCCCAACAGATATCGCTGGCGGGCAGGATTTCCCGGCTGAGGTGGCAAAAACATCCCCGCACCATGCCACCGGAATAGCCGCGATCAATCGCGGTGAGGGAAAATTCTTGGGGTGGGGAACTATGAGCAGAGCCCCACAGGCGGAAAAAATCATTCTACCTTGAAGATATTGAATAATGGCGGCAGATTCCCGGCCACCGATTTTTTATCATGGCAACAACCTTTCCAGCTCTAATTCAGTCGCGTTTGGAGGCGGCGCTTCAGGCCTGCAGCATCGCTGCGGCGTTGCCGGAGGGCTTTTGCCCGGCCGTTGATCCCGCTCAGAATCAGCAATTTGGTGATTACCAAAGCAATGCCGCGATGATTCTGGCCAAACTGGCCAAGAAAAATCCCCGGGAACTGGCTGCTGAGATCGCGGACCAATTTGATGGTGGAGACCTCACTGAAAAACCGACAGTGGCCGGTCCGGGGTTTATCAATTTCCGGCTCAAAAAGGCGGTGCTGGAAACTCGGGTCCTGGAATTACTGGCAGATTCCGAGCGGATCGGGGTGGATGCGGTGGCCAAGCCCCGCAATATCGTGATCGATTTCTCCGCGCCCAATGTCGCCAAACCCATGCACGTCGGGCATATCCGGAGCACCATCATTGGGGATTCGCTTTCGAGAATCTCGCGATTCCTCGGGCACCAGGTTATTTCCGACAACCACATCGGCGACTGGGGGACGCAGTTCGGCATGATCCTATACGGCTGGAAACATGAACTGGATCAGAAAGCGCTCGAGGCTGATCCGGTGCCGGAGCTGTTGCGCATCTACAAACTCATCAGCAAACGATGCAAGGAAGAACCCGAGTTGAGAGAAACCTGTAAGGCTGAGCTGGTTGCACTCCAGGCGGGTGATGCCGAGAACCTCATTATTTGGGAGAAATGTGTCGAGTTCTCCAAAATAGGGCTCCAGAAAATCTATGCCAAACTGGACGTCCAGTTCGACCACTGGCTCGGGGAAAGCTTTTACAACGACAAACTCCAGCCCCTGGTTGAGGATCTGCTGGAACGGGGCATTGCGACCCGGTCGGATGGCGCGGTCTGCGTCTTTTTCCCCGGCGACACCAAGCTCGCGGATAAGCCGCCCGCCATAGTCCAAAAGGGAGATGGTGGGTTTCTCTATGCCACCACCGATCTGGCGACGATCGAGCATCGCATCAAGGAATTCAAAGCCGATTCGATCTGGTACGTCCTGGGAATTACCCAACAGCTTCATATTGATCAGATTTTCGAAACCTCCCGGATGATGGGTCACCAGGTTGATCTCCAGTTTGTGCCCTTTGGTAGCATACTGGGTTCCGATCGGAAGATGTTCAAAACTCGCGATGGCGATACCGTACAACTCGATGACGTCCTCACCGAAGCGGTGGCCCGGGCCTACAAAATCGTCGATGAAAAGAATCCCGATTTTACCGATGAGGAAAAGAGGGAAATCTCTACCATCATCGGGATCGGTGCGGTGAAGTACGCCGAGCTGAGCCAGTTCCGGATGACGGACTATGTATTTGATTGGGACAATATGTTATCCATGAAGGGAAACACCGCGCCCTACCTCTTAAATGCCTACGTGAGAACCCGCGCCATTTTCCGGAAGATGGGAAGCGACTTCGCTGGGGCCGGGAAAATCCAACTCACCGAACCCGCCGAGATTGCCCTGGCGCTAAAGATAGCCCAGTATGCGGAGGTGTTGCCCACGGTATTGATTGATTTTAGACCCAACACCCTCGCCACCTATATCTATGAGTTGGCCAATGCCTACCACAGATTCTGGGAAGCCTGCCCGGTCCTTAAAGCCGAGGGCGATGTCAAAGACACCCGACTGGCGCTGTGTGAACTCACTGGGCGGGCGCTCAAACACGCACTGGGCCTGCTCGGGATCAAAACCATCGAGAAAATGTAGTCCCATACCACCTTGCCTGACTGTACCCTGTTTAATCAACGACTGTACCCTGTTGGGTTGACCGCATGAATCGTTTCCTTTTACTCATCTCTTTACTAACTACCATGGCCATGGCCGAAACCAACGCACCCCGGGCCGCCCGGAAATCACATCAACATACCGAACACGGAGTCATTCGTGAAGATCCCTATTTCTGGCTTCGCGAACGCGAAGCACCGGAGGTTATCAAATACCTGAAGGCCGAAAATAACTACACCAAAGAGCAGATGGCTGACACGATAGACTTGCAGGCCACTCTCTTTGCGGAAATCAAAGGGCGCATCAAGCAGGATGACAACACTCACCCGGTGCAGTGGAAAAGTTTTCTCTACTACACCCGATACGAAGATGGCTCTGAGTACCCCATTTATTGTCGGAAATCAGCCACTGTCGAAAATGCGCCAGAGGAAAAAACGTTTGATGTACCAAAACTCGCTAAGGGTCATGACTACTTTGACCTCAGCGCCGGAGAAGTAAGCCCGGATGAAAAACTCCGGGCCTACTCAATCGATACCGAGGGCCGCCGGATTCGCACCCTTCGTATCATCGATCAAACCAGCGGAAAAACCCTGCCGGACACCATCGAAAAAGTCAATGGAGCCCACGCCTGGGCCGCAGATTCAAAGACTCTTTTCTATTCCAGGCAGGATCCGGAAACCCTGCGATCCTACCAGATCTGGCGGCATCAGCTCGGCAGCCCGGCTGCTGATGATGTGCTGATTTACGAAGAGAACGATGAAACCTTTGACTGTTTTGTCTATGCCGAAAAATCGGAGAAATACATCGTCATCAGCTCTTCGCAGACGGTATGTGATGAGTATCGCTACCTGCCCTCAGATCAACCATTGGGGGAGTTCATCCTGTTTGCCCCTCGGCGGAGCGGTCTGGAGTATGATCTATCACATTACGGAGATAAGTTTTATATCCGGACCAACAAAGACGCGGTGAATTTCCAAATCATGACCACCCCGGTCACTGCCACTACCGAAGAAAACTGGACTGAAATCGTGGCAGGCCGTCAGGAAACCTATCTGGAGGATTTCGAAATCTTTGATAACTACCTGCTTACGGTCGAGCTGGAAGACGGGTTAACCAGATTCCGGGTCCGCGACCTCGCCGGAAAACTTTCCCATAGTGTCGACTTCGGTGAGCCCAGCTATGCCGCCTGGACCACCGACAATCTGCGTTTTGAGACCGAGTGGATGCGATTTAGTTTCAGTTCTTTAAAAACACCATCAAGTCTCTTTGACTACAACCTGCGGACCCGGGAAAAGCGCCTTTTAAAGCAGACCGAGGTTCTCGGTGGGTTCAAATCGGGAGACTACGAAACCGAGCGGCACTTTGTACCCGTTCGCGATGGAGCCAAAGTTCCCCTTTCGATTGTCTATCGAAAGGACAAATTCAAAAAAGATGGGGATCATCCCTTTTTATTATATGCCTACGGCTCCTACGGGCTCAGCATGCCGGCGGCCTTTCAAAGTACTTTACTTAGTTTATTGGATCGTGGATTCGGATATGCCATTGCCCATGTTCGGGGTGGGCAGGAAATGGGCCGCACCTGGTATGAAGAAGGTAAACTTTTGAAGAAGAAAAACACCTTTAATGACTTTGTGGATTGTGGGAAGTACCTCGTTCAGGAGAAATATACTTCACCGGGGAAATTGTGTGGTAGTGGCGGTAGTGCCGGCGGCATGCTGATGGGAGTTGTCGCCAACGAAGCCCCGGAATGCTTCGCCGCCCTGGTCGCTGATGTACCCTTTGTCGATGTGGTGACTACGATGTTGGATGACTCGATCCCCCTGACCACCAGCGAATATGATGAGTGGGGAAATCCAAATGAACGTCCATTCTTCGACTACATGTTATCCTACTCACCCTACGATCAAGTCAGGCGCGGCAAATATCCCGCGATGCTCGTGCTCGCTGGTCTCCACGACTCCCAGGTCCAGTACTGGGAGCCGGCCAAGTGGGTGGCCCGCCTCCGGGAATTTAAAACCGACGACAACCTCCTCCTGCTCAAAACCAATCTGGAATCGGGACACGGCGGTGCCTCCGGTCGCTATGAGCAATACAAGGAAGTGGCTCTGGAGCAGGCTTTCCTGCTCAAGCAGGTGGGTGGTGGACAGTGAATTAAAATTTTCGAGATTGAGCCCGCCGTGATGACGGCGCTCAACTTTCCGGGCGTGAATGCGCAGGCGACAGGCATGGAAGATTCGATTCCTTGTGTTCGCATGAAGATGCGTTGCCTGATGATTTTAATCTGCCTTGTCAGTTTCCCGATGGTATTCGGGCAAAAGGTCGATCCCCAGCGAACCCAGGGCGCGGAAACCCTGCAACGAATCGCTGCGGCAGCCAGATGGGTTTCTCTCTTTGATGGCAAAAGTCTGGCTGAATGGCAGGGAGATACCGAAAAGTATGTCGCTCGTGACGGAATTTTGGTGTGCGAAGCAGGTGGAAAAATTCTGGAGTCAAAAAAAACCTACTCAGATTTTGTTTTTAGTTTTGAATATAAACTCGGGGAAAGCGGTAACAGTGGTATCGGAATCCGGGTCCCACCGGGTGGACATGCCTCCAGGGATGGAATGGAAATCCAGATTCTGGATCACGATGGTTCAAAGTACACCACAGAAACAACCGGCGGCAAGAAAGTGGCAACCATCAAACCCTGGCAGGTCCACGGCTCGATTTATGGCGTCGTCCCGGCTAAAACTGGCTATATCAAACCCGCAGGTGAATGGAACGAACAAACGATTATTTGTATCGAAGATCATGTAAAAGTGATCGTAAACGGTGCGGTGATTCTTGACGCCGATCTGGATAAAATTTCATCGGTGGATGGCACCGATAAACCCGGCCTGAAAAATCGCTCTGGTCACCTGACCCTGGCGGGACACGCTGACCAGGTCGAGTTTCGAAATCTAAAGATCGCCGATTTTTCACCGAGCCCACCCCTGCCGAACAGCGCGGCGGAGAACACCCCACCAGAGGGCTTTACCAATTTATTTAACGGCAAGGATTTGACTGGCTGGAAAGGTCTCTCTCACACAGATGCCACTGCCCGCCGCGCTCTCGCTGGCAAAGAGCTGGAGGCTGCCCAGGCTGCAGCCGACGAAGTCATGAAAGCCCACTGGAGAGTCGAGAACGGCGTGCTGATCTATGATGGCACTGGGCAAAGCCTTTGCACCGCCAAAAATTACGCCGATTTCGAACTATATATGGACTGGAAAATCCCGCCCGGTGCGGATAGCGGAGTGTATTTGCGTGGCACTCCTCAGGTGCAGATCTGGGATCCCTGGGACGCGCGGGCCAAAGACAAACCCCAGCCTGAAAATCCCGAAGAATGGGTCCAGGCCTATCGCAACGGGAGAAATCTTGGCTCCGGCGGACTCTGGAACAATATTCGCCACAGCAACCGACCCCTCGTCCTGGCCGACAACAAGCCCGGCGAATGGAATACCTTTCTCATGCGCATGGTGGGTGAGAAAGTATCAATCTGGCTCAACCAGAAACTGGTGGTTGATCGCACCGTGCTGGAAAACTACTGGGATTCCAAAAACGGAAGAACTACACCGTTGCCGCGAGCTGATCAAATCGAGTTACAACACCACGGCAGCGAGTTGTTCTTCAAAAATCTATATATCAGAGAGCTTCCCTACTAGGAGTTGGCCATTTTCCAAAACATGATCAAAAATCTATCAGAAATAATCATCTATGTTCAGGACATGGACGCCCAGGTAAAGTTCTATCGGGATGTCTTGAATATTCCGATAGATCATCCCAGGGATTTGGACTCTTATCGTGGAGAACAGTGGGTGGTGTTTCAGGCAGGCTCCTGCAAATTGGCGCTCCACAGTGGTGGTAAAAAGAGATTCGGGCGGGATGCCCCCAAGTTCGTTTTTGATGTCGAAGACATTCGGGCGACCCGGGAACTGCTGTCATTAAAGGGCGTGAAACTCGGAAAAATCCGCATCCCTGCACCCGGTGTCGAAGTCGTTGATGCCGAAGACCCCGAAGGCAACCTGTTTTCCCTGGAAACCCAGGCTGAAAAATAGCGCAGGTGGTCTGTCACGAACACCCCGCGACTAGATCGACCCAATTATTTTCGGTTGTTTCTCGGTAAGCGACTCTACCTCTTGAACTTCGGCCTGCATTGGCAGTTTCCGGAATAGGATATGGTTTCGCTGGTTGTCCAAACCGACCCGGCTACCAAATCCCGCAAATCTTGCCGGTTCCCGTCACCTTTCCCTTCCAAAACGTCATGGACCTGTGTTAGGCTAAGTCCGCCCGCGATGACCAAAGAACCACAACCGATCTTCCACGCCGCCCCGTTCCTCACGACACGGTGGACGCGAGTTTGTCTGGCAAAGGCGGACTCGGAGGATGGGCGCAAAGCCCTCGCTGATCTTTGTGATGCCTATTATGAGCCGGTCGTCGCCTACCTTCGCAGCGTGTTTCACGACGCTGATGCCGCGCGGGACATGAGCCATTCCTTTTTTGCCGGCATGCTCGGTGGCGACACGATTCATACTGCTGACCCGGAGCGTGGCCGGTTCCGGTTCTATCTGCTTGGTGCAGTGAAGCACTTCGTCGCACATCATCGCGAGGCGGAGACGCGGCAGAAGCGCGGTGGTTGCATTGCCCCACTCTCACTGGATATGGACACGCCTGAGTCACCTGCTCTGAATATTCCTGATAATGTTCGGCTCACCCCCGAGGCGGCTTTTGACCGTCAATGGGCGGTTACGGTGCTCGCTCGCGCCATGGAGGCGCTGGAAGCCGAGTGCATGGCGCAGGGCAAATCAACCTTGTTCAATCAACTGCGCCCATGGTTGCTCGGTGAATCGGATTACGGCGATCAGGTGGCTGCGGCGGCAGCGTTGGGGCTGAGTGCGGCAGCGATGAAAGTGAAGGTGCACCGCATGAGACATCGCTTCCGCCAGTGTGTGAAAGCGGAGATCGCAGGGACTTTGAAAGATGCCTCTGCCGTTGATGACGAGATGCGCTCCCTGCTCCTGGCGCTGGGAGGCTGAAAAAAGTTTGTAACCGTTTTCCTGCCGCACGGCATGGTAAGGTATGGACCCGTCATCATCACCAGATTTCAAGTGCCCCCGCTGTGGCGAATCGCTGCCGGCCGATGCCGTGGTCGGACTCTGCCCGCGCTGTCTCATGCTCGGTGCGATGCAGCCCACGCAAGCCGGGGATCAAGCCACAGCGATTCCCTCACTCACTCCCGAAGAACTCGCCCCGCATTTTCCACAGCTCGAAATCCTGGAATGCCTCGGCCGTGGCGGCATGGGTGTGGTTTACAAGGCGCGGCAGAAATCGCTGAATCGCCTCGTCGCGCTGAAGCTGCTCGCGCCGGAGCGGGCGGATGATCCGAAGTTCGCAGCACGGTTTGAAAAGGAGGCACAGGCGCTCGCTGCGCTGAATCACCCAAACATCGTTGGCGTGTATGACTTCGGCGTGACTCAGACACTACTGTCTGAGCACCCCACCTATTTCCTGCTCATGGAGTTCGTGGATGGCGTGAATCTCCGCCAACTTCTGCAAGCGAAACGCCTCACGCCGAAAGAAGCGCTGAGCATCGTGCCACCGGTGTGTGAGGCGTTGCAGTGCGCGCACGACCACGGCATTGTCCACCGCGACATCAAGCCGGAGAACCTGCTAATTGATAAAAACAGCATGGTGAAGATCGCAGACTTTGGCATCGCGAAGATGATTCGTAGTGACACAGACACTCCTGTCTGTTCAGAGTCAGAGCAGACAGGAGTGTCTGCCTCACTACCGCAAGGCACACCCGACTACGCCGCTCCCGAGCAAGCCAACGGCAGCGCCGACCACCGCTCAGACATCTACAGCCTCGGCGTCGTGCTTTACGAGATGCTCACGGGCGAGCGCCCGAAGGAAAAAATCACCCCACCATCAAAGCGCGTGCAGGTGGACATCCGCATTGATGAGATCGTGCTGCGGGCGCTGGAGGTGAAGCCGGAACTGCGCTTCGCCACAGCGGCGGAATTTCGCACGCAGGTGGAGGCGATTGCTGCGGAAAACGGGAAGTTAGAACCCACCTCTCAGAGGGCAGATCGTGATCCGTTCCGTGCGAGCCATGCGCTTCCACTTTGGCTCCGATCGATCCTCGGGGCAGTCTTCTTCGTATGCCTTCTAAACTTCGCCGGCCCGCATTTCACGCGACTTGGCAACAGCCCGGAACGGACTTTTACCATCGGCCTCTCCCAACCGTGGCTCGTGGTGCATCCACAGGTCGTGGACAACACCCGGTCGGTCCGTGCGGTGGTTTGGAATTTCCGCTCCTCATCATTCTTTTCGGGCGTCATGGCCGCAGTTATTGCCGCGATACTGCTTTTGTCGCGCAAGAACGGACGTCTCCACCCACGCTGGTCTGGCTGGATTTCAGGGTGTGGGCGCGCTGCGAATGTTCCGCGCTTCGCCGTCTTTGCCATCATTCTCATCATTGCCTCTGTCCTGTGGCGATTCCTTGTCCATTGGCTCGCTGCGAGTGAAGTGCCGAGCCTCAAAGAACTGGCCTTCATGGCGGCCATCCCATTGTTTTTGGGAGGGTTGCTTTGGGTGGCATTTGCGGGAGTTCGTCGCGCACAAGGTAGACTCTCGTCATCGGTTCGGAGGAAAATCGAAATTGGTTTAGCCATCGTAGCAGTCGTGCTTTTCGTCCTTATCAACTGGGTTCGTATCACCAGACCTGTAGGCACATGGACGGCGGACCGGATTTCCGATTCAGAATCTATCAACGGTGATGTGGTGGTGCATATCGAGAAAGCGGAACGAAGCGGTCAGACTGTGTGGGTTCTCATGCACATAGACGCCAAAGGCCGGCCGGTGAGGGTTCGACCACAATTCTCCGCGTGGCTTTCTGCATTGCCGCCGGAGATTCCTGTTGAGTTACACTCTGGCATATCCACAGGGCAGGAGGTGGTGGTCACCCTGCAACCTGGACCTCCACCCTATGAGCTGCGCATGGGCAGCCGCGATGTGCCGGACATCACAGGTCCGGGACCGGCCTGGATTGGCTTTGCGATGCCCAGCGTCAGCGCTGCCGCCGTGGCGCTGGATCAGATCACCCGGCTTCACCTGAATCGCCCCAAAGGCATAACTCCAGAACATTCGGTGCTGCTTTTGTTCCATCTCACCGCACGAAGTGCCAAGGTTAATGCCGACGAACATCTAAACGCGGACATCTCTTTTGACCTTGGAACCCAGGTGTCCGACACCTCAACTCAATCCTACGCGAATCCAACAGCCATCGGGCAGGCTCATCCGCCGCTGGTCACACGGCTGGCGAACTGGCTTTCGCTGCACTCGGAAGTCAGGCCTCTTATCAGCGTGACTGCGGCCATCGTGTTAAGTGCTATCATCGTCCTCACGATGATGAGGGCGGTGCGCAGAGGAATAGCCTCACCGCCGATGAAGGGCAGCGCGAAGGGGCAAGAAATCACGGCTGCCTCAATGGCAATCATTCCCACGGCGGCAGAGTTTCGCACTCAAGTGGAGACCGTCACCCACGACGCGCAGGACGACATAGCCGACCTCAAGCCCGCCCCGCGCTTCCTCAAAGCCAGCACGGCCACCCTCACGACGCCCGCCGAACTCGCCACGTTCCACGGCCAGCTCTTTTCCTACCAGACGCGCGGCCAGCTTATCCTGGATGACCGCCATCTCACGCACACACGCGCGGGCCACTCCACCGTCATCCTGCTCGCGGCCATACGCGACGTGAGCCTCGGCCAGTATCCGCGCTCGATGATCCCCGCAGGCATCTCGCTCGTGAGCGTGACCTACGAGGAAGGAGGCGCTCCACGGCAGGTACTGATTTCGCCGATGGAAGGTTGGGCAGCATTTCCTTCCACCTGGAATGCGCTCGTGGCGGACTGGCATGCGGTCATTCGCGCCGCTGTCAGGGCCGCCACTGGCCGCGAGCCCGGTTCCAAGCCGCACGAGCAGCTCGGTATTCCGCGCGGTTATCCGTGGCAGAAGCTCACGATGATCGGCACTCCGCTGGTCATGGGACTGGTGGTGTTCCTGACCATCCTGGGACTGACCGACGGGACGGTCAGATCGGTTCTGCCCGTCATCATCGTCACGGTCGCGCTGGTGTTCAGCTTCATGCTTCCGGGCCTGTTCGTGCCGTGGGTGATGAGGCGACGCCCGGCGACACCGCCCGCCAATCCGAAAAATGGCTCATCGCCAACGATGGGTCTCAAGACACTCATCACCGTCGCTACCACGGTGCCAATTGTGATCATGTTGCTCATCAAAGTGGCAAACGGACTGCCTGCCAAGTTGGGCTGGTTTCCCGTGTGGGTGCTGCTCGCTTCCTATGCGCTCCTCTGGCTGCTGCCGTGGATCGTCGCGATGGCCAGCGGGCGTGACTCT
>JBGSJM010000384.1:0-11296 GCA_041742015.1 Verrucomicrobiales bacterium | reverse complement strand
AGCGATCCCGCTGTTCACGACCCCAATGTCGTAAAAGTCACCATCGATCTGAATGGATTAGCCCTTTATTTTTCCCGCAGCGTGATTCCCTATGCGAGGACTGTGCCGTCGGGCCTGACTTATTTTCGGCACAAGGGGATTTACGGTTTCCGGCGCGATTTTCTTCTCGAATTTGTCGCTTGGCCCCCTTCTCTATTGGAACAAACCGAGAGTCTGGAACAGCTCAGAGCCCTCGAAAATGGGGCCAAAATCAGGGTCATTCTAACGAAAGACCAAAGTCCCGGGATTGACACCCCCGAACAGGCTGCGATACTGGACCGAAATTTACGAACCGCATGAAGTATATCTTCGTTACTGGAGGTGTGGTGAGCTCCCTGGGAAAGGGACTTGCCGCAGCCGCCCTTGGCACCCTCCTGGAACTCAGGGGGTTCCGAGTTCTTATCCAAAAATTCGACCCTTATTTGAATGTGGATCCCGGGACCATGAGCCCCTTTCAACACGGGGAGGTCTATGTTCTCGATGATGGGGCTGAAACTGACCTCGATCTCGGACACTACGAGCGCTTCACCAGTGGGCGACTCTCCAAACTCAACAATTTAACCAGCGGTCAGGTTTACGAGACGGTAATTCAGAATGAGCGTGACGGAAAATACCTCGGATCCACGGTGCAGGTGATTCCGCATGTCACCGATGTGATTAAACAAAGAATCCGCGAAGTCTCCGAAATCATGAAGCCGGATATCCTGATCACGGAGATCGGTGGCACGACCGGAGACATCGAGGGACTGCCCTTTCTGGAGGCCCTCCGCCAGTTCAAGGAGGAAGTTGGACATGAGAATGTCGCTTTTATTCATGCGACTTTGATCCCCTACATCAAAGCTGCTGAGGAACTTAAAACCAAGCCGACTCAGCAAAGCGTGGCCAAATTACGGGAAATCGGGATCACTCCCGACATCCTGATTTGTCGGTCCGAACTCCCGCTTGACGATGAAATCAAGCGCAAGCTGTCCATGTTTTGTAACGTGTCCAAAGAAGCCGTTATTCCGTTTGTCGACATCACCGGGACCATTTACGAAGCACCTCTCAAACTTTACGAAGAAGGACTTGATCGAATTGTCTGTCAACGTCTTGGGCTGGAAAGTGAAAAGCCCGACCTCCTCGCCTGGAGAAACATGGTTGATCGCATCGTTAATCCCACCTATAAGGTCAGAATCGCGGTGGTTGGAAAATACACCGAGCTGCAGGATGCCTACAAATCCATTTACGAAGCCCTCACCCATGCCGGAGCTGCCAACGACACCAAAGTGCGGGTGGATCGCATCGACTCCTCCGATATTGAAAAAGAAGGAGCCGAAGAACTTCTGCGAAAAGCCAATGGCATTCTTGTCCCCGGCGGATTTGGTGAGCGCGGGATCGAAGGAAAGGTTCTCGCCGCAAAATATGCGCGGGAAAACAACATCCCGTTTTTCGGGATTTGTCTCGGCATGCAAATCGCCACCATCGAGTTCGCCCGTAACGTCTGTGGTCTCGAAGGAGCCAACAGTGCGGAGTTTAACAAAGATGCCCCCCATCCCGTCATTCATTTGTTGGAGGATCAGAAAAACGTCACCCAGAAAGGTGGTAGCATGCGACTTGGCCTCTGGGATACGAATCTGAAAGCCGGGAGTAAAGCCAGCGAACTATATGGTCGGGATCACATCAGCGAGAGACATCGCCACCGCTATGAATTTAACCAAGCCTACCGGGAGCAGCTCGAAAAAGCGGGTCTGAAGATTTCCGGTGAATCAACCAAAGAACATTTGGGCGAGATCGTCGAGTTGCCGAACCATCCCTTTTTCATCGCCGTTCAGTTTCATCCGGAATTCCTCAGCAAACCCACTGCGCCCCACCCCATTTTTAAGGGATTTGTAAAAGCCGCATTGCTCGCCCGGAAACCGGAACTCGACAAGTGAGGCATTGATCCGCAACGAGGCACCCCGGTTGGTTACTGGCCCAGGTTTTTCCACCATCTTTTCAAGACCTGAAAGACCTGAGGATCAGAGGGGGTGGATGGAATGTTTCCAGCTTCTTTTTCCTGTTTGTACCAATCAGGTGATTTGGTAAAAATCGTTTGTTTCTGATGACCGGCACACTCTCCGCGCGGTTTCAAATCCAGGGGGAGATTCATTTGATACACTTCCTGATCCGTGGTTCTTCGGGACGCGTTTAATCCGCACTCCCGGCAAAGGAACATTTGCGTGGCGTTGCTTGGAGGAGGGATTCGCTCGCCTTTATAACCACAATTATCAGCCTCCTTCATAATACTTGTCCAAACCGGCAGGGCCAGAGAACTTCCCGTTCCAGTGGACATGATACTTTTCGGATTATCAAAACCAATCCACACTCCGGTGGTCACTTTATTAGTAAAGCCGACAAACCAGGCATCCTTGTTATCATTGGTCGTTCCCGTTTTGCCATATGCAGGTGTGGTGTAACCGAGAGAGGCGGCCCCAATGGCCGTGCCCTCAGTAAACACTTTTTCAAGAACATCAGCCGTCATCCAGGCGACTGATGGACGAAAAACGGGTTCTTTGTGGGGCTTTGACTGAAACAGGATTTTTCCGGCACTGTTTTCGATGCGTTCGATCAAATAGGGTGTGTAATTCACTCCTCCACAGGCGAATGTGGAAAACGCACTCGTCATTACCATCGGAGTGGCTTCAAAAGCTCCCAGGTAGGAAACCGGTGAGTTCGGGATTTTCCCAAAATAAAGTTTATCAGCCAGCCTCTGGACATATTCCAGCGAGGCGATGTCTCCGACCCGAATTGACATGGTATTGCGGGACTTGATCAACCCCCAGGCTGCTGGTTTGTTCCCCTCATAAGTGCCATCGTAATTTTTCGGGCTCCAGATTTTGCCGTTTTCCTGCCGGTATTGGATAGGTCCGTCGCTGATATAAGTGCCAGGCAGCAATCCCCCCCGGTCAAAGGCGACCGCATAAACAAATGGCTTGAAGGTTGATCCCGCCTGACGTTTCGCCAGCACAGCCCGGTTAAATGGACTTTCATTGAAGCTCCGCCCTCCCACATACGTTAGAATCGCCCCACTCGAATTATCCAGACTGACCACGGCACCCTGTAGGTAGTTGGTGGTCTTGGCTTCTTTTCCGGAATTTGACGCGTTTCGTTTTTCATGAGCCCACCCCGGAGTTTGCTCCATTTTGGTGAGATGGGCTTCCAGAGCCTCTTCAGCGGCTTTTTGGAGCTTTGAATCAATCGTGCAATAGACCCGGAGCCCCCCTTGTTTGATGACGTCTTCGCTCAGCGATTCAGCCAGATAATTGTGAATATCCTGGAGACCGTAACTCCCGGTCGCAAAACGCATTTCCGGGGGGCGCAGCGTGATTGGCTCCAATTTGGCCGCATTTGCCTGTTCCTGAGTAATGAATTTTTCACTGACCATCCGGGCCAGAGTTTCATCGCGGACACCTTTGGCTGATTCAAAATTTCGGAAAGGATTCAACAAACTGGGGCCGCGAATCACCCCGGCGAGCATGGCTCCTTCACCGAGAGTTAATTCCGTCGCAGGCTTCATAAAATAACCCTGTGCTGCTCTTTCGATGCCATAAATCCCGGCCCCGAAATAAATCCGGTTTACATAATAGGAAAGGATATCATCTTTTTCATATTCGCGTTCCAGCCGTTTCGAAATGGCGATTTCGGTTAACTTTCGGAGGATCGTTTTTTCCTGCATCCCAAAAGTGTTCCGGGCGAGCTGCATGGTTAATGTGGAAGCTCCCTGGTCCATTTGACCAGATTTCAGGTTACGCAAGGCCGCACGTGCAAAACCTGGATAATCAACCCCGCCGTGCTGGTAAAAGCGGACATCTTCCCGGGCGATTAGAGCTTTGATGAAGTTTTGGGACACCTTGTCTACCGGTATAATAATCCGGTTCTCCCCCTGACCAGAGACATGCCCCATCAAATCACCGTGTCGATCGTACACCAGGGTACGTTCTGGAACTAGCTTTAGTTTCTCCAGGTCATATCCCAGGGCTTTGCTGTGAAAATAAATGGCTCCAGCGAGGAAAATAATAATTCCCAGAATTCCAAAAAAATAGCAGGGATAGACGATGAAGCGCATGAAAAAGCTCTTCTTTTTCTTTGGTCCATGCCCCCCGGGACTGTTGTAATTGCTTTCCAGTTTGTCGCGATGCCGGGCAGTCTGGGCAGCGATTGGAGAATAGGGGAGAGATGTTTTTGGGGAGGGCGCGGATTGCCTGACCGGAACATTTGACCGCCCAGGCGCTTCATCCGGGCGGTTTGCGGGCGCATTTCCAGGACTGTTACCCAGGAAACCCCAGCGATTTGGTAGTTCGTCGTCGTTCATCGGTCACCAATTCTGTCTTTAAACTAGACGATCTCACTATAAGTTCATCTGGTCTTTTTTTGCCGGAAGGCAGGAGCGATCACAATATCCTCTTTGAAGTTCCTTTTTTCGAATGGAAATTTCTAAAATTTACAGCAGCATTATAAAAAAACCACCTTTTGATCAGGCTGGAGGACCTGACAGGGTATAACGGAGCAGCTAAGAGGGTACAATCAGCGACCCAACAGGGTATAATGGAGACCATCATTGCGCCTTCACGCAGAGAGAGACCCGTCTTAAAGATCCGCGCCTGCCTTGTCTTTGTTCTTCTTTTTCTTCCCTGTTTTTGCTCCTGTTTTCACCGTCTGCTGGTCGAGTTCTCCGGGGCGGGCGTCTTTGAATTGATCTAGCGCGGTTTGCAGCTTTTTCACAGCGGTGGCGGATTCGGCCTGGAGCGTGGCGAGGTCGAGCGGATTGGTTTCTTCGGGGTCGGCAATCAGATCGTAAAACTGGCCAGTCCGGTAAAGTTTGAACCGATCATCAAAGGCAAATTCCCGCACCGACTTATCCTCGCCCTGGCGTGGGGAATACCAGGAATAGAGCCACTCTCGCGGGTGGCCTTTTTCTCCCTGCAACTGTGGCAGGAAGCTCACTCCATCCGTGTTGGCTGGAACTTCGACCCCGGCGGCCTCGCAAATCGTCGGGAGAAAGTCGGCAGAGCTGATCAAATCAGTGTTGACCCGGCCCTGTTTGATCGTGGCGGGCCAGCTTACAATCATCGGCACATGATGCCCGCGATGCGTGGTTTTGCCCTTGCCTCCTTTAAAGTCGGTGCCCTTGAATCGACTCGTGATTGAGCTGTGGGTGCCATTATCACCGATGAAAATGAGTATGGTGTTGTCACGGATACCGAGTTCCCCCAGCTTCGCATCGAGTCGACCAATCATTTTGTCCATATAAGCGACCATGTCCGCAAAGTGCTTCCCGTCTTTCTGCTGGTTTTCGCGGTTCGTGGCCGGATCCCAGTCCTGGCTGTCGGGGGTGGGCTGGAAGGGATCATGGGTGAGAATCATCGGGTAATACAGAAAAAAGGGAAAGTCTTTGTGTTGGGTCAGGAATTCTAGCGCAAAATTGTTAATTAGCGTTGGTCCATATCCGCCGGGAGGGGACTGTTCTTCAACCCCATCCCGTTCCAACCCGGCGTTGGCGTAGCGGGGTGGGCGGCGGGTGTGCTGCCAGAGAAGGGCTTCATCGAACCCAAAATGCTGGGGAGAGTCGGGCTCACGACCCAACTGCCATTTGCCGCAGATCCCGGTGATGTAACCGCTTTTTTTCAAAAGCTGGGCAAACGTCGTCTCGCTGCGCGGGAGGGTGCCGAAGTTTAGGTAATTTCGCACATTGTAGCGCCCCGTCATGAGCTGCACTCGCGTCGGAGTGCAAAGCGGCTGGACGTGGCACTGTTCGAACCGCATCCCACTGGTGGCGAGCCGGTCGAGATTGGGTGTCTGATAAGATTCCCCGCCATTGGCAGTTACACACTCATAACCAAAGTCATCCGCTATTATCAGGATGATGTTTGGTGCCGCTTCAACCCTGGCTGTTGAAACCCAAATCGCAAAAGACGTTAAAATGAAAAATCTGAAATGTCGCATCGTGATGTGAGTATTGCGGAGCAGTTTCATAATTACATTTGGTAAAATAAGGGAAGTCAAAGAAGCCGCGCCACATTATTCTTGATCCAGCAAAGGACGACGCTCATGTCGTATTTGGATGATGGTAACATGGTGGTTTTCATGATCGACCACGAACAACAACCGCCATCCGAATTTTTTCTTCCAAGGTTTAAAAGGCATTTGCCGAAGGGCAAACTGCGGCTGCCACTTGCCGTTTTCGGGAGCAAAGCCGAATCCCTCTGGATTCGACTCAAGATCGACCAAAGCCTTTTGCAAAAGTTCCAGCCATCGATCAGCCAATTCAGGCCCCCCGTGGCTTTCATCAACTTCATACCATGCGATTTGATCTTCGATACAACGCGTCGCTTCGGCGGCAATCGTTACAAGAAAAGGCATTGGAGTGGTTATTTCTTCCGGGTATGAATCTTGGCAAAAACCTCGGACGAATCTTTGCCCCGATCACCTTTCACGTAGGCGTCCAGTGCCGCCGACAGTCTCATATCCATTTCGCGTTCGTAAGCCAACTGCACCAACTCTTCGTAGGCATCGACAGAAAGAACCACTGCTGCTGCTTCGCCATTTTGAGTGAGAATCTTGGGTTGGTTGGTCTTTTTTAGCTCCTCGACCTGAGCACGGGTATTCCGTGCAAAGTCGGTGAGACTGCCGATATCTTTTTTCAGGTCGATTTTCATGTCTTAGGCTGACACATAATTATGTGTCGTCAATTCCCGGACCCCCGTTTGTTGAGAAGTTTAAAGGATGATTTGCAGTCGAATTTGCCCACAAAATAGGCACCTTCGGTGTCGCACATCGCATCAAGTTGGCGGGTCAGGGCCTGTGAGAAAATCAGGACAATCTCAGCACAATCGTCCAGGTTGTTCTCGATTTCGATGCGTTCGTCTTCATCCAGGAGCATACTTTCGATGTAGGACCAGGTTTCCGGGGTGTTGAGCAGATGGTGCTCCACAAAATTCTGGTCGAGTTCGTATCCCAGATCTGACTGCAATCCCCAGACCGGGTTGCGTTCCTCCCAAGCGAGGTAGTCTTCCACCCCAGATCCTTCAGGTGGTTCAGGTTCCCAGTGGGGCAGGGCATACCCCGGCTCCTCGCCTATTGAACCGGGTTTGATTCCAAAGATGTAAACTTCTCTTTTCATATCGTGGCGTTTAATCGGTCCATTCGTTCAGAAACAAAAACTTTCCACTTTTTTGATGCACTGCAAGTTTTCAAAACCCCGAAGAGAATTGGTGTATTTTACATTGCCTCTTGTTGATTTTTTCGATTTGGCTTGCGGTTTTCGGAAATTTTTCGCAGGATCCCGACTGCACCAACCGATCAGGATAACTGAAATTTCCGAAACGCTGTGGCTCAATGTGTTTTGTGAAAAATGGTGAATGTTTTGCCTCCTGTGCCACCAAAGTCGGTCGAGTGAAATTTTCGCCCCAAAAGACCAAGTAAACTCTGTTTTTTAAAAGAGTTTGACCCGTATGACTTCATTTTCAACATTCTACACCAAACAATTGAGTGTGACTGAACTTTTTAGCGCAATTGCGTATTGCGTTTGATTGATGACTTTGGAATTTTGTGTAATATTCGAGTCCAGTTTTCTACAAAAGTCTCAATTTCTTACAAAATCTCAGTTTCCACCTGACTACTATTTTTTTCGAAACACATCTGCTCAATTAATCTATGAAGAAAAAATCTTTCCTGAAAAAACTTCTTGACGGCTCTAAATCGGAGGAAAAAACCCAACGGGAATATGTGGCGGAACAATTGGAGTCAAGAATTCTTTACTCAGGTGCTCCGGTTGAAGGAGAAATGCCCGATGCGGCTCAGGAAGCTCCCGCAGTGATTGATGAAGGAGGTCAAAACAGCTTTAGTTCGATTGAGGAGTTTGGGAGTGGACAGGCTTTGCAGACGGAGGAAGCCGCAGATGAATTGGGCAGTGTCATTTTGACAAGTTATCAGAATCTAACCCCGGAGGAAATTGAATCCCTGACCGGTTCAGCCGTCGAGGAATTGCAGGGAGCCAGCCTGAGTAATGAGCAACTTGAGGCATTGGACGCGATTGAGATTTCGATGGTGGATATTGAGGCACTTTCGCTGGGACTTAACGAGGGTTATACCATTGAGCTGGATTTGAACGAAAATGGAGCTGGCTGGTTTGTTGATGAAGCTTCCTTCCCAAAAGATTCGTCGGGAGGCAAGACTCAAAACAACACTGAAATCATCACCGTGATGATGCAGGAAATGGGCCAGGTCTACGGGCTTGATGAGATTATTGCCGCTCCCCAGGCAAAAACCTATTACAGCAGCGACTTTGAAGCAGTGGTCCTCCCCCTGCAGTCGGATGTGACTCCAGTTAAAAAGGTGGCAGCACCCGCGCCAGAGGAGGTTACTAAAGATCTTGTCACCAATGCCGTGGATCCCGTTGTTGTCAGCGGGGTAGAAGACGAGGCCAACGAAGCTGAGCTTGAGACCAATGCCAGCTTTCTGAGTACCAATATAGTTGCTGCTGAGGCAGTGGTTGCAGAAAGCGTTCAGCCAGCAGTCCAAGCCACCGAGGAACCGGTGGCAATTGTCAGTGAGTTGTCCGCCACATTGCTTGGTGGCGAGGATACTTCGGAAATGAAGGTAGGAGAAACCTTGAGTCTGACCAAAGAGCAGGTCGAGGCCCTCGCCCTCGTGGCAGCGCAGCGCTGGTAGGCTTCCGGCATCTCTGATGAACAGATGGCGCTGCTGATGAGCATCAATTACGATGTTCGCGATCTCAATGGCAACCGCATCGGGGTGGCCAATGGGCTTGGCATCACCATTGACCTGGATGCCGCCGGTCGTGGCTGGTTTGTGGATCAGACGCCTTATGACGATGCGGAGTTTGCACTCGCTATTTCCGCAACCAACTTGTTTGCGACGGATGCCGCTGCAGCGGCTGGTTTTGACCTGCTCACTGCAATCATGCACGAGCAGGGTCACGTCCTCGGTTTGCTGGATAACTACAATGATCAGGGCAACCTGATGTACGGCTTTATCGAGTCCGGCCAGCGCCGCCTCAGCCAAGTGGATCAGGCGGATGGAGTGGTGGCTGGGGTGAACCGTGGGGATGAATACCTGACCGCTGCCTTTGTGTGGACGGGAGGAAGCGGCTCGTTTACAGACGCAACCAAATGGGTTGGTGGCGTGGTGCCCTCGACCATGGATGATATTGTCTTCGCTGGCACAGGTGGCATGGTTGATTTTAGCGGGCTTCCCGCCGGAACCCGCTTTAACTCAATCACGATCACCGGCGACGGTTTCACTCTGACCGGGAACTCAGTTGAGCTTTACGGCGGCCTCACAGTGAATAACACGACCGGCACGAACACCGTGGCCCTGGACATCACTCTGATCAATGCCCAAACGATCATGAACGCCAATGTTGGATCAACCCTGAATGTCACGGGTGCGATTCACACGGGTTCTTTGAGTGGAACTTCGCACATTTTTGGAACTTCGGCTCTGACTTTTGATGGTGCGGGAGCGACCAATGTTTCCGGAGTCATCGATGGTGCGGGCAGCCTGACCAAACTCGGATCCGGCACCCTGACACTCAGCGTGGCAAACACGTATGAGGGTATCACCGATGTCCGCCAGGGCGTCATTGTCGCGTCCCACAACAATGCGCTGGGTAATGCCACCACGGGTAACGTGCAAATCCAGGCGGGAGCGTCTTTGCATGTCACTAACAACGTGACCATCGCCAATGCCCTCGCAATCCGTGAAGGTGGCGTTGGATTTGGGGACAGCACGCTTGCGGACCTGGGACTGGGAACCCTCGGTGCTCTGAGGAGTATTGGCGGAACCAATGTCTGGACTGGCAACATCGACTTGGCCGGCGGGAACAACCTCATTGGCGTAAATGCTGGCAGTACCCTGAACATCAGAGGGGTCATTGCCAACGGATTAAGCGCGGGTAACAACCTTTATAAAGTCGGTGAAGGTACGCTCCAGCTCACTGGGACCGAAGCCAACGTCTTCCGGGGAACAACCCGGGTCTTGCAGGGAACTTTGGAACTCGGTAAAACCGCCGGGCTGGACGCGGTTGGCGGGTCGGTGGTGATCGGTGACGACATCGAAGCCACTGGCACCAAGACGCTGCGCCTTTTGGCGGCCAATCAGGTTCGCCATCTGGACCAATACGACACTGGTGTCCTCACGGTTACGGTGGGAAGTACGGGTGTTTATGATCTGAACGGTTTTAGCGATACCATCGGCAACCTGACCGTAACCACCGGGGTTACCCAGAGTTCGCAGGTGGATCTGGGTGGTGCGACTCTCACCATGCAGGGATCAACCCTGACGGTGAATGGTTTCCAGGGATCGAGCGGAGTTAGCCCGGCGGTGAATATTTTCGACGGAACCTTCAATATTGGCACGCTGGAATCCACCGGTGGCATCGCGGGAGTGATCGGCGGCGGCAGTGCCAGCAAATTTTTCGTGATTAACGACACTCAGTTGGCCAACATGGTCACGGACCTGCATATCTCCGCCAATATCGTGGGAGCCGACCCGAATGTGAGTATCACCCGTTCCGGCGGCGGTACCCTGCGGTTAAGCGGCAACAACTCCGCCTTGGCTGGCCCTTACATCATGAACGGCGGGATCGATGAGATTGCCTCCAACAATGCCTATGGAACCGGGGTGGTTTCGTTTCAGAATGACGGCAATACGCTTAAGGCGGTGGGAGCCCGGACCCTGGCCAACACTATCCATCTCAACGGAAACATCATTACCCTTGGAGATGCTTTGACGTTTAATGGCAATGTCACGATGAGCGGCAGCCGCATCATTTACACGATGGACGCGCCCCAGACCGTGACCATCAATGGCGTGATTGACGAAGCCTTTTTCGGAAACCTCACCCTGACCAAGTCTGGACGCGGCACGCTGGTCCTGACTGCTGCCAATACCTACAGCGGCGAGACGGTGGTTGCGGATGATGGCGGCATGCTCATTCTCCGGGGCAATGGATCGATCCTTAATTCCCACACCATCCGGGTCCGCGACGCCGCCACCCTGCAGCTTGACAACGCGGCCACCAATCTGCCCAACCGGATTGACGACCGCACCCTCGTGGTGATGGAAGGCGGCGACCTCCATTTCATCGCCAATGCGGCAGGTACCACCGAGACGATAGGTTTTATGGTGATGAGTTCAGACCTTTCTTCCGGGCTGATTACGGATAGCACTCTAGGAAATGCTCACGTAATCATCCAGCGCTCGCGCCTCGACGGCA
>JBGSJM010000383.1:0-7187 GCA_041742015.1 Verrucomicrobiales bacterium | reverse complement strand
AGACCCGGATCCCGAATGTGACCTTGATTACGTGCCAAACACCGCCCGCAAAACGAAAGTCAAAATTGCCCTCTCCAACTCGTTCGGGTTTGGGGGCCATAATGCTTCGCTTCTGATCAAGAAATTCTCCTGAGCAACGCTCTCCAGGATGGGCTCTTTTTGATCCAATTCGGGAAGTCACATCCACACTCAAACTTGTTTGGGTTGAGTCTAGCTGGTAATCAATGATTTATACCTCCAGAAGAGCAACTGATATTCATCGAATCTCCACTGATATTCATCGAATATCCATTGCTACTCGCTGAATATCCATTGCTACCCATTGAATATCCATTGCTACCCATCGAATATCCATTGCTACTCGTTGAATATCCATTGCTACTCGCCGAATCTCCGTTGATTGCCCGAATTCCGACTGTACAGGGTATGATCGGTCATTAAACAGGGTACAGTCGGCCATTAAACAGGGTAGGATCTCGATGGTTGATCTGCCGCTGAGGAGGTGTTTTTTGAAAGAATCATTGCTTTCCCTTCGTATTGGGCAGATGAATTTTGCATTTCGTAAGAAACTCGTGACTGGTTTGATCATTTTTCCAATTGTTTTGCTCATTGGCATCGCTGCGATTTTGTGGTTTGGCAGTGACATAGTACTTCATCCCAAACGCCGACCACTCGAGGAACGGCACCTCTTGGTAAATGCCAACCCGGCCGATTTTGGCATGGTTTTGGAGAAATTTTCCGCGTTGACTCATGATCAATATGATTTGCGGGGCTTTCTGGTTCATCCCGAGCCGCTACCCGGTGAAGCCACCCGGACCCGCCGGATGCGCCAGCGCATGGAAAAAGCCGGGGTGACCAAAAGCGACCAGATCCGTGGCACGGTCCTCTTAATGCACGGGCGGGGTGGTAAAAAGGAGGATATGCTCACCGTCGCCCAGCATTTTGTGGCGGCCGATTTCCGCTGTGTCGTTTACGATGCCCGGGCTCATGGCGAAAGTGGGGGGACGATTTGCACCTTCGGGAAACTGGAGCGGCAGGATGTGCGCACGGTGCTCGATCAGGTAGAGGTTCTGTTGACCGAAAAAGGGGAAAAAATCGGGCCAGTTGTCGCTTTCGGAAATTCCCTGGGAGCAGCGGTGATGCTTCAATCCATCCCGGAAGAACCCCGCATCCTCGCCGGGGTGGCCTCCGCCCCATTTGCTGACATGATGGAAGTGGTAACCCACGCGATCGGAAACTTGAGTTCCCATCGAGTCCCCAAATCGTGGCGGGCGGTGCTGGTCCAAACCGCCAGTGTCCGGGGTGGCTTTTCTCCGCAGGAAATTGTCCCGGAGCGATCCGCCTCCGCCATCCAGATCCCGGTGTTTGTGGTCCATGGGGAACGCGACAGGGTCATCCCGATCCAGCATGCCGAGCGGATTTTCCAAAACCTCCCGGAGGACAGCCGCAAGTGGCAGGAAATCCCCGGGGCCTATCACCACAACCTGTTGGCAGAGGGTGGGGATGATCTCTACGAGGCGATGATCCATTTCTATCTGGATGCGATCCAGGGCGCGGTGCCTGATCCGCCCAATCACCATCATCTTGAAAGCTCGCTTTTTTGAAAATTGGTGCTTTTATTGGGGTAGGCATGTTTCACCATCGGACAGTTTTTTGGGTTCTCTCCCTGCTGGGAGTGCTCTCCTTCGCTTGTGGCCAGGAAGCCGGAGTTCCGGTTTCCGGGGAGCCCCAACCTGGTTTTAATGCGCCCGGCATGGTTGATAATAGTGTCGCTCCGTTGATTGATTTGACCAGCCCGGATTCTCCGCCTCCCGTTCTGGCTGCGCCTGGAAACACCGCCGTAGCGCCGGAAGACTTTTCCAATGGTGCCAGGATGGGGGAACGGGTGTCCCGCTCTCAGGAAGTGGAAAATTATTCGGCTGAGAAATTCAAAGTTTACCCGGACGATCCTGACAGTGCGGTCTGGGAAACCAATGTTCGCTTCGCCTTCAGCCGCGCCCAGCGCGAGATGAAACCTCTCATGCTGCTCTTCACCTCCATGGAAAATGCCCCGGCGATGAGCCTTTCGCAGGAAGTGTTTTCCACAAAGAGCTTCAATAATTTTGTGAAAGAAAATCTGGTGATTTGTTATTTGAATTATCCGCAAAATGTCAGGGAGGCACCCCAATCGATGCAATGGGCCAAGAAAGAATTCAAGGTAGCCGGCTACCCCAGCGTGTTGATTTTTAGTCCCCAGGGCAATGTGGAGCGCTCGTTGCGTGGGTATCGGGCGGGCCGTCCAGTGGATTATTTTGAGAACCTAAAAAGTGCATGTGCCCCAACCCTCTTCTCAATCAAGGAGCAAAAGGCAACACTTGAGCGACAGGGCTTCCGCTACTGGCACAACGAGGAGGGCAGAGGGGTATTTGCCAAATTTGTCAGACGAGATGATTATCTTATGACGCTTAAAGATGCGATAGGTCAGGAATGGACCGTCGCCATCAGCCAGTTAAAACAGGAAGACCGGACGATGGCCCGCTCTTTTCCGCGCCTTGATCAGGTTATTTCACAGGAAGCACGATGAAATTTTTACCACCCAATATCATAATTCGTTTTTTCACCAACTTTTTCGCTACGGTGGCGATTTTGCTGACCGCAGTCTTTCTTTATCGGCTGACGATGGCTTCATCGAATGGGTATGATATTTTCGACCTCTTTGGCGGAAAGAAATTTGTCGCAACGGCTCCTCTTCTGGGGCAAATCTCAGCCAGCCGGGTCACGGTAGATCCCAATGACCTGAAGGTTTTAACCGTGGTGAACCGGGCTCTGGCGGACCTGACTGAATCCGTGGTCCCTTCCGTGGTGAGTATCGATACCAAGAAAACAGTGAATGTGCCCACCCGAATCGCCGATCCATATGGCTTCGGAAGTTATTTGGGGTACAAACAAACCGAAAGGCCAGCCGGACTGGGATCTGGAGCGATTGTTTCGGAGGAAGGCCATATCATCACCAATCACCATGTGATCGCAGCGGCTGATGAGATCCTGGTCAGGACCCACGGTGGTGGTCAATTTGAAGCCGAATTGATCGGGAGTGATCCGATTGCAGATATCGCTGTTCTGAAAATCAAGCAGCCGGAGGATGCTGATCCGATCAAGTTTCCGGCGCTGCCATTTGGAGACTCCGACAAAGTACGGGTTGGAGAGATGGCCCTGGCGATCGGCAACCCCTTTGGCCTGAGTGAAACGGTGACCCGCGGTATTATCAGCGCCAAACAAAGGCAGCTCAATGACAGCGCGAATGAATATTTTCAGGTGGATGCGGTGATCAATCCGGGAAACTCGGGTGGTCCCCTCGTCAATATCCGGGGTGAATTGATTGGAGTGAATGTGGCAATTTTTACCGGCCAGGAGAACGTAAAAGTCTGGCAGGGAATCGGGCTGTCAATCCCGTCAAATGAGGCGCGGGAAATTTATGAAGCGATCGCTCACAATCAACCCCTTGAGCGAGGAATTATCGGAGTGGAGTTGGACACAGTGCCGATAGAAGCGGTGCGCGCGTATCGTCTGTCCAACCGGGGTGTGTTGATTCGCAATGTCGCAACCAAATCACCCGCTGAAAGTGCCGGTCTCAAACGGGGGGATATCGTATTAGGTTTTGATGGCAAAAACATCAACTCGCCACAGGATTTCATCATTCGCAGCCGGAAAAAAAAGCCCGGAGACACCGTCGATTTGAAGGTAATCCGCCAGGGGCAGGAGATCACGTTGCAAGCCAAGTTTGCTTCCAAATCTGCCAGCAGCACGTTCACAATCAAGAAAATCAGTGGCGAAAAAATAACCGAATCGATAGGGATCCAGGTTCAGGATCTCAGCGAGCAGCAGCGCGATGCGCTGGGCATCCCCCTGGATTTGCCTGCCATCATGATTTCCCACGTGCAACCCGGCTCCCAGGCGGAGACTCGCTTTAGAGCGGGAGATTTGATTCACATTGTCAATCGGGATCATATCACCAGTGTGGATATTTTTTACAAAGTATTGGAAAATCTGCCCGAGGAAAGATCCATCATGATTTTGAGCCGAAACGGGGAACGCTTTGCTGCGGTGCTGAACTTTTAATCGCCGGATACCGCCTTCTAGACTTCATTGGTTGGATTTATGAGCTTAAAATTTGCCTGCCCCCATTGCCACATTCACCTTTCGGCTGAACCGGAGCATTACTCCACGCAGGTGGATTGCCCGGATTGCAGGCAGGCTTTTATCGTCCCAAAACCCGAAGATATCGGAGCGGCCCCAGAGGATTCGAATGTGGTCAAGTTTCTTTGTCCCCACTGTACGAGACGGTTGTCCGCTGTGGCTCACCAGTTCGGAATAGAGATGCCCTGCCCTTATGCTGACTGCCTAAAACCGGTGCTCGTACCCCGACCTGAGTGGAAACCAATCCCAACGACTCTGCTCAGAACTGGCAGTATTGATTCCAACGAGCTTTTGAAGAAAGCTCAAGAAATGACCCGTAAGCCGAGCGGGCAATAACTTCCCTTGAAAACTGACCTCAGATGGTCGATTCATCCTAAGATGGAACTCAATCCTTTTCGTGAAGATGACCTGGGGGGCCGCAAGGCCGCTGAGCCCTGTAACCTCGTCATATTCGGGGCCACCGGAGACCTAACCCACCGCAAACTCATCCCAGCGCTTTACAATCTCGCTGCAGATGGTGATTTGCCTGCGGGTATGAAAACAATCGGGTTTGCACGCCGGGAAAGAACTGACGAGGAATTTCGCGAAGGCCTGCGGGCCCTTAATAAACAAGTGTCCCGCCAGGATCACAGCGACGCTCTCTGGGAACAGTTCTCCCAGAATATTTCCTATCACCAAAGCGATTTTAACGATTTGGAAGGCTACGAAGGCCTGAAACAGAAGCTGGAAGCGATCGAATCCGCCGGGGGCAGCCCCAACCGGCTCTTTTACGTGGCCTCGGCTCCGGAATTTTTCGATGACATTTTACTTTTTCTCAAAGCTTCCGGACTCAATGAATCGAAAAACGGCTGGTGCCGCACGATTATTGAAAAGCCCTTTGGAACAGACCTGAAAACTGCCAGGCATCTCAACCAGGTCGTCAACGAGACCTTTGAGGAGGCAGATACCTACCGGATCGATCACTACCTGGGCAAAGAAACCGCGCAAAACATCATGGTATTGCGATTTTCCAACGCCATTTTTGAACTGCTCTGGAACAATCGCTTCATCGATCACGTTCAGGTCACCTGCTCCGAGCACTTTGGGATGGAGGGCGGACGCGGTGCCTATTACGACAAATCCGGTGCTCTCCGCGATATGGTGCAAAACCACCTCCTGCAGCTCATCAGCCTGATTGCGATGGAGCCTCCCACCGATCTCAGTGCCGATGGAGTGCGCGATGAAAAAGTCAAAGTCCTCAAATCCCTCCGCAAATACAATACCGTCGAGGAGGTGGCGGCCAATGTGATCCGCGCCCAATACACCGCTGGAACCGTCGGCGGTGAGGATGTGGTCGGTTACCGACGGGAAGACCGGGTCGATACCGGCACCCTGACCGAAGCTTATGTGGCGCTGAGGCTCTGGATCGACAACTGGCGCTGGGCCGGGGTCCCTTTTTACGTGCGGATGGGCAAACGCCTCCCAAAAAAGACCACCGAGATTTCGATCCATTTCAAACCCGCTCCCGAGGTCTTCTTCACTTCCATCGATGACGACGGCAGTCCCGGAAACGTCCTCGTCATCCGGATCCAGCCCAATGAAGGGATTTCCCTGGGAATTCGGTCCAAGCGCCCCGGCCTCGCCAACAAACTGCAGCCGGTAAAAATGGATTTTCGCTACCAGACCGCCTTTGGCAAAAGCAGCCCGGAAGCCTACGAACGCCTCCTCCTTGATGCCATCGCGGGGGATGCCACCCTCTTTGCCCGAAAAGACGAAGTTGAGGAAGCCTGGAAGTTTATCGACCTGATCGAAGATGCCTGGCACAAATCCAGTGAACCACCGAAAATGGCCGAGTATCCAGCCGGTTCCTGGGGACCGGTGGAGGCGGATGAACTTTTGCAACAGGATGGCCGCAAGTGGCGGAGAATGTAGCGCCGAAAAGCTCATGTCGCAGCGATTGTCATTCTGTCCGGAGATCACCCCCCCGGAAAAAGTAAAAGTTGGTTTTGTGGAAAACAAGGGCCGGGCCGTCTTTGCGACAGACCACATTGCCTGTGGCGAAGTGATCGAGGTCTGTCCTCTCATTGTCCATTCCAGAAAGGAGTCGACCTTTATTGAACAGGAATCCGACAAACTTAAATTCTACGCGCTGGAGCTGCTCAAGGCCCGCTGCCATGTTCTCCATCTCGGTTATGGGATGATCTACAACCACAGCGATCATCCCAACGCCGAGCTGGAATACGAATCACTCGACGGCACCCCACCCCCCACCGTTCTCCTACGGGCCATCCGCGATATTTTGCCTGGCGAAGAAATCGTTTACGATTATGGCTTCGACGATGGGAAGGCAGACTTTCTGGCCGTGGACCAGATTTAGTTTCACGCCCCCCCTACCCAAACAGCGCCGCTATCGGCTTGCCTCCATCGGTAATTGGCACTGGACGAGATCCGTCGGTCAATTCGTGGGACGGATTGATACCCAGACTGGCGTGAATGGTGGCGTGAAAATCAACCAGCGGGACGGGGTTTTCGACGATCTTTTGACTCAAATCATCGGTCACTCCGTAAGCCCCCTGGTGTTTGAGACCGCCACCTGCCAGCACCAAACTAAAACAACTGCCTTGGTGACCGCGCCCACCGCGTCCGTCGTAGCCAGCCGGGCGACCAAACTCGGTACCCACGGCGATTATCGTCTTGTCGAGGATACCTTTGCTTTCCAAATCACGGATCAGGGCGGACATGGCGACATCCAGTTCCTGAATTAGTAGATGCTGCTTCTGCTGACCTTCGTTGTGGGTGTCCCAACCGGTGCCGTTCATGAAGTTCAGGTTATGGCTGACTTCGATAAACCTCACCCCACTCTGGACAAGGCGACGGGCTAGGAGACAGCGCTGGCCAAATTCGCCGCCGTATTCATTGCGAAGCTGGGCAGATTCATCCGACAAATCGAAATGACGCATAAAATCAGGCCCGGCCAGGCGCAGGGCTTCGGTCTGGGCGTTCCGATAGCGATCCACCAGGGAATCCTTGGG
>JBGSJM010000382.1:0-6946 GCA_041742015.1 Verrucomicrobiales bacterium | reverse complement strand
GCACGTTGTTGGCATCGCCCTTGTCCATGAAGCTCGCGCGGATGGCGGTGTTGTTTTCCAGCAGGTTCGCGTGCCCGGCGTTGCTGTAAAACGTGATCTGATCCTGGCTGCCGGTGGCCCCGTTGAAGCCCTCGATGCGATTGCGCCGGAAGACGCAATCCTTCGCGCCCCAACCAAGAATTTGATTCGAGATGCCGATCGTGCGCGAGGCATTGCCGAAGGCGAAACATTCCTCGATGACCGAACTACCCACCGACGAGAAACAAAAACCTCCGCTGTTCAGATACCCCGTGCAGCGCCGCAGGGTGATGAATTCGCTCTTGCTCGCGAGCACGCCCCAGCGGGTGCGCGACCCGAACATCACCGAGGTGTCCGCGTGCTGGTAGCCGGTGAAGGCCAGCCCTTCGACGGTGATGTGCGCGCAGTTCTCAAAGACGAGGCCGTTCCCGTTGGTGACGGATACCATCAGCACTCCCGGCGGCCGAGCATCCGGCGTGCGAACGAGCAAGCGACCCGCTTTTGCATCCTGGAAAAACGCGCCCGGTTTCGAGCTGATCTCCGCCGCAGTCGCGCCGGGCTCATAGTGACTCATCGTGCGTGGATCCGCCACCCCATGCGCGGTCTTCTCAAATTTAGCCGCAAACACCCAGTCGAGTCCCGTGACCGCCTCCCAGCCCGCCACCTCCACATCCCCACGCAGCAGCACCGTGCTTTCGCGCTGTGCCCGGATCGTGATCGGCGCGTCCTTCGCGCCCGCGAGTTTTTTCACTTCGACTGATTCGAGATATTCTCCCGGCAGGATGGTTAAGGTGTCGCCTGCTTTCAATACAGAGACTCCTTTGCCGACGGTGGCAAAGGCGGTTGCGGCTGAGTCGCCAGAGGAGGCGTCATCGCCTCGCGGAGAGACGAAAAACTCCGCAGCTTGGTTGTTGGCGACAAAGGCAAACGCAAAGAGTAGGAAGAGGCGGTTCATGCGATTAAACAGGGTTGAATCGGGTTGCGAGAGCGGCTGGTATTTTGGCAGCTTGAAAACATAAAAACATTCTCATTCATTCGCTTTTCGTTGTCGAGCCTGGCAATTCCGGCTTCACGCCAAGTTAATTAGTGGTGGAAGTGATCTGAAAAGGGGCAGAGGAGAGGTGAAAAACTGGAAGCGCTCCCCTGATCTGAACCTGATTAAACAAGGTACAGTCGTCGATTAAACAGGGTGTAGTCTTGATATTTCAGGTTTTTGTCCCGGTTGCGTTCGGGCACTTTGGCCTTAGTTTCCCGTCAGAAATCCTCACGGATTCCGCTACAAAAATCAAGAACCATGTCACAACGACGCAATCAATTTCCGTTTGATGAATTTGAACCACGCTGGCAACAGCATTGGGAAAAAAACAAGACGTTTGCTGCTCCCAATCCGGGAGACAAGAATTTCGATGTCAAAAAGCCGAAATTCTATGCCCTCGACATGTTTCCTTATCCGAGTGGTTCCGGGCTCCACGTCGGCCATCCCGAAGGATACACGGCCACTGACATTGTTTCCCGTTTCAAGCGGATGAAAGGCTTTAATGTCCTCCACCCCATGGGCTGGGATTCTTTTGGTCTTCCCGCAGAACAGCATGCCATCAAAACGGGCGAGCATCCCCGGATCAATACGGAGAACAACGTCAACAACTTCCGCCGCCAGTTGAAGTCCCTCGGTTTTGCGTATGATTGGGATCGGGAAATCGCCACCACCGATCCCGAGTACGTGAAATGGACTCAGTGGATCTTCCTGCAGCTTTACAAATCCTACGTCTGTGAAAAAACCGGCAAGGCCAGACCCATTGCTGAGTTGGAGAAAAAAGGGCTCAGCCGGGAGGAAATTGATTCGCGGCGTCTCGCCTTTGTTGCTGACACGCCCGTCAATTGGTCCCCGGATCTGGGCACGGTTTTGGCCAATGAGGAAGTGGAAGAATGGCGCGCCAAAGGCCACACCGTCGAGCGCCGCCCGCTGCGGCAGTGGATGTTGCGGATCACGGCTTTTGCGGATCGCCTGATTGATGATTTGGATGGCCTCGACTGGCCGGAAGGCATCAAAAACTTGCAGCGCAACTGGATCGGCCGATCAGAAGGTGCAGAAGTTAATTTTTCCGTGGGTGGCGAGACGGTTACCGTTTTTACGACCCGCCCGGACACGCTGTTTGGTGCCACCTACATGGTATTGGCTCCGGAACACCCGCTGGTGGATAAAATCACCACCAAAACCCAGAAAAAAGCGGTCAAAGATTACCAAAAAGTCTGTTCCTCGAAATCCGATCTGGAACGGACCGGCCTGGCCACCGAAAAAACCGGGGTTTTTACCGGAGGCAATGCCATCAATCCCGTCAATGGCCAGGAAATCCCGGTGTGGATCGCGGACTATGTGATGATGGGGTATGGGACCGGAGCCATCATGGCGGTGCCCGCTCACGATGAGCGCGACTTCGAATTTGCCGAAAAATTCAAGATTCCCGTTATCCAGGTCGTTCAGGCTCCGGAAGGCAATCAGGATAAATGCTTCTGTGGCAACGGTGTCGCCATCAATTCGGGCTTCCTCGATGGATTATCCACCCCGGTGGCCAAACAGAATATCACCGAGTGGTTGGAGGAGAAAAAACTCGGCAAAAAAACCATTAATTTCAAACTCCGCGACTGGCTCTTTTCCCGCCAGCGTTACTGGGGAGAGCCTTTCCCGATCGTTTGGAAAGATGGAAAACACTTCGCCATCGACGAAAGCGAGTTGCCGCTTTTGGCCCCGGAGTTGGAAGACTACAAACCCACCGGCAAGCCTGAAGCGATCCTTTCCAAAGCTACCACCTGGGTGGACTTGGGCAATGGCACCACCCGGGAAACCAACACCATGCCCCAGTGGGCCGGTTCCTGCTGGTATTACCTCCGCTACTGCGATGCGCGCAATTCCGATGCCTTCATCAGCACAGAGGCCGAAAGCTACTGGCTGTCAGCGGACGGCAAACCCGGCGGGGTTGATCTCTACGTCGGCGGAACCGAGCACGCCGTGTTACATCTGTTGTATGCCCGATTCTGGCACAAGGTTTTGTATGATCTGGGCCATGTCAAAACCGTCGAGCCTTTCCAGAAACTGGTGAATCAGGGGCTCATCCTCGGGGAGGACGGTCAGAAAATGTCCAAATCCGCTGGCAACGTCGTTAATCCAGACGAAGTGGTGAAGCTGTACGGGGCCGATTCTTTGCGGCTTTACGAAATGTTCATGGGGCCGCTTGAGCAGGTTAAACCCTGGTCCATGAATGGGGTTGAGGGCGTTTACCGCTTTCTCGCCCGGGTCTGGCGCTTGGTTTTTGAGGCAGATCAGGAAGGTGAATGGAAAAAGCGCACTCACCTGACCGAGAACGAACCCGACAAAGCCACCAACAAAATCGTCCATGCCACCATCAAAAAAGTCGGGGAAGATATTGAGAATCTCAATTTCAACACCGCCATTTCCCAAATGATGGTTTGTTGCAACGAATTAAGCAGGCTTGAGGTACTGCCGGTGAAGAGCCTGGCAACCTTGTTGCTGGTTTTGAATCCGTTTGCGCCTCACCTGAGTGAGGAGTTGTATGGCGTTCTGCGAAAAGCCTTTCCAAAGCTGGAACAGAAGGATCTGGCCAGCCAGTCCTGGCCCGAATACGAACCCAGCTACCTCATCGAAGATGAAATCGAGATCGTGATTCAGGTTAATGGCAAGGTTCGTGATCGCATCACCGTGAATCGCGAAATCCCACAGCCAGAACTTGAAGCCCTGGCCCAACAAAGCCCAAAAGTTCAGGTCTTTACCGATGGTAAAACCATTTGCAAAATCATCGTGGTGCCTGGTAAACTGGTAAATATCGTCGCAAACTAAAACTCATGAGCACTTGTCGTTGGGGCATTCTTGGAACATCTGGCATTGCCCGGAAAAACTGGCTGGCGATCAAAAATGCCGGGAACGCTGAACTCGTTGCGGTTGCGAGCCGGAGCGAGGAGCGGGCTCTGGAATATATCCTGGAAAATCAAGCTCAGGTTCCGCAGCCTGTGCAGCCTCGTCCCATCGGTGGTTACGAAAACATGATAGCCGCCTCGGATATCGATGCGATTTATATTCCGCTACCCACCGGTATTCGGAAACCTTTCGCCATTGCCGCCGCCCGGGCGGGCAAACATGTGCTCTGTGAAAAACCCTGCGGTGTTAATGCCTGGGAAGTTCGCCAAATCATCTCGGCCTGTGAGGATGCCGGGGTTCAGTTTATGGACGGAGTCATGTTTGTGCACAGCGACCGGCTCCCTGCTTTGCGCAGCGTCCTCGACGATGGCGAAAGTGTAGGTGACATCACCCGGATCATGAGTCAGTTCAGTTTCCGGGCTCCCGACGATTTTTTGCAGGAAAACATCCGCATGCACAGCGGCTTGGAGCCGCTCGGCTGCCTAGGTGATCTCGGGTGGTATAACATTCGCATGGCGCTGTGGGTGATGAATTACGAAATGCCGCGACTGATCACTGGTCGCCTCATCAATCAATCTGGTCGGCCCGACAGTCCGGATTCCGTGCCGCTTCAGTTTTCGGGTGAACTGATTTTTGCCAATCACATCACCGCCGGATTTTACTGCAGCTTTGAGACCGAACATCAGCAATGGGCCAACATCAGCGGCACCAAAGGTAACGTGCACCTTCGTGATTTTGTGCTGCCGTTTCACGGGTCCGAATCAAGTTTCGAAGTCTCCAACTCCGTCTTTGAGATCGACAATTGCAGGCTCCACATGAAAGATCATACCAGGCGCGTTTCAGTGCCCGAGTATTCTGACAGCCATCCCTCTTCTCAGGAAACCAAGCTTTTCCGTCGATTTTCGGACATCGTCCTCTCCGGCAAACTTGATCTCCACTGGCCCGATATTGCCTTGAAGACTCAAATCATCATGGATGCCTGTTTAAAATCTGCCCGCAATGGCTCGATTGCCATCGAGTTGTGAGAAATCGGTTTGGAAAGAGCTTTTCCGATGTTGTGAAGAGTTCAAGCCAGCAGCTTGAACAGATGCTTGGCGAGATTTGAACCGAGCGCTTTGACGCGGGCCTGCTGCTTCTCGTCTGCGAGAGCGCCGTCTGCGGTGAATGCTTCATAAGCTTTGCTGATGGCGATTTGGTCGGGCAGGACGGTGATACCGATGTTACCCAGGATGGCACGGAGATGAACCAGCCCCCGCAGACCACCAAGACCGCCCGGGGAGGCAGAGCAGATCACGGCGGTTTTGCCCGCCAGGGCCGAGAGCGAAGGTTCGTCGTTTGACTCCACCCGAGAGACCCAGTCGATCGCGTTTTTCAGTGCCGCAGTGATGCTGCTGTTATACTCCGGCGAGGCGATGATTAAACCATCGTGTTCGCGGAAAATGGCTTTGAGCCGTTTGGCCGCTTCAGGCATACCATGTGCGGCTTCGAGGTCTTCGTCAAAGAGGGGAAGTGCAAAATCACGCAGAGAGATCACGGTGACTTCCGCCCCAGCTTCGCGGCCCCCTGCCGCGGCGATGGCGGCAAGTTTCTGGTTATAAGAATCGCGGCGGAGACTGCCGCCAAATGCGAGGATGTGTGGTGTTTGCATAGGTGATTAATTTAATTACGTCTGGTACCCACCTAGGGTCATTTTTATCGAGGCCTCAAGTTGCAATTTTTCCCCAAACCCGGCAAAAAAATCCTTGCCTTTAAGAAAAACCAGTTCTATTTTGAACAGTAATTTATCAGTTTTTCACATGATTAATCGTCGTCACTTTCTAATCAGTTCCCTCGGCACCACCCTGGCGTTGCCGGGCATGTCATCGCTAATGGGCAAGACCGTAGGCGGAAACTCGTCTGTGCAGGCGGCAAAAGGCGCTGGCATCGGGGCGCGCCGCTTTGTGGCGATCGGAAACCTGCTCGGATATCAGACCAAGCAACTTTTCCCAACGACTCAGGGCCGCAACTATGAGAAGACGACCCTGTTGGAGCCGCTTTGGGACATCCGCGACAAAATGACGGTTCTGCGTGGTCTTGATCACGGCGTCAAAGGCGGGCATTTCGCCGTGCATTCCTTCCTTTCCGGTGTGCTGAATTCGGAGGCGCAAAATCGTCCCGATGGCAATGTGACCATCGATCAACATCTTGCTGATGAAGTGGGTTTTGAGACGCGGTTTCCATCGCTCACGGTAGGGTCGGAGGGTGGCATTCATGGCGGTTGCCAGATCGCGTGGACAAAGTCGGGTGTGCGGGTACCGCCAGTGACCAATCCCGCGGAATTGTTCGAGAAGCTCTTTATCACCGACTCGCCGGAACGGCAGGCTCGCCGAACCCAGGAAAATCAGGTCCAGTCTTCCATCCTCGATTCCGTTTTGGATGAGGCTAACCGCCTCTCGAAGCAGGTCAACCAGGAGGACAAGGTCAAGCTCGATGAATACCTGACCTCCGTCCGCGATGTGGAAAAACGTCTCGAACTGCGCCAACGCTGGACGAACCAGCCGAAACCAAAAGCACCTTTCGACAAACCTGCGAACCGTAATGCCGTCGAGGATCTGCCGCTGCTGTATGAGATGATCGCCCTCGCCCTGCAAACAGACAGCACGCGAATCGCCACGTTGGAGATCGGCGGCGACTTTATGCCACAACACCTCGGCATCAAAAAAGACTGGCACGGTCTCTCTCACCATGGAAACGACGCCGAGGCCATCGCGAGCCTCATCACGCTTGAGAAATATCAAATCGAACACTTTGGCAAATTCGTCGCCCGCCTCGCAAAGATCAACGATGGTGAGCGTACCCTGCTCGATTCCACTACGGTGCTCTTCGGCAGTGGCATGGGTGATGGAAATTCCCACAAAAACTCCGACCTGCCCATTTTCCTCGCTGGCGGAGGCTACAAACATGGCGAGTTTCGCGAAGTGCCCCGCGAAGGCATCAACAAGGTTCCGTTGTGCAATC
>JBGSJM010000381.1:0-3395 GCA_041742015.1 Verrucomicrobiales bacterium | reverse complement strand
CGTGTGCTCTTCCGATCTGACAAGGTGTTCACTGGTATCTCCTATCGTAATGGCTGGTTTTGTCACCGGCAAATGGCCTTTTCGCGGGAAGGAGCTTCGAATCCAGCGTCCATATCATCGAAAAGAGAAATTACGGCGCATATGGACACCAAAGCCAGCGGATCGTACCCTGTTAGGTCAACCATCATACCCTGTACCATGCCCGCAGGGTGAAGTGTCATATTTGAATTTCACTCATTCTAATTATTTTATATTTTTATAGAAAATCTCTGATTTGTCTAAAAAGTTTTGGCAGATGAACTTGACGTGGGGTATTGATTGGAGAAGATGATTAGCTTCGCAGTTACGGATACTGTGAAATAATCGTCACAATTGACGACGGGATTTTTCCCGAACAATAAATTTTTTGAAAAACCAACCGGAGGCCGGAATTTCTTATGGATCTCAAAGACATTGAGAAAATTGTAAAACTCATGGACCAATATGGCTTGTCCCAATTCAAATTGGAACATGACGATACCAAATTGGAACTGAAAAAAGGTGGCGACGTTGATGTTGATGCCATTCAGCGTTTTATGGCATCTGCCTCAACCCCGATGATGATGAGCCATGCGCCAGCACCCCTCCCTGCTGCACCAGCGGCGGCTCCTCTGGCACCCGGCGGCAGACCTCCCGGGGTAAAAGAAGTCACCTCCCCGATGGTGGGTACTTTCTTTCGGGCTCCCAAGCCAGACATGCCGGAATTTGTCAAAGTGGGGTCAAAGGTTGAAGCAACCACCACGGTATGTGTGATTGAAGCGATGAAGGTTTTCAATGAGATCCAGTCAGAGCTAAAAGGTGAAATTATTGAAGTTCTCGTGGAAAACGGTTCTCCGGTGCAGTATGGCCAGGCGCTTTTCCTGGTGAAGACAGCTTAATTCTTTAAAACGAAAGGTCATCAAGTGCCTAGAATGTTCAAAAATATCCTCGTCGCGAACCGCGGCGAGATCGCCCTGCGGGTGATTCGGGCGGCCAAGGAATTGGGCGTGAGAACCACTGCGGTTTATTCCGAAGTGGATGTGGATTCCATGCACGTGCAATTGGCGGACGATGCCATTTGTATCGGGCCGGCCGCCAGTTCCCAGTCGTACCTGAAAATGGAATCCATCATCGCTGCGGCAGAGATTGCCAATGTGGATGCGATTCATCCCGGTTACGGCTTTTTGTCGGAGAATCCTCATTTTGCAGATATCTGTGAGCAGGCTGGAGTCAAATTTATCGGTCCCTCTTCTGCGGTAATTGCCCGGATGGGCGATAAAAACCAAGCCCGAGCCACTGCGGTGGCCTGTGGAATTCCGGTGACTCCAGGTAGTGATGGACTGGTCACTTCGGAGGCTGATGCCCTGAAGATCGCTGACAAGCTGGGATACCCCATCATGATCAAGGCAAGTGCCGGCGGAGGGGGACGCGGGATGCGACCTGCGTTGAGCAAGGGTAGCTTGATAACCGCCTATCACGCTGCCAAAAACGAGGCGATGGCCTGTTTTGGATCGGATGATGTTTACTTCGAAAAACTAGTCGAAAAACCGCATCACATCGAGTTTCAAATCGCTGCCGACACCCATGGCAATGTGATTGAACTGGGGGAACGGGATTGTTCGATGCAGCGCCGGAACCAGAAGATTATCGAGGAGACACCCTCTCCCTTTATCTCTGACAAGCTCCGCAAAAGAATGGCCGACGCATCAGTCTCTTTGGTAAAACAAATCGGCTACGAAAACTGCGGAACCATTGAGTATCTGGTCGATAATAACGAGAATTTCTACTTCATGGAGATGAACACCCGGATCCAGGTGGAGCATCCCATTACCGAGGAGGTTCGAGGCTGTGACCTGATCAAGGAACAGATCCGGATAGCGGCGGGATTCCCGCTTTCCGAGCACGTCATGAGCAGCGGACCACGCGGACACTCCATCGAGTGTCGAATCAATGCCGAAGATCCCTACCGCAATTTTGCCCCCAGTCCGGGACGCATCACGCTTTACTATGCGCCAGGGGGACGAGGAGTTCGGGTTGATACCCATGTTTACAGCGGCTACACCGTTCCGCCAAATTACGATTCGATGATCGCCAAGTTGATTGTCACTGGTGCCAACCGGGAAATCGCCATTGCCCGGATGAGTCGCTCTCTCAATGAGTTTGTGATCAAGGGAATCAAGACCACGATTCCCTTTCAAGCTTCAATTTTGAAACACTCCGCCTTCGTTAACGGAAACTACAACATCAGTTGGGTGGAGGAATTTCTGAATTCCCAACCTGATCCACCGGATCTTCCGGGATTTGAGTTGGAAGACGAGCCTGCCTGAGTTCCGCTTCGTTCGCTTTAAAGATGTGATTTTCCGCTCGGGCCGCCGCGCTTTTCCCCTTCGCGCGGCGGCGGAGCAAATCGGTTTTGATGTTTCGCCTTTCAATTTCCCGTGGCACAGACACTCCTGTCTGTGCAGCGTTTGATTAAGCCCCTCACCTCGCCAAATCCACGGTGCTCGATACCAGGTTATTCCCATTCCGGGAGCCGTTGGTCGAAACCGCTCCCACAGATGGCGTTAGAGCTGCCACAGGCGCTTCGGCAGGGACTTCGAAAACGGGTTCGAAAACCTGATCTACCGGCGTTTCCTCCAGGGTCGCAACTTTTTGCCCACCCCGGCGCTTTTCCAGGGTGTTGACCTGGTCGTAAGAAGCCGCAAACCCCGGGTGTGCCCGGCGCAGGGTGTTGACGTGCACCGTGATCCGCTGGCTCAGCATTTGGCTCAGCTTCGCGATCACTTCGTCAATGGCGTGGGTCGTTACACTGTGGACGTCGATCGCCAGGGCCGGGGCATTTAGCATCACCCGGAAGGTCTCCACCGCAGCCGCCGCTTCATCCACCATTTTCATGGTCAGGTTGTAGTCTTGGGCCATCTCGGGCTGCGCCTTGCGGGCTGCTGCGATCACATAGCCAGCTTTGCTCAGGGAATCGCTCCCCCGGGCGTAAAACAGCTCTGTCAGCGTCGTCTTCACGCCTGCCGCCAGGACCAGATCACCCTTTTTCTCCGCATGGAGGCGAACCAGAGACGACAATTCCACAACCAGGTCCGCCATTTTGCGGCGGGCCACCTTCTTCATGTGGACAATAATCTCTCCGTTGGCGTGCCTCGCCGAAACAGGGGTGTCAATCAAAGTATTAAAGTATTCATGCCATTTCTGTATGATAAGCGATAAGCTGTTGGTTTTCGGTTGCCAAGTCCTCAGTGAATGGCTGATTTTTCCCGACTGTACCCTGTTGAATGCTCGATTGTACCCTGTTTAGATGTAGGCGCAAAAAGTGATTTAGTGTTTATGTTGGCCCGACGGACGCCCGACGTAGCGGGGGGGGGGGG
>JBGSJM010000380.1:0-6050 GCA_041742015.1 Verrucomicrobiales bacterium | reverse complement strand
AGCAAGTGAGCGGATGTGATCTTCAAATTGATTGTTCAAATTCACCGTGGCAACGCCCGAAACGGTGGATGCCTCCTCTTTTGACAACTTGTGGCCTTCCCAGATCGTGATCAGCGGGGAGGTTTCGCGAATAAAAAGCATCTCTCTTTTGGTCGGATCGGTGTGGCTTGGGCACAGCACCAGCCTGGTTTCCTCCTGATCCACTCCGGTTAAAAAATACATATCGCTGTTTTGGATGAACCGCATTGATCCATCAGCACATTTCCATGGAATTTCCGAAGAATGCAGCACCGCAAAGCTGTTTGATGGGAGCGAGGCGATAATTCGCCTTCTATTTTCACTGAAAAAATCATTGGGAACACTTGAGTACTTCATTTAAATAACCTAACACGGGTGGCGAATTCAGCGATATATTCAACCGAATTTCCCTTTCAGCAAATAATGGGCTTTAATCACAGTCAAACAGTCGTCGTAGCTGACACCGATCCAGATTTTTTGGATTGGATCACTGGACATTTGTCCGCGCCCTCCGTGAAGATCATTGTGACCCGATCTGCTGAGGAAGCTGAAAATCTCTTTTGGGATAAAAAGGCGGATCTTCTGATTGCGGAATTGCAACTCAAACCCATTGACGGACTGGCGCTTCTAAAAAAAGTTCGGATGAAGGTGCCCAATGCCATGGTGATTCTCAATGGCACAATTTTGTCGACCAATTCAGTGATTGAGGCGATGCGTCTGGGAGCCTTTGACGTGCTGCGCCGGGAGTCTGTCAATTTCGAACTGAGGAAAGCCGTTGAAAAGGCCCTGCAGTCGGCTGAGGAGATGCGGAATCAGGAGTTGGAACCAGCCCATGGCTCCCCCCCTCAGCCCGATGGAGATTTGATTATCGGTCGCTCTCCAGCGATGCAGGATGTTTACAAACTCATCGGGCGCGTCGCCACGGCTGATGCTCCCGTGCTTATCACCGGTGAAAGCGGGGTTGGTAAAGAGGTGGTTTCCAATGCCATCCACCAGTTCTCCCGCCGGACCAAGGCGGAATACGTGGCCATCAATTGCGCAGCGATTCCTAGTAATCTTCTGGAGAGCGAGCTCTTCGGCCATGAAAAAGGCGCATTTACTGGAGCGGTGAACCAGCGGATTGGCCGATTTGAGCAATGCAATGGGGGCACGCTTTTTCTCGATGAAATCGGCGACATGCCATTGGAGGTGCAAAGCAAACTGCTGCGGGTTCTGCAAACCGGGGAGTTTTCCCGCGTGGGCGGCAATCAGACCCTGCACGGGAATGTACGGATTCTGGCGGCCACGAATAAGCGACTTGAGGAAGAGGTCGAAAATGGAAAGTTCCGCGAAGACCTGTATTATCGGCTTAATGTGGTCAGGATTCACATCCCGCCTTTGCGAAAAAGGGTCGAGGATATTCACCTGCTGGCAGAATATTTCCTGCAACGTCAAGCCAGTCAGGGCAAATCCCGTCAGATTACCCTCTCAGCAGAGGCAGTCACGATGTTGGAAAGTTACCATTGGCCGGGCAATGTACGTGAGCTTGAAAACCTGATCCAGCGCGCCTGTGTGTTGGCAACTGGCAATGTGTTGCTTCCACAGGATCTTTCTCTTGATCAATCTGACGATTCCATGCGGGCGGGATTTAATCCTCTCCGTCATGCCGCAGAGACCATTGTTTTAGCAGCCAAATCAAAAAAGAAAAAACCAATCGAACTGGCCACGATTGAGCTAATCAAAGTAGCTCGTCAAACTTGCTCAGATAAAAAAAGCATCGCCAAAATGCTGGGGATCACCGAAGCGACGATCACAGATTTGGAAGAGTAAACACACCCAAGGTGTCCTAGGAGAGAGGTATGCGAAGGCTTTGGCCAATTCGAATGATATCACTGGTCAGGCCATTCGCCTTTTTCAAAGAATCCATGCTAACTCCATATTTGCGATGGAGGCTGTACAAAGTATCTCCCGAGATGACTTTGTGATAAGTCGGAGAAGATGAAACTGGGTTGACAATACTTGGAGTTGTAGGTGGGGCAACAGGCGTAGTTGCAGTAGTAACAGGCTTCGACGGCGCGGCTGCTGTGGGTGTTTCTTTGCGTGTTGCTGCCTGAGCAGGCTTTTCGACAATCGTATGACCCGCCAGAATGATGTTGGATGAGGGGCGTTTCGAAGAAAGCCCGCTGGTGGGTGCTGGTTTTGACTCAACCATTTTGGAATAAGGCCCAATAAATCCCTGGCTTCTAGCCTCGACTTCCGTCATGACAAACATCGCGGGAATGATCTGATTACCTGGTTCCTCTGGAGGTGGGGTGGACTTTTTTTCCGACAATGAATTTCCAGGGATGCTGGGAGGAGTTACCTCGTCAGCAGGGTTGTGGGCTTTATCTTTTGCCTCTTTCAAGGTACCTTTGGCGAAAAGAGAATAATTGGAATGTTCCTCGGAGGTGATGGGGATCGGAAGTCTATAGGTTGTTGATTCCTTCACAGGGGATTTAGCCGTTGTGCTGACCCATTCTTTCCGGTAACGGCCATCCTCATCGAAGGGATATTCGCCCTGCGACATTCCGTGACCAGGGATCGTTTTGGCTTTGTTCGGATTATCGATAATATCATCTGCCGTCTGACCAGAGGACTTTTTGATCGGTAAAAGCAAAAAGGCAAAACTCAACAGAGCCACCAATCGCCATCTGGAGTATTCAAATTTAATCGGGGAGTTGTTCATGGATCCGAACCACAGATGATTCCTCATGAACTCAAGACGAACGATGCAATAAAAATATAGCTAAAATTAACCAATTTTTTTACGGCTTTAACTCTTCCTCAATTTTTGCAGCTCGCAAACTATCCAGCATTTTTTGGGCGCTTTTTCCGAAATGAGAATTTGGCTCCACGGCAACCACTTCCAGCAGGGTTTGCACCGCTCCCGCAGTATTCTGTTGTTTTTGCTGAATGTCGAGTTTGTTCAGGAGAGCCTTTTGTAACAACTCACCCTTCAAATTTTGATCGCGGATGTAGGCGTCCGTCAATTCAATCATCTTACCGTATTGAACGTCAACTGCCAGCTTTTGCATTTGGCTGGAATAATCCACATCCGCGAGTTGCTTTTTGTAGGACGGTACTTTGCCGGTTTGATTTTTTGGGTCGTTGGTAATGACTCCTTCCATGGCGGCCCGGTAATATCGTGCTCCAAGAGTTCCGGGCAGGTCTGGGATTGATTCGACCAGTGCTATGGCCTTTTCAACACCGGTGGCGGTTTCAGCCTTGGCTGCAGCGTTATCCCTGATTTCCCGACCTTTTAGCATGGCGAGAAGAACTTTGGCGTATTGATCCGAGGAAACAGGTTGATAGCCATTCATTCCGAAGGGCCGTCCCTCCGCATCTGTCATGATCACCGTGGGAAAGCCCCGCACCCGGTAGGCGTCTTTCAACAATTGATATTCTTTGGCCAATTCAGCGGGAAGACGATTGTCTTTGGGGTATTCCAGCTTGAGGACGACATATTTGGGACTGACCTGAGTCAGAAAATCAGCCTGTTGCAAAATATCGGTCTCAAAAGTCTTGCAAATTTCGATCCACTCACTGCCAGTAAATATGAGAATAAGACTCTTTTTTTCAGCTTTAGCCTGGGCTACCGCCGGGGCATAACGGGTATGCCATTGGGCGGCCTCTCCCTGAGCCTGAGAAACATCGCCTGACAAGGTAAACAAAAGGACCGTAGATAAAATATATGAAAATCGATTCATTCCTTCTTTGAATAAACGGTGGAAAGTAGCTGATTGGTATAAATTCTTGTTCTTAGTCCCGAATTTGAGACCGATTTTAAAGGATTTTTGCTAAATTTGGCTCGATTAAGCAAGACAAACTATAAAAATAAAATGGCGAACTCTGAAAGTGAGGATTTTGAGGACCCCCAACCTGAAACAGACTCTTCGGTCGATTCTCCCCAATTCCTGATTGTTCCTCCTGGGCAAGCTGGACAGCGGTTGGATCTGTTTTTGCCTGCCGCACTAGCAGCACTGGGTTTCGCCTTGTCACGCAGCCAGATCCAGGAACTCATTAAGGATGGCCATATCGTGTTAAACGATAAAAGAGTAAAACCCCGCGTGGACGTTTTTTCGGGTGATCAAATCCTGGTCCGGTTTCCCAGTGAGACGCCTTCTGAACTAATCGGTCAACCTATGGATCTGGCGGTGGTATATGAAGATGAGCATATTATCGTCATCGACAAGCCCCCCGGCCTGGTGGTTCATCCCGGTTCGGGAAACGATACTGGTACGCTGGTAAACGGCCTCCTCTATCACTGCCAGGGAAAACTCAGCTTTTTGGCGGATGAAGGTAGACCGGGCATCGTGCATCGGCTGGATAAAGACACTTCGGGCTGTCTCATCGCCGCAAAATCAGATTTGGCCTACGAATCGCTGGTGAGCCAATTTTCAAATCGGGAAGCCAAAAAATCGTATGTCGCGATTGCAGCAGGTTTTCCGCCCCAACCCAGTGGCAGGATCGAAAATCAAATTGGCCGCCACCCCGTAAGTCGCCAGAAAATGGCCGTGGTTCCGCCCCCGGGGGGCAAGCTCGCCATCACTGAGTATGTCGTCTCCCACACCGATCCCAAGGGATTTTGGAGCTGGATTGATTGCAAAATTCTCACCGGGAGAACCCATCAAATCCGGGTTCATTTGAAGGAGTCGTTAAATTGTCCGATCCTTGGCGATGCCATCTATGCCCAGCCCAAGAGGCAAAAAGTCCAGGTCAACCGATTGATGCTCCACGCTCGCGAATTGGTGATTCGCCATCCGGCCAGGAATGAGGAAATGCGATTTGAAACTCCTATCCCCCCCGAATTCAACCCATTTCGTGCGGAAGCAGAGTCCTAGTCCAGCTTGGGAGTGTATAATGGCATTTCGAAATCCGGGCGCAAATCATCTGCTGTTTGCCAACTCTGCAGATTCTTATAAGCGGAAAGAGGGACCAGTCGCAGGGACGTGGTGGATCCTATCGGCTTGGTCGCGGCGCTGGTAAACTTACGGCGGAAAACGATACCATGAGCCACTCTAACTTTTGGGAAAGGATAATTGCCGATCCGATCCTTGATCACCTCATACTCGAAAACTCCCAGAGCATTGGCAGAGTCGATTTCGGAAATATTGGTGATTTCCGATTTCGCAATCAATCGAAGTTCCAAGTCGAGTCGTTCAAACTCCTGGATCTGACCAGCACCGAGGCTTAATTCTGGAGGCGTTTTTTCTGGAACCGCCGGTTTGTCAAAAGCGACCGAGAACGGGGTTGGTGGGTGCGGGACAATCTCTCCTTTTTGGGCACTGGACGGGCTGGAGGTTGGACTGTTGCCCTCATCGGCAGTTGGATTGATCGAGGACACTTCCATCGCGGTGACAGGAACGGCCTTGATCAAGGTCGTATTATCTGGCTGTTGCCTGGCCCCTCTTTTTTCATAGATAAAAACCAGCAGGTCGTCTCGTACCTTTGCCCCCCACTCCGAGGCTTGGGTGGGACCGAAGTGAATTCCATCGGTAGCCGGATAAGGATCGGTATATCGGGTCACCTTACTACTCTCGAAAATTTCGCCACTATATTCCCGAATGACACTTTTCATAAGATCGGATAATTCCTTTTGAAGTTCCAAACTGTAGCGGCTCTCATGGGAATGTGGCGGCAGTATCCAATACGCGGTTGCTCCAGCTTTGGCGATCGAGTGGGACATTTGTTCGATTAGAGTTCTAATTTCAAGAACGTTGTCTTCCTTGGGGCGACGGCGTGATCGAAGCGTGGCGTAGAGATTGATCCCGGTTTGGACCACCACAAAATGAGGAGAGTGTTCCTCGATCATATCCTCCATTTTTGGGACGGCCCGCACATCGCCAACTTTCCGTTCGGTGACCGGGGATTTTTCCCAAAAACCAATCGTGCAGGGCAAAGATTGATAATCCTTTAACCAATAGTGCGGGCTGGCTCCCCCTGCGACAACAGTATATAGCTCAATTCCTTCGCTGCGAAGCCCGGAATCGAGAGTGCTCCCGAAGCCACCTAAA
>JBGSJM010000379.1:0-20140 GCA_041742015.1 Verrucomicrobiales bacterium | reverse complement strand
TGCACATCAGTGAGGGCGGCATCATTACCTTTCAGGAAATCGTCAAAAGGAGCTGGAGTCAGCAATTTACGCTCGAAAGCTCCGATTGCATTACCCATGTTGGCGTAGGTAAGTGGTTCTTTTTCATCTGGAAAAGCAGCCGCAAACATTTCAACGTAACCCGGGATCGATTTTAGCACTTTCAGAACATAATCGGCATCGGGCATTCCCATTTCAATGGGATTGGTGACTGGACCAACTGCCTGGGCTTCAACATCTTTGGCGCGACCATCCCAAAATTGAGCCATATGAAGCGCCGCATTGTAAACCGTTGGAGCGGAGCGACCTCCAACTTGATCCAAGATGCCCTTGGAGGTTTTCCGTCCGTCATCACCAAAGCTCGCCAGATCATGACAGCTATTACAGGACACCGTGCGGTTCTTGGAGAGACGGGTGTCGTAATAGAGCATTCGCCCTAGTTTCACTTTTGGCTCAGTCACCTGGTTTTCCGGATTGTCAGCCGTCTCGACAATTGGCTGAAAGAATCCGAGGGCAGCACGATTAACAACCGTCTGGGCCTGTAGCGAGGCCGCCCCGGAAAGGCACAAAATGGTAGAAATGATAAAATAGCGATTCATAGAATTGATGGAAAATACGGATGGAAATTAACAGCGGGTACCATTTGCAACTTTTTGCCAAATGCAAATAGTTTGGAAACGAATACCCGTGATGAATCTGAATCCAAAATCGACTCGATGAAGTTAAGCCGCTTCCTTTTTCTGGCGGGTCTTTTTTTCCTCCACAATTTTGGGCAGACATTCCCCAGTTACGACTTTTCGGTCGATTTTGACGCTGGCCGGGCTACTCGCATCGGGTGCTTCAAACATGGTTTCGAGCATGAGTTTTTCAAAAATCGAGCGCAGGGCTCGGGCTCCAGTGCCGCGCTCCATGGCCAATTCAGCCAGGGCGACGAGGCCGTCTTCCGTGACTTTGAGATTCACTCCATCCATGGCAAGCAGCTTGGTGTACTGCTTGATGAGAGAGTTTTTCGGCTCGGTAAGGACGTGGATCAATTCCTCCAGACCTAATTCACGCAAAGAGGCAACGATGGGAAGTCGACCGATAAATTCGGGAATCAACCCAAAGCCCTGGAGGTCATCGGGGCGCACATTGGCCATGGCGCTGGACAGTTCGGTTTTGCTTGCGATGGTGGTGATTTCGTCGCCAAATCCGAGCACTTTTTTGCCGAGACGCCGAGAGATCACATCCTGCAATCCCACAAAAGCTCCGCCGCAGATAAAAAGAATCTTTTCAGTGTTAACCTGGATGTATTCCTGATGTGGATGTTTACGCCCTCCCTGTGGCGGCACATTGCAAACCGTGCCTTCAAGGATTTTTAAGAGTGCCTGCTGGACACCTTCACCGGACACGTCGCGAGTGATGCTCACGTTTTCAGTTTTGCGGCCTATTTTATCGATTTCATCGATGTAAATGATCCCCTGCTCAGCCTTTTTAACATCGTAGTCAGCAGCCTGAAGGAGGCGCAAAACAATATTTTCCACGTCATCCCCCACGTAACCTGCTTCTGTCAGGGTGGTGGCATCCGCGATGCAAAAGGGGACGCTCAAAATTTTAGCCAGGGTTTTGGCCAACAAAGTCTTGCCGGATCCTGTGGGACCGATTAAAAGCACGTTGCTTTTTTCGATTTCCACATCAGAAAGGTCATCACTGGACCCAGAACTACGGGTGGAAATGGTGTGCTGATGAAGCCGCTTGTAGTGATTGTGCACAGAAACCGCAAGGACCTTTTTGGCATGTTCCTGGCCGATTACGAACTGATCCAGTTTTTCGAGAATTGTCGCCGGACGGGGAACGGTGAAGTCGCTAGTAGGTGGATCCGAAGGAACCTCAACCAATTCTTTGTCGAGGATTCCACGGCAGACATTGATACACCCATCACAGATGTAAACGCCTGGACCAGCGATGAGTTTTTTGACTTCAGAGTGACTTTTCCCGCAGAAGGAACACATTGTAAGATTAGAAGGACGCGCCATAAAAAGTAGAGTGGTAAGCTTGCAGTGAAATGGTGACGCATTGTAACCACCATATCAATTATTTCCAGTAATAATTTAAATTTCCACAATTATAAAACTTTCCTTAATAATTTGGGGAGTTCCGAAGGTGAGTTCAGGGTGTGATCAGCTTCGATTAAAATTGGTTTATCACCTCGGATGCGAATCGTTCCGCGAAGGTTGGCATTTAGGCCCATTGCAATGTCACGATCCGCGTCGCCAATGATCCAGGAACGATTCAAGTCGATCGGTAAATCCTCCGCCGCAGCGTAAATCATGGCCGGATCAGGCTTCGGTAGGTGTTCACATCCTGGAGCCCCCGTGTAAGAGTAAATGGCATCAAAACTGACACCTTGTTGGAGTAACTCAGTCTGGAGATTGTGGTGAATATGATTTAACTCCTCCATTCTCATCATTTTTTTCCCGACACCTTTTTGGCTTGTCACAATCACCGCCAGATAGCCGCGATCACGTACCGTATGAAGACTCTCGACGATACCCTGATTCAGATGAAAATCTTCCTTCCTCAGAACATATCCATCTCCCGGTGCTTCATTGACCACTCCATCTCGATCAAAAAAGAGGCAAGGCAATTTACCCAAGCGATCGTGAAATAGTTTATAATCGTTAATTGTATCCACATCCATTTTCCTGGGCAAGAGAAAACTTTCCAGACCCAGAGCGGCCACGTTTTCGAGAGTGACAAAAAGTGCGTGCTCCGTACTCCAGGGGACGTTTTCAAATAAACCGGGAATCACCCCGCGAGTACCGATCAGGTAATAACCGCCATCGGTGGCCGGACCGATTACGACCTGGGCCTTTTCCTCTTCCAGAGCACCCCAGGCCGTGGCGAGGAGTTCCCGGTCCAGTTCGATACAGTCCGAACCCACGAGGAGTACCCCGGAGTCTTCGGGGATGTTGGCGAAAATAGTCCGGGTCGCATTTTGGAGGCGTTCACCGAGATCCGCCCCTGATTGGGCAAAAAAACCGGTTGGGGCTGGAAAATCCCGCACCCAGGGTTCTATCCATACCCGAATCTCGGTTTCTTTTTCCGCCGGTGAAAAAAAGACAAAAATACCGTCGGGATTGGCATCCCGGATCTGGCGAAAGACCTCCCAGACGAGGCGGCGGTAAACTTCCGCAGCGCCAACTTCTCCAAGAGACTCAGCCAGTCTGGTTTTGACACATCCGGGCTCCGGATTTTTCAAAAACACACCTAGGTAGCGTTTCATCACGATCCTTGAACGAACGGAATGGCATATTCCTTAACCATCGTGGCATAACTTGAAATCGAAACATGATTAAACGCCAGTGTACACGTCGGATCAAAGACGCAGGTATCTGAGGTCGGACCGGCTGTAAAATGGCAGATGGGGCTGGAAACTCCAGAATATAGGATGCCATCCCGATGCAACTGGAGACCACGATGGATATGGCCAAAAAACACTCCGGAAATTCGGCTCGCATACCCTCGCAAAAAGCCATGGATGGCCTCCCCATTTTTCACCAACAAATTGTCATCGATCCAGGGAGAACCAATCGAAATCATCGGGTAATGAAGAAAAAGGGAAAATCGCTCCCCGTTTTTTTGCAGCAGTTTTTCAAAGGCAATCAGTTGGTTTTGTGATAAAAACCCATGGGGACCATCCTCTGGCGGCACCCAGGCATCAAAAACCACCCCGGTCACCCCCGGCCCCATGTGAAAAGAATAAGCCAGCTTGTCCCCTACATTCTCCAACTGGGTGTGGGGCCCGTGGGTCATGAAACGCAGGGTAGATGCGGCATCGTCATGATTTCCCGAAACATAGTGCACTGGAGCGCGCAGCTTGGACAACACGGACTCGGCGATCTCATAAGCATCGTCATCCGGATCATTGACGATGTCACCGGTATGCACGAAAAAATCCGGTGTAAAACCTAAAGCATTAATTGCCGCTACCAATGCTTGGTTTCTTTCGAAAGGTTTGGTCCCTCTGATTTCCGTCTCCCTGGATGGTCCAAAATGGGTGTCACTGATGTGGATGAACTCAATCATGAGGTGCCTTTTGCAAAACTAGCACTTTGGCAAGCAGGTTTCAAAATTTTATAGAGAAATTTCTAAGAAAAAGGTTGGACGAACGGGCCCCCCCCTTAAGAAACTTTCTTGCCGTGACAAAACTTGTGGAAATCCAGTCAAACTTCGGGAAGTTTAACGGAAACACAATCCAAACTGATAATGATCAAAGAAATTTTAATGAGCAAACTGTTCTGGGGCTTTTTAATGGGCTTCGGACTGTGTACCCTTTCGTTATGGTCTCACTTTCAGACCAAGCGGGAATTAAAACGCCTCAAGGGACATCTGAGCGATAAATTGGAAATCGATGCGGAAAAGCTCACTCACATGAAGACTGAGATCGATACGCTCAAGAGTGAAAACGAAAATCTGCGGATGAAAATCAACGCTGGTCGGGTTCAAAACGACAAAGTTGATCTGGAAAGAGAACTCGAAATTTTTGCCCGCGCCGAAAAAGCCATGGTTATTAATGCTCCGGGCTTTGCACCCGCCTGGGAACGAGCCAAGGAGGCCGCCTCCAATGAGATCGTGGAAGAAGAACGCGGAAAAAGCATGCCCCGCCGGATTTTCCGTCGCCTCTTTACAAAATCGGATGCTCAGGGCCAGCCAATCGAGGCACTGCCTGAAAATTCGGCTCTGGGAAGAGCCCAAAAAGCCTCGGGGTGATGCGCCTCCCTTTTGGGAAGTAGAATGTAAGCCATGCCCACTCACCCTGAAAATCCAGATGCCCCCACCAAAGATGGCAAGCTGGATTCCACCATGCAGTGCCCACACAATCGCTTTGTGCTGGGCTACTTCGGTTCTCCACATGAATCTATCGATTGCTCACCAATGAAGGCCGACTGCTTCCCGGAGTAAAACTCCCATTTGTTTACCCGGTGAGAGATCTATTCTTTGCTGAAGCGGCGAAGGTCTTCGGATCCAACGGCGCGCCCACTGGCAGATCATCCGGCAACGGCACGAACTCACGAATCGCGTTCCACAAGGGCGTAAAATCTTTATTCACGTCGCCCGAGAGACAGTCGGTGATTTCGTCTGCCGCCTCGGCCCTTGCCTCGATCACCTGCTTGAAGGAGAAGTCCGGGTTGTAAAAGGCATAGACGAGTTTGCGCATGTTCTCAATGCCCTGGCGAATGTAGCTCGCGTAGTTCACAAAACGTTCTGGCGAGAAATCACCTTCGACGATGGCCTCGTGAACGGCGTCGCCTGCCGCTGTGCCGCTCTTGAGCGCCAGCATCAGGCCGCTACTAAACACGGGATCGAGAAACGCAAAGGCATCGCCCACGAGCAAGAGGCCCTCGCTGCCGCAGTGGCGGGCGTGATGGGAGTATTCGTTGATCAGATAATATTGCCCGACCGACTGGCCCACCGAGAGGTGATCTTTGATCCAGGCGTTGGACTCGATCTCGCGTTTGAAGATCTGTTCTGGCTCGCGCACACCGTCGCGAGTCAGATATTTGCCCTCCGCCACGACGCCGACGCTGACCATGTCATTGTGCTGTGGGATGTGCCAAAACCAACCCTTGTCTGGAATCATGGCCACCGTGGTCGCACCTTCGTCAATATCAGGTTCGCGCTTCGAGCCCTTGTAATAAGTCCAGACGGCGATCTTGTTCAGGTAAGGATCTTTTATCCGCCAGCCGTTCCGGACGGAGGTGAACGCTTCCTTGCCGGAGCAATCGAGCGTGATGGAAGCGCGGAATTCAAAAACGTCCCCGCCTTTTTTCTGGGCCCGCACACCGACCACGTGATCGCCGTCTCGCAGCAATTCCAGCACCTTGATTTCCTCGATGACATCAGCACCCTTCGCCCGGGCATTATCCAGCAGAATTTGATCGAACTCCGAACGCAGCACCTGCCAGGTCTGGGCGATGGAATCACGCTCGTAGCGGTTGAAAAAGTAAAATGGCTGGCTGGCTATGCCGTTTTGCGAGATAAACACCACGCTGTATTTCTTCACGAAAGCAGAGGATTTCATTAAGGGGATTAAGCCGAGCCGTTCCAGCGGCTGGTAGGTGAACGGGATGAGTGATTCGCCAATGTGGTAGCGCGGGAACTTCTCGCGTTCCAGCACCAGGACCCGGTGGCCGTATTCGGCCAGAATTGCCGCCGCTGAAGATCCCGCCGGACCAGCGCCGATGATGATGGCGTCCCAAGTGTTGTCTGCAAACTTCTCAGTCATAATTTCAAAGGTGTGGTTGCACTCTGACATTGAATCCGCGGCCAGTTTCGCGCAAGCTGGGAAATCAAAAAGGACTTGAATAAGCAATTTTCGATCAGTAACCTCCGCCATGAAGGTTTGCGTAATCGGAGCTGGTCCATCTGGTTTGACAACCATTAAGCAGTTGCTCGACGAGGGGCATGATGTGACATGTTTTGAAAAGAATAGTGGCATTGGCGGTATCTGGTATCGGACCCCCAACGATGCGGACGAAATGAAGGTGTTTGATAGCTTGATCCTCACCATTTCAAGCAAATTAATGGCATTTTCAGACTTCATGCCCGGCCGAGAGCGCATTTTCTACACCCACCAACAGTACCTTCAATACTTGGAAGCCTATGCGGACAAATTCCGGCTCAAAGAATACGTTTCTTTTAATACAACCGTCCAGCAGGTTGAAAAAATGCCCGATGAAAAATGGAATGTATCTGTCTCCAGGGACGGCCAATCCGAAAAGATTGATTTTGATGCCGTTGCGGTGTGTTCCGGCCCTTTTCAGACGCCAAACATGGGCGTTACAGATCTCGATAAATTCACAGGGGAAGTGGTTCACTCCTCCCGCTATAGAAACAACATTCGCTTCCAGGGAAAGCGGGTCCTCGTCGTTGGTCTCGCAGAATCCGGTGCCGACCTTCTCCGTGAAATATCTGATGTAGCAACTGAATGTACCCTCTTGCTGCGTTCTTACTCGTTTCTGCTACCTCGATTATTTAACGGCATGTATTCGACGGACACTTTTACGTTTCGTGCTCACCACTACGAAATGTGGGTTCGCGCAGTGAAGATACGGTATCCAATGAAGGCGCTTTTCGGAGATAATATCTGCTCCAGAGCGTTGTTTTTGATATTTAGCAATCTCTACGGCTTGGGAAACCTGCTGGTGGGCGGAGTCTCCCGGCTCACCAGAAAAATCTCAACGTTTGCCAGAAAGGAACCACCCCAATCGTCTCGTTCTGAAGTGAAAAACAATCTAGGGGAACCGTTGTATCCTCTGAAAGTAGATATCGGCACTGAATGGACCGAAGACCACCTGCATGCGATAGATGAGTGGAATCGAAAATCGCACAACTATAAGGGAAATTGGTCTCAGAAGATCATCTTTGCAAAAAATGTCAGCTTTATACCCAATCTCGTTAAAGGAAAAATAGCGGTTAATGATAGTGGCATCCGTCAGATCCGTGGAAAATCGGTGGACTTTATGGATGGAACATCCAGAGAATTTGATGCCATTGTCTTGTGCACTGGATTCTTAAAAAACTTCTCCACCCTGGGCCACGACCTTGCAGTCAAAGACAACAATGTCCGAAACCTCTACAAACACGCATTTAACCCCGCGCACGGAGGACGACTTGCGTTTATGGGTTTTGTGCGACCATTTAGCGGCGGAATTCCGATATGTGCCGAGATGCAGGCTAGGTACTTTGCAAAACTTTGCAGTGGTGAGCTGAAACTACCAGCGAACGTTGAGGAATTGATTCAAAAGGAGAAGGATTGGGAAGACTACTGCACTTCATTTAGTCCGCGACATTCGGAATCCATGCCGTCCCAAATTTTTTTCCTAGATTCAATCGCCAAAGAAATCGGCTGTCTGATGCCTGTCTCAAAGCTGATCTTGCACCCAAAGCTTTTTGTCAAACACTGGTTCTATCCCTTGAACCAATCATGTTACCGGTTGGTCGGTCCTCACAACCACTATGAGTCAGCCCTTCAGCAGATTTTGGATGAGGATCCGACACCCATCAGGGGCCTGACAATGCTGGGGATGATGGGTTTATCCTACCTACCAGCTTTCATTCACCCCAAAAATATAAGTATAAATTTGCAAGGGCAGCCTCAGCCGATAAAAAGTCAAAGCGATCGTTAGAGTCGTATCAATCTCACATTCAACAGGGTACAGTCAGCAATCGTACCCTGTTACATCCACCAGATTTTGGCGTCGAGCGCGGACTGATGAGTCGCTCTGATCATATCTGCGGCTTCCATCGTTTTTGAGTAGGTAAAGAAATGCAGGATGATTAGAAGACAAAGAGTTTTCATCCCGATTGGATTGGTTCCGTAGGTTATCACCAGCAGGACAATCGCCACCAGTGACAGTGGTATGGCGAGATTCAAGACTTTGGCCATGGATTCAAATTCATTTTGAATCGGCGATTCCGAGAAATTTGAAGTAACTTCCTCATCCCGTGGTAATTCGGAGTTCAGTTTAATATGCCCCAAATCGTCCAACGAGGTTAATCCTGAAACAACCAGAGCCCAAAGACAACAACCCAAGACGGTGAGAACTGCGTAGTTTTTAAATTCAAAACCCATAATGATTAAAAATGCGTTGCGTTAACCTAATTATAATTTCAATAATTTCAATAACTAAATCAACGTGATTTGATTTACATCCACCACACCCGGGCATCGACTGAAAACTCGGAGGTGGCACCGATGATCGCAGCGGCATCCATGGCCTGGGTGGAGGCAAACAAATACATCAGGACCGATAGGAAGAGAGTCTTTAGGCCGTTTAAATCGAATCCAGAGGTGATCCCCAGGAGAACAACAGCCAGCAATGCCACAGGCAGGCCCACGTTTAACACCTGGATGATTTCATCGAATTGATTTACAACCGACGAAGTCTCAAAGTGCTTGGTCTCAGCCCCCTCGATGACGGACAATTCCGAGGGCATATTGTAACTTCCCAATTTCTCCAGCGAGATTAAACCGGAAATGTAAAGAGCCCAAAGGGAACAGCCAAGAACGGTAATAAATGCCAATTGTTTGATTTCGAAGTTCATAATCTCAGAATTTAGACTAGAATTTACATATTTTCAACAATTATGATAAGTTTTACCCAAAAAGCTTTTCTTTCGAAATGGTGAGATTTGTGGTTCTTTAGAGGATTTCTATGGCCCAAACAGGCAAAAACATCGTTCTCGGGGTGACGGGCTCAATCGCGGCTTACAAAGCGGCGGATTTGACCAGTCAACTCACCAAACTCGGCCATGAAGTCCACGTGGTCATGACGGGTGACGCGCAGGAGTTCATCACGCCGCTGACCCTGCAGGTACTCTCCCGCCAGCCCGTCACCACCAACCTTTACGACGAAAAACAAAGCTGGCATCCGGGGCATATTGATCTGGCTGACCGGGCCGATTTGCTGGTGGTGGCCCCGGCTACGTCCAATGTGATCGCGAAATTTTCCCATGGCCTGGCGGACGATACCCTGAGCGCGATTTACCTGGCGACTTTGGCCCCGGTTTTGATCGCTCCAGCGTTGAACGGCAAAATGTGGCTGCACGAAGCGACCCAGAGCAATGTGAAAATTCTGAAAAAGCGAAAGGTCGAATTTATCGGGCCGGAAGAGGGGATGCTGGCCTGCGGTTACGAAGGGGTGGGGCGACTCTGGCCGGTGGCTGGCATTGTCGAGATGATCGAAAAAATGCTGAAAAAAGCCCCATGAAAATCCTCATCACCGCCGGCCCCACCCGCGAAGCGATTGATCCGGTTCGATATATCAGCAATCGGTCATCTGGAAAGATGGGTTACTCGATTGCCGAAGCTGCAATCGAAAAAGGGCACGGGGTTATTTTAGTCTCCGGCCCCGTGAATCTGTCGGTGCCAGAGGGCGTGGAGTTTCATCCCGTCGAATCCGCCCAGGAGATGTATGAGGCGGTGCAAACCCATCTCCACAACTGCCAGGCGGCAGTTTTCAGCGCGGCGGTGGCGGATTACCGGGTCGCGGAGATCGCTCCGGAGAAAATCAAAAAAAATGAGCCAGCCTTAACTCTCCACCTCGTCAAGACGGCGGATATCCTGGGCAGTTGCCGGGGCAAATTTGGTTTCACCGGACTTTTGATGGGGTTTGCCGCCGAGACCGAAAATCTGATCGCCAATTCCCAGGCCAAACTCATCCGCAAAGGCTGTGATTTTATCGTGGCCAATGATGTGAGCCGAAAAGACATCGGATTTGATCAAGACGAAAACGAAGTGATTGTTTTCGCATCGGACGGAAGCCACCAAGCCCTCCCCATCCAGAAAAAACGTGATCTCGGAAAAGCCTTGATTGAAATTCTCGAAAAAGCCTGTCAGAAGGTTTAACCACTCCTATTTGTTATGTCAGAAACTTGCGGCACACCTATTAGAATCGTCGAAACTACGCTTTTTTTCCTCCCCGTTCAGATGCGGGTACCTCTGAAATTCGGGAACCAGACTCTCAGTTCCGTGACCTGTGCGCGAGCCAGGGTCCGGGTCGTCGGGCCCGATGGCACCATGGCAGAAGGCTGGGGGGAGACGCCGCTTTCAGTCGGCTGGGTCTGGCCTTCTTCGATTGACTATGAAAATCGCCACACTGCGATGAAGGATTTTACCATCTTGCTGGCCCGGGAAATCGAATCCTACCCGGAGGCGGGTCATCCGGTGGAGTTGGGTTTTTCCTTCATCGAAGAATCTCTCGAATCCCTCCGTAAGAAATTTAACGCCACCCGGACAGAAGCGGAAGCGCTTCCCCATCTCGCGGCGCTGGTCTGTTTTTCATTGTTTGATGTCGCTGTGCACGATGCCTTTGGGAATCTGTTGGGCGTGCCGGTTTATCAGACCTATCACCCGGATATTCTGCCCCGGGATTTGTCCACCTTCATAGAGCCAGCCGCTGACAGGTCCACTGGGGTTTCGTTCAAAGGCAAATATCTGTCCGATTTTCTCGATCCCAAACCACCGGTTCGCCTCCCCGTCTGGCATCTCGTTGGCGGACTCGATCCTATTTCGGAAGAAGATTTGACCGGCCAGGAACCCAATGATGGTTACCCGGTGACCCTGCGGAATTGGATCCGGGAGGATGGACTCAACTGCCTGAAAATCAAATTGCGCGGCAATGACCAGACCTGGGATCTGGATCGGCTCCTCCGGATCGGTGCGATGTCCCGCGAAGAACACGTCACCTGGCTGACGACAGATTTTAACTGCACCGTTACTGATCCCGCCTATGTGAATGAGATCCTCGATCAACTCAAAATGGATGATCCCTTCACCTATCAGAAAATCCTCTATGTCGAGCAGCCCTTCCCCTACGATCTAGAGGCCAGTCGGATCGACGTCCGCAGCGTCAGCGCTCGGAAGCCGCTCTTTATGGATGAAAGCGCCCACGACTGGAAATACGTGCGGATGGGTCGTGACCTAGGCTGGACCGGGGTGGCACTAAAAACCTGCAAAACCCAGACCGGAGCCCTGCTCTCCGGTACCTGGGCCAAGGCCCATGGGATGACGCTGATGGTCCAGGATTTGACCAACCCCATGCTCGCCCAGATCCCCCATTTCCTTCTCGCAGCTCACATCGGTACCATCATGGGAGTCGAGAGCAACGCCATGTAGTTTTACCCGGAGGCCAGTGTCCCAGAAAGAAACCTCCACCCCGGTCTCTATCGACGGCAGAATGGCATGCTCGACGCTTCAAGTCTGGGGCACAGCGGATTTGGCTATCGGGTCGACGAAATCGAACGGGTTCTTCCTGAGCCCGTTTACGGAAAGGTCTGAAAGCCATGAAAAAAGGACAGGTCATTTTGTTGATGGGGGTCTGCGGCTGCGGTAAATCGACTCTGGGTGAAAAGCTGGCGGAGAAAACCGGAGGTTGTTTTATCGAGGGAGATGAGCTTCATCCCGAATCCAACATCCGAAAGATGTCATCCGGCCAGCCCCTCTGTGATGAAGACCGCTGGCCCTGGTTTGACCGGATCGCGGAGGCGGTAGCTGCCCAAAAACCTCACGAAGAAATCATTTTTGTAAGCTGCTCGGCTTTGAAGGAAAGTTACCGACGCCATTTGCTCAAAGCCTTTGGCAATAATTGGAGAGTGATTCACCTCAAAGGAAGTTTTGACATCATCCACCAACGAATGAAAACTCGTGAGCATTTTATGCCCGCCAGTCTATTGCAAAGCCAGTTTGATACCCTGGAAGAGCCCAGCTACAGCGATCACGAATTGCTCAATCTATCGATCAATCAATCCATGGAGGATATGGTGGTGGAAGCGATGAAGTGGCTCGGAAAATAGACAAGGATGAACCAGCACTGGCTGAATTCCTAAAAGGAGCGAGAAACCCACGAACTAAAATCGATCACTGGCAGCTAAGGCAGTCGCCATCGATTGAACAGGCCTCTGGCTGTCGTTCACCAAGCTCCTCATTTTCAAAATCGTCATCAATTTCCGCTTCGACTACGGGTGAGTTTGAAGGGAGATTTTCAATTTCAGTCAGCTCTGTATTATCAAAGGAATTCATTAAGAAAAATTAAATAAATTAAAGAGCAAGTCAAATTGTTTACTCGGGAAACACGATTCTACCCAGTCAAACACTGACGGGATGAAAACAGGAAGAAAGGTCGATTTTCCGACTTCTTTTTTACTGTGGGGCTAGGTCATTTTTTGCTGCTCCACCGACTTTACATCCATCTCACTGTCCAACAGACGACCGAACGAGCGCGGAAGCGTGTTTGCTCCCGAGAAATCGGCTCTTTTTCCACGAAGCACGGTGATGAACCATCCAATCCATCAGCGCCATATCAAAGCCAATGTCTTTTCCCGCAGCTTCACTTTGAAACCACTTGTGTTTCATGATTTCCTCTCGCTCCGCAAGGAACTCATGATAAAGCACTGAATTCTTAACTACTGAATCAACTGATTGATCTCCCATATTTGAAAAGGCTCTATTCTATAAAACGCACCTCATTATTCGTGACATTTTCGACAAAGACAAGTTTCTTATTAGAGATATTTTGCTCAAAAGTGAATTTTTTTTGGCGAAACCGTTGGCTCAAAAAATATTAAATTTATCATTTCTTCCACAATTCGCAGATTCACGATCAGTTAATAAGATTATTGACGTTTTTTGTAATAACCGTAATTTATTGGGGGCCACGCCAAATTCCGTGGTTCATTTATATTTGGTCGAAACATGACAAAAGAACACGAGGCTCACGAGCACCTTCACCTGCCCATTCGCCGGGAAGAACGCGCCGTGGTTTCAGGTCATATTCAGATCAATGCCACTTTTACCGCTGATCCGCTGCTCGATCCACTGGCCTGGTTTCTCGAAGTGCTGGGCTTGAATGTCCCGATCCGGTTTTCGGGCTATGGGCAGGTGCTGCAGGAGGCGCTCAACCCGGCCAGTGAAACCTCGCAGAACAGCCCCGGTGGAATAAATGTCTTTCTCCTGAGGAGCAGCGATCCAGGCGCGTTCATTTCCGAAATCAGCGAGGCGATCAACTCCCTGGCGACGAGGTCCACGGTCCCGAATCTGGTGGTGATGTGTCCGGAGCAGGGTGGGAGTGACTCCACTACTCCATTTCTCCACCGCTCCAGCACTCCATCAATGCAGGTGGTCACAGCGGAGGAGTTGATCGAGCTATACCCGGTGGAAAACCCGTTTGATCCCGAGTCGGAGCAATCCGGCCACATTCCTTATACCACGACCTTTTTTGCGGCTCTAGGCACGTTGATTGCCCGCCGTTTTAGTGCTCTGAGGCGTCCGCCGACCAAGGTGTTGGTCCTCGATGCTGATAATACTCTGTGGGGCGGAGTCTGCGGAGAGGAAGATCCGTCCGCCCTGCGTCTGGATGGTCCCTTTCGGGCGGTACGCGAACTGGCCTCGACCGTACGCCACGCAGGGCTCCTGCTCTGCCTTTGTTCCAAAAATAGGGAGGAGGATGTTGCTGCCGTTTTTGCCATCCGGAGCGATGATTTGATCCTGAAACAGTCGGACTTTAGTGGTTGGAAGGTCAATTGGAATCCAAAATCCCAAAACATTCTCGAACTGGCTGATGAATTAAACCTGGGACTCGATAGTTTTGTCTTTATCGACGACAACCCGACGGAGATCGGCGAAGTGCTGGCGAACTGTCCGGGCATCACCGCAGTAACTTTGCCGGAAAATCCGGACAAGATAATCCCTTTTCTCCGTCATCTCTGGCCCCTCGATCTCTCGGAAAAATCCGAGGCGGATGAATCGCGGGCGGAGTTTTATCGCCAGGAATCCGAGCGGCGCGAGTTGTTGAAATCTGCCCCCACCTTTGCGGAGTTTCTGACTGGTCTGAATTTGCAGGTGGCAATCGCCGAAGCCACTCCCGGCGATCTCAACCGACTTGCCCAACTCACCAAACGAACCAATCAATTCAACGCCAATCCCATCCGCCTTTCCGAAGCGGAGTTGAGTGCACGACTGAGCGACGGGGCGAGGGCCCTGACGGTAACGGTTTCAGATCGGTTCGGGGATTACGGCTTGGTCGGCGCGATAGTTTATAGTCCTCGATTGGTCAATTGGAGTTTTTTGCAACTTCCGCTACCCGGGCAGCCGCCAAACCGCCTGGAAGTGGAACTCTTCCTTCTGAGCTGCCGGGCCATGGGCAAGGGCGTGGAACGAGCCATGGTCAGCGCCCTCGGTCAGAAAGCGGTCGAGCTTGGTTGTGCGGATATTGCCATCACCTACACGGAAACCGATCGCAACGAGCCGTGCCGCCGCTTTTTCGAGGAGATCGGGGGATTTTTGCTCTCGACCACCCAGGCCATAGAGCTGGATCCGCTTCAACACTCCGCCACTCCACCACTCCACCACTCCGTTAAAGTCCCCAGCCTAAAACCTTTCCTTTCATCTGATCTGGCAATGCGGATTGCCACGGAGTTGAGCGATCCGCAGGCGCTGGATTCGCTCCTCAAAGCCCGTCGCCGTCCCCGTCCGGCGTTGACGGAGGCGTTTGTGAAGCCGGGAACAGCGACCCAGGTGGCGGTGGCCAAAATCTGGGGTGAAGTCCTTCACCTAGAAGAAATCGGACTGCACGATCCCTTTTCCGCTCTCGGCGGGACCTCGATCCAGCTCGTCCGAGTCCATGCCGAGATCCGGCGTCAATTCAAAAGCGATCTGGAATTGGTCGATTTGTTCGAGCTTCCGACCGTAGAGGTCCTTTCCGCCCGGCTCGACCAAGCCAGCCACTCCACCGCTCCAAAACTCCATCACTCCAATCCCCACTCAAACGGAGATGAGGCCGTGGCCATTATCGGCATGGCGCTGAAGGTGCCGGGGGCCAATGATCCTGATCGATTTTGGGAAAATCTCACCGGTGGGGTCGAGTCGATCACCCGCTTCACCCGGGACGAGATCGAGTACTCCGAGGAATTCGGCAAACCCAACTACGTGCCCGCCAAGGGATTGATGGATGATATTGATCTCTTTGATGCCGCATTCTTTGGAATCCTGCCGAAAGACGCCAAATTGATGGACCCGCAGCAGAGGATTTTTCTCGAGCTGGCCTGGGAGGCGATGGAGCGATCCGGCTACACCCCGGACACCCACCGCGACCGGATCGGGGTCTATGCTGGAGCTTATTTTGATACCTATCTGCTCTGCAATCTCTGCACGGATCGCGAGTTTCTGGCGGATTTAATCCCGTCCATCCAGGTCGGTTCGCTGCAAACGGAACTGGGCAACGACAAGGACTACCTCGCCACCCGGATCGCTTTTAAAATGAATTTGCGCGGTCCCGCGATGACGATCCAGACCGCCTGTTCGACTTCGATGGTCGCGATTATCGAGGCCTGCCGGGCGATTCGTTCGGGCCTTTGCGACATGGCGCTGGCTGGGGGAATCATCGTCACCCTGCCGCTGAAGCGGGGTTATTTTTACACCGAGCAGGGCATGCTCTCGGGGGATGGCCATTGCCGGGCCTTTGATGAAAAAGCCAGTGGCACCGTCTTCGGAAACGGAGCCGGAGTGGTCATGCTGAAGCGCCTCAGCGATGCGATCCGCGACCGCGATACCATTCACGCAGTGATCCGTGGCACCGGGCTCAACAACGACGGCGGCGTAAAACACAGCTTTACCGCACCCAGCGTCGAGGGCCAGGTCGATGTCATCCGGATGGCGCACCAGGATGCCGGCATCAGCCCGAATACGATTGGATATATCGAGGCCCACGGCACTGGCACTCCACTGGGTGATCCGATCGAAGTTTCCGCTCTTACCAAGGCTTTCCGCGCTGCCGGGGTCCAGGAAAACCAATTCTGTGCTCTCGGATCGTTAAAAACAAATATCGGTCATCTTGATGTGGCCTCGGGAGTCTGCGGGCTCATCAAGACTGCTCTGTCGTTGGAAAAGGGGCTGCTCCCGCCGATTCTCCATTACGAGAAACCAAATCCGAAAATCGATTTCCCAAACAGCCCTTTTTTCGTCAATGCCAAATTAACTCCCTGGACGGCGGGTCTCCATGGCCAGCCGCGACGCGCCGGGGTCAGCGCCTTTGGCGTCGGGGGAACCAATGCCCACATCGTCGTTGAGGAGCCACCAGTGGTTGAGTCATCCGCCTCGCCGCGTCCCAATCAGCTTTTTCTCATCTCCGCGCGGACCGAGAGTGCTCTCGCAGCGGCGAGTTACAATCTCGCTGCCTTTGCCTTACGTGGCACAGACACTCCTGTCTGTGGATTCGCAGATGCCGCCTGGACTCTGGCGATCGGTCGGAAGCCTTTCCGCTGCCGCCATGCCATCGCCGCACCAGATTTTGCCGCTCTAGCCGAAGCGATCAACTCCGGGGCCGACCGTAGCGGTGGCGTGGCTGATCGGGTCAATCCCCCGGTGAATTTCCTTTTCCCCGGTCAGGGAGCCCAGCACGTTAATATGGGCCGCGTTTTTTACGAGAGCGAGCCGAGGTTCCGTGCCCTGGTTGATCGCTGCTCGGAAATCCTCGAGCCGGAGCTGGGACTAAAGCTCGTCGATGTTCTATATCCCAACGTAGAACGGGTTTTCCAACCCGTTTTCGAAGCCGAAGCGGCGGCAGATCTTCTGAAAAATACCGTGCTCGCCCAGCCCGCGATTTTTGTGATCGAGTATGCCCTGGCAGATCTCTGGCGGCACTGGGGCGTGGCCCCGGCGGCGATGGTGGGTCACAGCGTGGGCGAGTTTGTGGCGGCCTGCCATGCCGGGGTTTTTGATCTGGAAAGCGGTCTGCGACTGCTCGCGGCGCGGGGCCGTCTCATGGGTGACCTCCCCGGCGGGGCGATGCTCTCGGTGCGCCTTTCCGAAACCGATCTGCTGGCCCGGCTTTCCGACACCCTTGATCTCGCGGCAGTAAATGGCCCGTCGCTCTGCGTGGTGGCTGGTCCAGACACGGAAATCGAGACTTTCCGTGCTGCTCTTGAGGCGGATGGAGTGGTCTCCCAGAGTTTGCACACCTCCCACGCCTTTCATTCCCGAATGATGGATCCGGTCATTGAGCGCTTTGCCGAGTCCTTTGCAGGGGTGGAGCTTTCCGCGCCGAGTATTCCGATTCTTTCCACCGTGACCGGAGCTTACCTGACCGTCACCGAAACAACCGATCCCTACTACTGGGCCAGACATCTGCGTGAACCGGTCCGCTTTCACCGCGCCGTGGTTGAGCTTGGGGCAAAGGAGCCGAGGCAGATTTTTGTAGAGGTCGGTCCCGGGCAGACTTTGACCGGTCTGGCCCGCCAGTCGCTTAATCGCAAAGCCGGACACCTCACCACCTCGACCTGTCGCCACATCAAAGAAAACGGCTGCGACCACGCTAATCTTTTGGAGTCCCTCGGCAGACTCTGGGCAAATGGAGTTGAGATCAACTGGGATCATTTTTATGAAGGCGAAATCCGCAAGCGCGCCGTCCTTCCCACCTATCCCTTTGAACGCAAACGCCACTGGGTTGATCCAAAACCGCTTTTCCCGATTGTACAGGGTACAGTCGACGACTGTACCCTGTTGAATGACACGGTTACTCCCTGCACACAAACTGAGCCACAAACTGAAATGACAATCGCCCGTATGACATCCAACCGCACCACTGCTCTCGGCGCTGAGATTCGCGAAATATTGGTCAACCTGTCCGGGATGACGCACGATGAACTAATCACCAACGCCACCTTTCTGGAACTGGGATTTGACTCCCTCCTCCTTACCCAGGCGAGCAAGGCCTTTCAAGACGGATTTGGGACCGATATCAAAATGCGCCAACTGATGACGGATTTTTCATCGATCGACGCCCTGGCCCAATATCTCGACAAGACGCTGCCTTCAGATCGTTTTCAGGAGGCGGCTCCTGCTCCTGCTCCTGCTCCTGCTCCTGCCCGTCCACAACCTGTGGCAGCTCCGCAAAACATCGTTTTTCAGACGACCCCGGTTCAGACTCCCACTCCCGTCACCTACAGCGGCGATCTTCAGGGAATTATCAACCAGCAGCTTGAACTGATGCGTAGTCAACTGGCGCTTCTGCAAGGTGGCGTGGTGCAGGCTTCACAACCATCCACGACTCCAACCATCCAATCCTCCAAAACTCCATCACTCCAACCCTCCACCTCTCCCACGGTTTCCTCGGCGCCCTCGACCCGGATCAATCGCGATCTGGACGATACCCTGTCCGACAAACAAAGAGCCCACATCGCCAAATTGGTCGAGGACTACACCACCAAAACGGCGACTTCGAAAAAGTTGACCGCTGAATACCGGCAATGGTATGCGGACCCGCGAACTGTCTCCGGTTTCAACCGTCTGTGGAAAGACATGATCTATCAGATCGTGGTGAAAAAATCGAAAGGATCCCGATTGATCGATGTAGATGGCAACGAATACATTGATCTACAGAACAGTTTCGGCCCCAACTTCCTCGGTCACTCACCTGACTTCATCACCGAGGCATTGAAGGACCAACTTGATCAAGGAGTCGAAGTCGGACCGCAGTGCTTCACCGCGATGGAGGCCGCGAAGTTGTTTTGTGAAATCACGGGCAATGAGCGCGCCAGTTTTCTGAACACCGGCTCGGAAGCGGTCCAGGCCGCCATGCGCCTCGCCCGCACCGTTACAGGCCGCGACAAAATCGTGGTCTTCGCCCGCGACTATCATGGAAATTTCGATGAGATGCTGGTCAAGGGCGTCGGCTCGGGAGACAGCTTGCGCTCGCTGCCGATCGCTCCCGGCATCCCCCGCCGGGCGGTGGAGGATGTGATTGTGCTGCCCTACGGCACGGATGAGGCGCTGGAGATCATCCGCGCCCGTGCCCATGAGTTGGCGGCGGTGATCGTGGAGCCAATTCAGAGTCGGCGACCAGAGTTCCAGCCCAGGGAGTTTATTCGCGAGGTCAGAAAAATCACGCGCGAATCGGGGACGGTGTTTGTTTTCGACGAGGTGATCACCGGATTACGCACCGGCCCGCGCGGCGCGCAGGAGTTTTATGGGATCGAAGCCGACATCGCTACCTATGGCAAGGTCGTGGGCGGCGGGATGCCACTGGGCGTGGTGGCCGGCAAAGCGGAATTCATGGATACCTTTGATGGTGGGATGTGGCAGTTTGGCGACGATTCCTTCCCGGAAAAAGGGGTGACGTTTTTTGCGGGCACTTTCGTGCGGCATCCGCTGGCGATGACGGCGGTGAAGCAGGTGCTGTTGCATCTGAAGGGCAAGGGTCCGGAATTCTGGCAGGGCGTGCGGGACAAGGCCGACCGCCTCGCCGGCACGGTGGACAGGATGTTCGTCGAAACGGGCGCGCCGTTCCGGATGCCCAATTTCGGCTCGCAAATGTTCCTTCGCGCAGCGGATGATCACAAATACGCCAACCTTTTGTACTTCCACCTGCGGAACAAGGGAGTCTTCCTCTTGGAGGGTTTCCCGACCTACATGACGGCGGCGCACACGGACGAGGACATCGATTACGTGATCTCAGCATTTAAGGAATCTGTCGCCGAACTGCAAGAAGCCGGATTCTTCGACAAGAAAATCGGTTCCGAGGACCTGCACCTGAATGGATCGCGTCTCCAGGGCCCACCGCGAATGCTCGCGGGGAAGGCTGAA